>NZ_JBIYCZ010000004.1:0-387129 GCF_044908245.1 Bacillus sp. RC242
ATGTATTAGGCACGCCGCCAGCGTTCATCCTGAGCCAGGATCAAACTCTCCAATAAAGTTAGTTTGTCTAGCATCTAAAAATAAAAATTGACGTTTCACGTTGTTTGTTTCGTTTAGTTTTCAAAGTTCAACATCGCGTTTCAGCGACTTTCATAATATATCATAGTATATTATTTTCGTCAACAAGTTTTTTCCGATAACTTGTATCTCTCATTTGCTGACTTTTCCTATTATATACACTTTCCTATTGCTATGCAAGTATTATTATAAAAAAATAAGAGGGGGAGAAATCCCCACTCTTACTCTTCAGAAGAATCCTCTTCATTAGATTCTTCTTCTTCATCTTTTTGCGCTTTTGCTACTGTCGCTACCTCTTGCTCATCTTCTAATCGAATTAGACGAACACCTTGTGTATTACGTCCCATTTGAGAGATTTGATCAACCGGCATACGAATAATAACGCCTGCTGCTGTAATTAACATAATGTCTTCTTCGCCTGTTACAGACTTAACCGCTACTAACTTACCGTTTTTATCTGTAATATTACAAGTCTTCAGACCTTTACCACCACGACTTTGCAGGCGGTATTCATCAATCGGTGTACGCTTTCCATAACCATTTTTCGTTACAATTAGAACATTTACATCCTCTTCGACAATTTCCATACCTACAACTTGATCTTCATCACCTAATGTAATTGCTTTTACGCCAGCCGCATTACGTCCCATTGAACGCACATCTTGCTCATTGAAACGAATTAACATACCGTTACTTGTCCCAACGATAATATCCTTATCACCAGATGTTAAGCGTACAGAGATTAATTCATCCTCTTCACGAAGAGAAATTGCAATTAAACCATTTGTACGTATATTGGCAAATGATGAAAGTGGTGTTCTCTTAGAGATACCTTGTTTCGTTGTAAAGAATAAGAACTGGTCGTCACCAAATTCACGAATTGGAATAATAGCGTTGATCCACTCACCCTTATCTACCCCTAATAGATTAATAATCGGTATACCTTTTGCTGTACGACTATACTCTGGAATTTCATATCCTTTCGTACGGTATACTTTACCCTTGTTTGTGAAGAATAAAATATGATCATGAGTAGACGTTGTTAATAAATGTTCGACAAAGTCATCATCATTCGTACCCATTCCTTGTACACCACGTCCCCCACGGTTCTGTGTTTTGTACGTAGAAGCCGGTAACCTCTTAATATAACCATTATGAGTAAGTGTAATTGCGATATTTTGTTCTGGGATTAAATCTTCATCCTCTATAGCTTCCATACCGCCAATTGTAATTTCTGTTCTTCTCTTATCATTAAAACGCTCTTTTACTTCAGCTAATTCCTCGCGAATAATTTCAAGAACTTTTTCTTCGTCTGCTAAAATTGCTTTTAACTCTGCAATTATCTTCATTAAATCTTGATATTCTTGTTCGATTTTTTCGCGTTCTAATCCAGTTAAACGTTGCAAACGCATATCTAAAATCGCTTGCGCTTGTTTCTCACTTAAGCCGAAACGTTCCATTAAACCTTGTTTTGCAATATCAGCTGTTTTTGAACTACGGATTAAAGTAATAACTTCATCAAGATGATCTAAAGCAATTCGTAAGCCTTCTAAAATATGAGCACGCGCTTCTGCTTTCTCTAATTCATAAGCAGTACGTCTACGAATCACTACCTTTTGATGCTCTAAATAATAATATAGATTTTGTTTTAAATTTAAGACTTGTGGCTCTCCATTTACAAGAGACAACATATTAATACCGAAGCTTGTTTGGAGTGCTGTATGTTTATATAGATTATTTAATAGTACATTGGCATTGGCATCACGACGTACTTCCATAACAATACGCATACCATTTCGATCTGATTCATCACGTAAATCTGTAATACCTTCAATTTTCTTATCACGAACTAGTTCTGCGATCTTTTCAATTAATCGCGCCTTATTAACTTGATAAGGTAGTTCTGTTACGATAATAGTTTGTTTACCATTTGCTTTCTCTTCAATTTCAACTTTAGCACGAAGTATAATAGAACCGCGACCTGTTTCGTAAGCTCTTCGAATTCCACTTCGCCCTAAGATTAAACCTGAAGTTGGGAAGTCTGGTCCAGGAATATATTCCATTAATTCCGCGATAGTGATATCAGGGTTATGACTTAATGCCAACACACCATCAATTACTTCTCCAAGTTGATGCGGTGGAATGTTTGTTGCCATACCAACCGCAATACCCGTCGTACCATTGACTAATAAGTTAGGGAAACGCGCTGGTAATACAACTGGCTCTCTTTCAGAACCATCGTAGTTATCTTGATAATCAATTGTATTCTTTGTAATATCGCGTATTAATTCCATAGAAATCTTAGACATTCTTGCTTCTGTATAACGCATTGCTGCCGCTGAATCTCCATCAACAGAACCGAAATTACCATGTCCATCAACAAGCATGTAACGTTGACTAAAATCTTGTGCCATACGTACCATTGTTTCATAAACAGCTGAATCACCGTGCGGGTGATACTTACCAATTACTTCGCCGACAATACGCGCCGACTTCTTATATGCTTTATCAGCTGTAATTCCTAAATCATTCATCGCATATAAAACCCTACGATGAACTGGTTTTAATCCATCACGAACATCTGGTAATGCACGAGACACGATAACACTCATTGCGTAATCTAAAAATGAGGTACGCATTTCATGACTAATATTAATTTCTCGAATTCGTGCTTGTTGTTGATTGTCTGACATCAACGAGCACCTCCTCTTACATTTCCGTTACACATACATTGATTTATATGTAGAAGACAGGAATACTTAGATTCCTGTCATTACTCACTTAAATATCAAGGTTTTTCACGTATTTTGCATTTTCTTGGATAAAGTTACGACGCGGCTCTACTTTATCACCCATCAAAATTTCAAATGTTTCATCCGCTTCAATTGCATCTTGAAGGGAAACTTGAAGTAACGAACGTACTTCTGGGTCCATTGTCGTCTCCCACAGCTGAGTTGGATTCATTTCCCCTAGACCTTTATAACGCTGAATCCCGGGCTTAGGTTGAGCTGGTAATTCAGCTAGTATTTTTTCAAGTTCTTTATTGTTATAAGCATATTGAATTTTTTTACCTTGTTGTACTTTAAACAACGGTGGCTGTGCGATATATATATATCCACACTCAATGATTTGACGCATATAACGATAGAAGAACGTTAATAATAGGGTACGAATATGTGCACCATCAACATCGGCATCTGTCATAATAATAACTTTATGATAGCGAGCTTTTTCAATAGCAAAATCCCCACCAATATTTGTACCAATTGCTGTAATAATTGTACGAACTTCATCATTTGATAAAATCTTATCTAAACGTGCCTTTTCAACGTTAATAATTTTACCCTTCAGTGGTAAAATCGCTTGAAAATGACGATCGCGTCCTTGTTTTGCAGATCCGCCCGCAGAGTCACCCTCCACGATATAAATTTCGCTAATTGCTGGATCTTTAGAAGAACAATCAGCTAGCTTCCCTGGTAAACTTGAAACTTCTAGAGCACTCTTTCGGCGCGTTAGTTCACGAGCCTTTTTAGCCGCTACACGTGCACGCGCTGCCATAGTCCCTTTATCTATAATTTTACGTGCAACATTGGGGTTTTCCAGTAAGAACTTTTCAAACGCCTCTGAGAATACAGACTCTGTAATCGTTCTCGCTTCACTATTTCCAAGTTTCGTCTTTGTTTGTCCTTCAAATTGTGGATTTGGATGCTTAATTGACACGATTGCTGTTAAGCCTTCACGAACATCTTCACCAGTTAAATTACTATCCGCATCTTTTAAAATATTATTTTTACGACCATAATCGTTAATTACACGTGTTAGAGCAGTCTTAAAACCTACCTCATGTGTACCGCCTTCATACGTATGAATATTATTTGTAAATGAATAAATATGATTTGTATAGCCTTCGTTATATTGAAGAGCAACCTCAACCTGAATCCCATCTTTTGAACCGTCAACATATACAGGTTCTTCATGAATCGGTTGTTTTGAACGATTTAAATGTTCAACATATGATTTAATTCCACCTTCATAATGGAATTCTTTCTTTTGCTTATGTTCACGCTTATCTTCAATTGTTAATTTAATATTACGATTTAAAAACGCCAACTCACGCATACGAGTCGCTAATGTATCAAATTCGTATTCTGTCGTCTCTGTAAAAATTTCTGAATCTGGCTTAAAGCGTGTGATCGTTCCTGTACGATCAGTTTCACCTATTACTTTTAAATCCGCAGCCGGGACCCCGCGTTCATATTTTTGATAGTGTATTTTTCCATCTCGATGTACAAATACCTCTAATTCTGTTGATAAAGCATTTACAACAGATGCACCTACACCATGCAAACCACCAGAAACTTTATAACCACCACCGCCAAATTTACCACCGGCATGGAGTACCGTCATAATAACTTCTACAGCAGGACGTCCCATTTTTTCTTGTATACCAACAGGGATACCACGACCATCATCTGTTACAACAATACTATTATCTTCTTCAATACTGACATTAATTTCATCACAATATCCTGCTAAAGCTTCATCAATACTGTTATCAACAATTTCCCACACGAGGTGATGAAGACCTTTTCCACTTGTAGAACCAATATACATACCAGGACGCTTTCGAACTGCCTCCAGTCCTTCTAACACCTGAATCTGACTTTCATCATATGCATTTTCCTGCATTTGCTTTTGTTCCATTGACACAAAGATCACCTACTTTTCCATTTAAACAGAAATTATTTTCTGTCTATTTCACAATCTACCGTGCCGTTCGTTACATGAATTGTTTTCGCTTCTTTCAATGTTTCGTGTTCAATTCCCTCGACACTCGTCGTTGTCACAAAGGTTTGTACTTTTCCTTGAATTGTATTTAGCAGATGCGATTGACGATAATCATCTAATTCTGATAACACATCATCTAGTAAAAGAATTGGATATTCCTTAACCTCTGAGTATATCAATTCAATTTCAGCCAATTTTAGGGATAGTGCGGTTGTTCGTTGTTGTCCTTGTGAACCAAAGACTTGAACATTTTTACTATTAACGAAGAATTGTAAATCATCACGATGAGGACCAAGTAAAGTTGTACCCCGAAAAATTTCACGTTGTTTCACAGATTGAAAACTTTCATAGTATACTTCCTTTATTTTCGACAAATCCATTGATTCTGATACATCTACACTTGGTTTATAAACGATTTCTAACTCCTCTAATCCCCTGCTAATTCCGCGATGAATTGGAGCAGCCCATTCTTGTAGTAAATGCAAAAACTCAAAACGTTTTCGCAAAATTTTTGCACCATGCTCAATAAGTTGAAGTGTAAATACATCCAACATCGTTTCCTCATTTTTACTATTCCCTTGCATCTTCTTAAGTAAATGATTTCGTTGCGTGAGTACCTTTTGATATTGACTTAATTCATACAAATAGACCGGAGCTATTTGTCCAAGTTCCATATCCAAAAAGCGTCTTCGTACTTGAGGGCTTCCTTTTACAAGATTTAAATCTTCTGGGGCAAACATAACAACATTCATTTCACCAATATACTGGCTCAATTTTTGTTGTTCTAACTGATTTAACTTTGCCTTTTTACCTTTTTTTGAAATATTTAATTCTAAGGATACTGAACTATTTCGCCTTTGTAATCTACCTTTTATATTACCATAATCCTCATCCCAACGAATGAGTTCACGATCGTTCGAAGTTCTATGAGATTTCGCCATCGCCAATACATAAATAGCTTCCATCAGATTCGTTTTCCCTTGCGCATTTTCACCAATAATTACATTGACTTTATCCTCAAAGGAAAGCTCTAAATGCTCATAATTGCGATAGTTTTTTAATTGTATTTCTGTAATAAACAAAGGGATCCCCCTTTATGCCTGAACTTGGAAAGTTCCGCTTCCCGGAATTTCAACAATATCATTTGCATATAACTTTCGGCCTCTTCTATTTTCAAGTTCTTGATTCACGTATACTTCATATTCTTGTAAGAACCATTTCACAGCGCCACCTGTATCAATTACATCAGCTAACTTTAAAAATTGTCCTAGTGTAATGTATTCTGTTGAAATCTTAATAAGTTTCATAAAATCGCTCACTTTCTGAAAGTGTTCATTCTTTCATTGTACTAAATAAACTAGCATTAGGAAAGTAATACCCCACAAATCAAATAAGGGTCACTAGTACCTTTACACTAGCAACCCTTAATCCTTACTTAGTAAGTACGGACTGGTAAAATTAATTGGATAATGGAATCATCATTTACTGTGCGAATTAAAAACGGTCTCATCGCTCCAGTAAAACTAACTTTAATTTCTGTACTATCTAAGGCCTTTAATGCGTCCATCATATATTTTGCACTAAAAGATATTTTTAATTCTTCTCCATCTACATTTTCACATTGAACCTCTTCTACTACTTTTCCGATTTCTGGTGCATTCGAAGAAATCTCTAACATCTGTTGTTCTAATGTCGATAATTTAACAACGTTGTTACGACCATCTCTTGCTAACAACGACGCACGATCAATCGCTTGTAAAAATTCTTTTGTATTTACAAATATATCAGTTTTACTTTCAGCTGGAATTAAACGCGTTGTATCTGGATAATTTCCTTCTAATAATCTTGAGAAGAATAATAAATGTTTTGTACGGAATAATACTTGATACTCCGTAATAACGATATCTACCATTTCTTCAGATTCATCTAGAATTTTACTTAATTCACTTAAGCTCTTACCAGGAATAACGACATTCGCTTGAAATTCATCGGCAATATTATACCCTTCGATTTTTGCTTTACGAAGTGCTAGTCTGTGACTATCTGTTGCAATACAAGTTAGCTCGCTGTTATATACCTTCCAGTTTACACCTGTCAAGATCGGTCTTGTTTCAGAACTTGAAACTGCAAATACTGTTTGACGAATCATGTGCTTTAGTAAATCTGTTGGAATCTTAAATACATGATGTTCTTCGATTTGTGGTAATAACGGATATTCAGCAGCATCTAAACCATTTAAGTTGAACTCTGATTTTCCAGATTTTATTTTTGTCATAAAATGATTTTCCACAGAAATTTCGACAGTTTCTTTAGGTAATTTTTTTACGATCTCACTAAAATATTTTGCTTGTAAAATAATACTTCCTGATTGTTCAATTTCCACAATTTCTTTTCCAGCATCTTCGACTGGGATAAATGATTCGATAGAGATGTCTGCATCACTACCTGTTAAAGTAACTCCTTCTTCAGTTGCTACAACTTTAATCCCTGTAAGAATTGGAATTGTTGTACGAGAAGAAACTGCCTTCATTACATCTTGTACACTTCTTACAAGATAGTCTTTTTGTATTGTAAAACGCATAACGAAAAACCTCCGGTAAGTATAAGATTTTATTTATTTAATAAAGATAAAAAAGTAGTAGTAATAGTAATAGGGCTTGTGGATATGTGGATAACCCTGTTTAAAGATGTAAAAACAGTCTATCTACATGTGGATAGACTGTGCGTAAAATAAGCTAAGTTATTCACACTATTCAGCTACTACTATTTTAAAATATCCTTAACTTCTTCAACGTGTTTTTGTAATTGAGTATCCGTTTTTAATAGCTTCGAAATTTTTTCGTGAGCATGGATTACTGTTGTATGATCGCGGCCACCAAATTCTTCACCTATTTTTGGCAAAGATGAGTCCGTAAGTTCACGTGATAAATACATCGCAATTTGGCGAGGGAATGCAACGGATTTTGTCCGTTTTTTTGCTTTGAAATCTTCTAATTTTACTTGATAGACGCCCCCAACAGCCTTTTGAATATCAGAAATAGAAATAATTCTAGGTATAGAGTTTGGAATAATATTTTTAAGCGCTTCAGCCGCTAAATCAGCATTCATATCTTTATTAATTAAAGATGAATAAGCTACAACTCGAATAAGTGCACCCTCTAGTTCACGAATATTTGAATCGATTTGATTTGCGATATAAAGCATAACTTCATTTGGTATATCAAGACCTTCTGCTTTTGCTTTTTTACGTAAAATTGCGATTCTAGTTTCTAAATCTGGTGGCGTAATGTCCGTAATTAACCCCCATTCAAAGCGAGAACGAAGGCGATCTTCTAAAGTTGGGATTTCTTTTGGTGGTCTATCGCTTGAAATCACAATTTGTTTACTTTCTTCATGTAACGCATTAAATGTATGGAAAAACTCTTCCTGTGTTTGTTCTTTTCCAGCAAGAAATTGAATATCATCTATCAATAAGACATCTACATTACGATATTTATTACGAAAATCGACAGCTTTATTATCACGAATTGAATTAATAAATTCATTTGTAAATTTTTCAGATGATAAATATACAACTTTTGCATTTGGGTTGTGTTCAATTACATAATGCCCAATTGCGTGCATTAAATGTGTTTTTCCAAGTCCAACGCCCCCGTAAATAAAGAGCGGATTATAGGCTTTAGCTGGTGCTTCAGCTACAGCTAAAGAAGCAGCATGTGCAAAACGATTACCAGAGCCAATAACAAATGTATCAAATGTATATTTTGGGTTTAACATACTCTGTGGTAAGTGATTAGACTCATCATGTGCGTGTTTTTGCTTAACAGAAGGAAGATCTATATCCTCTTCTGCCTGACTTTGGGGAATGATAAAACGAATAGCTAGTTTTGCCCCTGTTAAATCATAAAGTGTTTCGGAGATTAGTTCCGAATAGTGAGATTCTAGCCAGTCACGAGCGAATTCATTTGGAGCTGTAATAGTTAATACATCTTTTTTTAAGTTATGAGCAGTTGTTGATTTTAACCATGTTTCATAACTTGGCTTGCTTACCTTTTTTTCTAATTCTTTTAAGGCACTATTCCATAAATCAGAGATATTTTCCAAAGGTGTCCCTCCTTTACAAAGATGGTAAAAGAATAAGGTTGCGCAACAATTGTACAACCTGTAAATACTTCTAATGCATATTTATACGAAACGTATTTTAAAATATAAAAACGTCGTTAGTATCCGAGATAGAGTTTTCGACAAAATAACACATGTGGACAACTATTTACCCACATGTGATTTAAACTATCCACATGTTATACACAAATTGTGGATAAAATAAAGGTGTGGAAAACTTATTCAAAGTGAAAACACAACTATAATATCAAAAAAAAGCAGCTATAGCAATGAATTTAAGAAAGTTATCCACAAAATCAATACCTTGTGGAATAAACTTGTCCACAACACGATATACTGTGTAAAAGTAAAAAAAGAGTTTGTGGATATAAAAAAGAGAAAAAATATTTATCCACAAGGAAATATAGGGACTGTGAAAAAGTATGTGAATAGGTTAAAAATGAATATTTGATGAAAATTTCGAGAACCATTGACATTTTCCTATTTGATTTACTATAATTTATTAGACTGTCTTTAACAGATATTCCTCAGGGAGGTGTCATATAATGAAAAGAACTTACCAACCAAATAAACGTAAGCGCAGCAAAGTACATGGTTTCCGCAGCCGTATGAGCACAGCAAACGGACGTAGAGTGCTTGCAGCTCGTCGTCGTAAAGGAAGAAAAGTATTATCTGCGTAGACCACTGAACGTTCAGTGGTCTTTTTTTCTAATAATAATGAGTTTCCGCTGATGAAATACAGGAGTGTCAAATGATATGAAGAAAAAAAATCGTATAAAAAAGAATGATGAATTCCAGGCTGTTTTCCAAAAAGGACAATCAAATGCCAATCGCCAGTTTGTTGTATACAAATTAGATAAAGAAAAACAGCCGCATTTTCGCATTGGTCTTTCTGTTAGTAAGAAAATAGGAAATGCAGTAGTGCGTAATCGAATTAAGCGTATGATTCGCCAATCGATTATAGAATTAAAAGATGAGATAGATTCTGGAAAAGATTTTGTTATAATAGCAAGGAAGCCTTGTGCAGAGATGACATATGAAGAGTTAAAGAAAAGCTTAATTCATGTCTTTAAACGCTCTGGTATGAAAAGAATAAAAAAGTAGCGTAAGGAAATGAATTACACTATATACATACCGAAACAAGGAGGAGCAGGCTTTGAAAAAGAAAATAGGTTTATTAGCCATGGTTATTATGCTAATGGCAATTGCTACCGGCTGTAGTGAAACAAATCAACCGATTACACCGAAAAGCACTGGGATTTGGAATGAATATTTCGTATACCCGCTTTCTCAGTTAATCACGTATTTTGCAGAATTATTTGGTAGTAATTATGGTTTAGCAATCGTTGTTACAACTCTTATCATTCGTTTTGCATTATTACCATTAATGATTAAACAAACGAAGAGTACGAAAGCAATGCAGGCGTTACAACCAGAAATGGTGAAATTAAAAGAGAAATATAGTTCTAAAGATCAAGCAACACAGCAAAAACTACAACAAGAAATGATGCAGTTATATCAAAAGAATGGTGTAAACCCATTAGCAGGATGTTTACCAATATTTGTTCAGATGCCTATTTTATTCGCGTTTTATCATGCGATTATGAGAACAACAGCAATTAGTGAACATACATTTTTATGGTTCGATTTAGGACAGGCGGATCCGTTCTATATCCTTCCAATTGTTGCAGCTATTACGACGTTTATTCAGCAAAAACTTGCAATGGCAGGAACGGCTGGACAAAATCCGCAAATGGCAATGATGATTTGGCTTATGCCAATTATGATTTTAGTCTTTGCAATTAACTTCCCAGCAGCACTATCATTGTACTGGGTAGTTGGTAATATCTTTGGTATCGCTCAAATGTATATGATCAAAGGGCCTGAAATTAAGGCCAGTAAGGCAGGAGGATCAAGCAAGTGAGTATGATTACTGCTAAAGGACAAACAGTCGAGCTGGCAGTACAAGATGCTTTAAGACAATTAAATGCTTCGAAAGATCGAGTAGATATAAATATTATCGATGAGGGTAAGAGGGGGTTCCTAGGTTTATTTGGGAATCGCCCTGCTGTTGTAGAAGTTGTATTGAAAAAAGATCCAATCCAAGAATGTGAAGAATATTTAAAAAATGTTATTCAAAATATGGGTGTGGAAGTTGAGATTAGAAAAATTGTAAAAGGACGCGAAGTTGAATTTACAATTTCTGGTGAAAATATCGGTGTTTTAATTGGTAAAAGAGGGAATACGTTAAATTCTTTACAATATTTAACAAAACTTGTTGCGAACCGTAATACAAAGCAATATATTGGTATTACACTGGATGCTGAAAACTATCGTAGTAAAAGAAAAAATACGTTAGAATCTCTTTCCTATCGATTAGCAAAACAAGTAGTGAGTACGAAAAAAAGAGTTGTTCTAGAACCAATGCCTTCTTTTGAACGGAAAATTATTCACCAAGCATTATCTAATCATCAAAATATCATTACAACTTCTGAAGGGAAAGAACCACATCGGTATGTTGTAATATCTTCCAAGTGACCGGTTACTCAATTGAGTGCCGGTTTTTTTGAGGAGAAAATAAATGTGGATAACTAAAAAACACTAAACTTATCCACTGTGAATAAGTTTAGTGTTTTTTACATAAGGACATAATAAAATGAGTTATTATTCTTTTGTAGATAGGTTCGTTATGGTATCCTAATAATTTAGTGACGGAAAAAATTCATGTTGAAATAGAGATAAATAAGCAAGTGAGGTGAAAGGACATGGAATTTGATACAATTGCCGCAATTTCCACAGCACTTGGGGAAGGTGCAATTGCCATTGTTCGAGTAAGTGGGGATGATGCGATTGAGAAAGTTGATCGTATTTTTAAAGGGAAGGATTTAACACAGGTTTCTTCTCATACAATTCATTATGGTCATATTGTCGATTTAGATACAAATCAAGTTATTGAAGAAGTTATGGTGTCCATTATGCGTGCACCAAGGACTTTTACACGTGAAAATATAGTAGAAATTAACTGTCATGGTGGACTTGTTTCGGTAAATAAAGTATTACAGCTTATTTTAGCGCAAGGAGCACGACTGGCAGAGCCTGGTGAATTTACAAAACGTGCTTTTTTAAATGGACGTATTGATTTGTCACAAGCAGAAGCTGTTATGGACTTAATCCGTGCGAAAACAGATCGTGCTATGAATGTAGCGATTAACCAAATGGAAGGACGATTATCTAAATTAATCGGCCATCTGCGTCAAGAAATATTAGAAACATTAGCTCATATTGAGGTGAATATAGATTACCCAGAATATGATGATGTAGAAGAGATGACGCATAATATTTTAATTGAGAAAGCTACACATGTCCGTGCTGAAATTGCAAAGATATTAGAAACATCGAAGCAAGGAAAGATTTTACGTGAAGGCATTTCTACCGCGATTATCGGTAGACCTAACGTTGGGAAATCATCGCTATTAAATAGTCTTGTTCAGGAGAAAAAGGCAATTGTAACTGATATTGCAGGAACAACTCGTGATGTTATTGAAGAGTACGTTAATGTGCGTGGTGTACCACTTAAACTTATAGATACAGCCGGAATTCGTGAAACGGAAGATATTGTTGAACGAATTGGTGTAGAGCGTTCGAAGGAAATGATGAGCCAAGCAGACTTAGTGTTAATTGTAGTGAACTATAGCGAGGCTTTAACAAATGAAGATGAGGATCTATTCCGTGCCGTACAGGGAAAAGATTTCATTGTCATTGTAAATAAGACAGATTTACCGCAAGAAATTGATATGGAACGTGTTACAGATTTAGCGGTAGGCAATCGTGTTATTACAACATCTTTAATTGAGGAGCAAGGAATAGATGAGCTTGAAAAGGCAATAGCTGATTTATTCTTTGAAGGAACAATTGATTCTGCGGATATGACATACGTGTCTAATGCGAGACATATCGGATTATTAACACAAGCAGGAAGAACAATTAACGATGCAATTGAAGCGATAGAAAATGGTGTTCCGATTGATATGGTTCAAATTGATTTAACAAGAGCGTGGGAAATACTTGGTGAAATTACTGGTGATACTGTCCATGAAAGCTTAATTGACCAATTGTTCTCTCAATTTTGTTTAGGAAAATAAAGTGAAACTTTAATCAGAGATGATTTAGTAAGATAGAGGTTATTAGGAGGAATAAACAATGGGATACAATGCCGGTTTATATGATGTCATAGTAATCGGTGCAGGTCATGCAGGATGTGAAGCTGGTCTTGCGGCAGCACGAATGGGCTCAAAAACATTAATGTTAACAATTAACTTAGATATGGTAGCGTTCATGCCATGTAACCCTTCTGTTGGTGGACCAGCAAAAGGGATTGTTGTTCGTGAAATTGATGCATTAGGCGGAGAAATGGGACGCAATATTGATAAAACACATATTCAAATGCGTATGTTAAATACGGGTAAAGGACCAGCTGTACGCGCGCTTCGTGCACAAGCTGATAAATTCTCTTACCAGCATGAATTAAAGAAAACAATTGAAGAAACACCAAACTTAACGTTGTTTCAAGGTCTGGTAGAGCGTTTAATTATTGAAGATGGTGTATGTAAAGGGGTAATTACGCAAGCTGGTGCTGAATACACAGCGAAAACAGTTGTAATTACAACGGGAACATTTTTACGTGGTGAGATTATTATGGGAGATTTAAAATATTCAAGTGGTCCAAATAATCAGCAACCATCTATTACATTATCTGAACACTTAGAGGAACTTGGTTTTGATCTTGTTAGATTTAAAACAGGTACACCTCCGCGTGTAAACAGTAATACGATTGATTATAGTAAAACAGAAATTCAACCAGGTGATGATAAGCCACGTGCTTTCTCTTTTGAAACGACAAAATTTATTATGGATCAAATTCCATGTTGGTTAACGTATACAAGTACAGAAACACATCGTTTAATAGATGAAAACTTACATCGCTCAGCTATGTATTCTGGTATGATTAAAGGAACAGGGCCTAGATATTGCCCTTCAATTGAAGACAAGGTAGTAAGATTTAATGATAAACCACGTCATCAAATTTTCTTAGAGCCAGAAGGACGTAATACACAAGAAGTATATGTACAAGGCTTATCGACGAGCTTACCAGAAGATGTACAGCGTGCAATGCTTAGAACAATTCCTGGCCTGGAAAATGTTGAAATGATGCGTACGGGTTATGCAATTGAATATGATGCAATCGTACCAACTCAACTATGGCCAACACTTGAAACGAAAAAAATTAAAAATTTATATACAGCAGGACAAATTAATGGAACTTCTGGTTACGAAGAAGCGGCAGGACAAGGGCTTATGGCTGGAATTAATGCAGCATGTCGTTCTTTAGGTAAAAAAGAAGTTATTTTAGGTCGCGCTGATGCATATATTGGTGTTTTAATTGATGATCTTGTAACAAAAGGCACAAATGAACCATACCGTTTATTAACGTCTCGTGCGGAATATCGTTTATTATTACGCCATGATAATGCAGATCTTCGTCTAACTGAGGTTGGTCGTGAAATTGGTTTAATTAAAGAAGATCGTTATGAGAGATTTACAAATAAAAAACTACAAATTGAACAGGAAAAGGAACGATTAGAGAGTATTTTTATTAAACCACGTCCTGAAGTTCAAGAATTAATTCGTAGTATTGGCGGAAGTGAATTGAAAGATGGAATACGTGCAAGTGACTTATTACGTCGTCCAGAGGTGACATATGAGCATATTCATCTTTTAGTACCAAGTGAAGTAGCATTAAGTGATGAAATTACGGAACAAGTTGAAATTCAGACCAAGTACGAAGGATACATTGAAAAATCTTTACAGCAAGTAGAACGTATGAAGAAAATGGAAAACAAAAAAATTCCTGTGGATATTGATTATGATGCGATTTCTAGCCTTGCCTCAGAAGCGAGACAGAAATTGAAAGATGTTCGTCCACTTTCAATGGGGCAAGCTTCACGTATTTCTGGCGTAAATCCAGCTGATGTTTCCATTTTGCTTATTTACATTGAACAAGGAAAAATTGCACGAGTATCGAACCAATAACATAGTAAGGAGATATTGCTAGATGAACATAGAACAATTTCAATCTATGCTAGAAGAGAAGGGTATTTCCCTCTCTTCTAGACAGTTAGAGCAGTTCGGAATCTATTTTGAAACATTAGTAGAGTGGAATGAAAAAATGAACTTAACGGCTATTACGGAGAAAGAAGAAGTATACTTAAAACACTTTTTTGATTCTGTTACAGCGGCTTTTTATTATGATTTTTCGAAACCATTTTCTATTTGTGATGTTGGAGCAGGAGCTGGATTCCCAAGTATCCCTTTAAAAATCTGTTTCCCGCACTTAAAAGTAACAATTGTAGATTCATTACAAAAACGTATTAATTTCTTAAATCACTTAGCGCAAAAGTTAGAATTAAGTGATGTTGCATTTTGTCATGATCGTGCTGAAACATTTGGAAAAAAAGAAGGTGTACGTGAAGCATACGATATTGTAATGGCACGTGCAGTTGCACGTCTTTCTGTATTAAGTGAGCTATGTTTACCACTTGTAAAAGTAGGGGGAACATTCATTGCAATGAAAGGTGCAGCGGCTAACGAGGAAATCGAAAATGGCAAATATGCTTTAGAGGTACTTGGCGGAGAATTGAAAGAAATGTCTACGTTCCAATTACCGTTTGAAGAAAGTGAGCGTAATATTTTATTAATCGAGAAAAAGCGCAAGACACCAAAGAAATATCCACGCAAACCGGGAACGCCCAATAAATTACCTATTGAAAAATAAATCTTATTAGACGTAAGATTAAATTATATAAATGAAAACGTAAATGTTTCATAGGAAACATTTTATGTAGAACAGTCAATAGGCCTAAAAGGTGGTGGAATATGTATGAAAAATACGTTTTCTCGTTTATTTGGCTTTGGAGATAAAGAGAGCGAATTCGAATTACAAGACGAAAGCCATGAAGAAATAGCTAAAAAGGTATATGAAGAAATACAGGAAATTCCGATAGTAAACATTACCCCTAACCGTTATCAACCACGAACAGTTTTTGACGATGCACGTATTGAGGAGCTAGCATTAACGATTCGTACACATGGGCTTATCCAGCCGATTGTTGTGAGACAGTATGAGGATGATAAGTACGAGATTATTGCCGGGGAAAGGCGTTTCCGCGCAGCAACAAAGTTAGGGTGGGAAAAAGTTCCTGCAATAATAAAGAATTTAAATGATACTGAGACAGCTTCTGTAGCGTTAATTGAAAATTTGCAACGTGAGGAATTAACAGCAATTGAGGAAGCTGTGGCATATCAAAAGCTGATTGAGTTACATAATTTAACACAAGAAGCATTGGCACAACGACTTGGAAAAGGACAATCGACAGTCGCAAATAAATTGCGATTATTAAAATTGCCTGAAGAAATCAAAAGTGCATTATTAGAAAAAAGTATTACAGAACGGCATGCTCGCGCCCTAATTCCTTTGAAAAATAAGGAATTACAACTGAAGGTTTTACAAGAGATTGTGGAGAAGCAATTGAATGTAAAGCAAACAGAAGAACGAATTGCAAAGTTACTAGAAGAAGTAAAACCAAAGCGCAAAGCGAAGCAAAAAGCAGTAAGTCGAGATGCGAGAATTGCTATGAACACAATTAGACAATCATTACAAATGGTTGCTAATAGTGGTTTGAATGTTAATTCTGCGGAAGAAGAGTTTGATGAATACTATCAAATTACGATTAAAATTCCGAAGAAAAAATAATTACGTGCTAGAGACCTTATCCTATGGGAGAGGTCTCTTTTACTATATTTTCTTGTTAAAGCAAGAAGGAGTTTAGAAATAAATTTTGAAGTTTAATAAGGACGTAAAAGAAAAACTTTTATTTCATGTTACAATAAACGTAATTGTTTCTAGAATAAGAAAGAAAGGTTGAAAGTAGGTGACATCATGGGAAAAATCATTGCTATTGCTAATCAAAAAGGCGGTGTTGGAAAAACAACAACATCCGTTAATTTAGGGGCTGGATTGGCACAAGTAGGAAAAAAAGTACTTCTCGTAGATATTGATGCTCAAGGAAATGCAACGACTGGTGTAGGGATTGAAAAGTCTGAATTAGATCAATGTATTTATAATGTTCTTGTAGAAGATGCAGATGTTCAAGGTGCCATACGGAAAACCGCAACTGAAAACTTAGATGTTCTACCCGCTACAATTCAATTGGCTGGTGCTGAAATTGAATTGGTACCAACCATTTCCCGGGAAGTACGCTTGCAAAGAGCGTTACAGCCAATTCGTGATGAATATGAGTATATTATTATTGACTGTCCCCCATCATTAGGGTTATTAACGATTAATGCATTAACAGCAGCAGATTCTGTTATTATTCCTGTACAGTGTGAATATTACGCGCTGGAAGGGTTAAGTCAGCTATTAAATACAGTTCGACTTGTGCAAAAGCATTTAAATAAAAATTTAGCAATTCAAGGTGTATTGTTAACGATGTTGGATGCTCGTACAAATTTAGGAATTCAAGTTATAGATGAAGTGAAAAAATACTTTAGGGATAAAGTATATCGTTCGATTATTCCTCGTAATGTTCGCTTAAGTGAGGCACCAAGTCATGGAAAACCAATTATGCAGTATGACGCTAAATCAAGAGGAGCAGAAGTATATTTAGATTTAGCAGAGGAAGTGATTGCAGGTGGCTAAGGGATTAGGAAGAGGAATCAACGTGTTTTTTCCAGATTTAGATGTGAAAGAAGAAGAAACGATTCAGGAGATTATAGTAACTGAATTAAGGCCGAATCCATATCAACCACGTAAACATTTCAATAAAGAAGCGATTCAGGAATTAGCGGCTTCTATTAAAGAGCACGGTATATTGCAACCGTTAATTGCTCGAAAGAGTATTAAAGGATATGAAATAGTTGCAGGTGAAAGAAGATATCGTGCTGCTAAAGAGGCCGGACTTGAGAAAGTGCCTGCTGTTGTAAGGCAATTAAATGAGCAGCAAATGATGGAATTTGCTTTGCTTGAAAACTTACAACGAGAAGATTTAAATCCTATGGAAGAGGCAATGGCATATCAGATGTTAATGAGCGAGCTAAATGTAACACAAGAACAATTAGCAAAACGTCTTGGTAAAAGCAGACCTTATATCGCAAATTATACTCGTTTGTTAAGCCTCCCTTCATTCGTTCAAGATATGATTGCAAACGGTGAGCTTTCAATGGCTCATGGAAGAACTTTACTTACAATAAAAGATGAAGAACAGTTGAAATCTTTATTGAAGCGAATTGAAAAAGAAGGACTGAATGTTCGCCAATTGGAACAAATTGTCCAGGAAATTAATCAACGTGTTTCACGTGAAACACAACAAGTGAAAAAAGAAAGAAATATATTTTTTGTAGAGCGTGAAACGTTTTTAAGAGAAAAGTTTGGTACGGATGTAAAAATCAAAGAAACGAAAAAAGAAAAAGGTAAAATCGAAATCGAATTTTTTAATAAAGAAGATTTAAATCGAATTTTAGAATTATTATCAAAGGAAAATTAAAAAGCAAACCATCTTATTGTTTATAGATGGTTTGCTTTTTTTAATGCAGATAATTTTTGGTCTGTTTCTTTTATACTTTGTGCAATTACATCAGCCATCTTCATGACTAAACTTAGTCTTGTATTTTGAAGTACGAAAAACTCCATGAAACCATTTAAATTTACGATGCCATGTATATGCAAATCACCAATTTCAGGTAATTTCTTATTCATCGCAGCTCCAGGTTTACTAGGGCCCTTTCCAGTAGTTATAGAACCGATACTTTGAGATTTCCCTAAACATGCATCAACAGCAATAATAAATGAAGTAGGATTTTCTTTCTGTATATTCTGAATTTTCTCTTCTAAATTTAGTGCATGTATTGGTTCGTCTAGTGTGCCGAATACTTGAAGGTTTTTGATTTCAATTTGTTCTAGTTTAGTACCAACTAATGGACCAAGTGCATCACCGGTGGAACGGTCTGTTCCGATACAAATGAGAATGAGTGGCATATTAGTCTTAATGGGAATATGGGAAAGTAAGAAATTACTGATTGTCTCAGAGGCTTCTAAGTCATGATGCATAACATTTTGAGTTTCTTTTTCAAAAAAAGGTAAGCGAAAACTTCTAATATTCATGAAGCACCCATCCTTTTAATAAATTTTCACAATATGTTATATGGTGTGTGAAATGGAAAATTATAAGTGCATACTTTTTACAAACTGTGAATGAAAACGGAAATAATAGTACTAGTATATATATATTCGTTTCATTTTATACCTGAATGGAAGTTAACAAATGGAATTAAAGTCATAAATTTTTTTCAGAAATCAGAGAGAGTTCTGATACAATAATAAGGATAACTAAAAAGAAATTCTAGCCAGAGAGGTAGAGGGACATGGATTTAGCGTTGAAATGGTTTGAGTCCATTGATTGGACGAATATAGGTGTGAAGTCACTAAAAATAATCGTTATTTTAATACTTGGTGCAATCGTTGTGCGAGTTGCAAGGGCAATTGTACGAAATGCGTTTCGTATGGGAAGCCGTTCGCCGATTCAAATTTCAGAACGTCGTACAGTTACGGTAGCGAAGTTGCTTGAAAATATTGTGGCATACGTTGTTATGTTCATTATGTTAATTGCGATTTTAGGTGTGTTTGATATTAATGCATCAGGTCTATTAGCCGGTGCTGGGGTAATTGGTTTAGCAGTCGGTTTTGGTGCACAAAGTTTAGTTAAAGATGTTATTACAGGATTATTTATTTTGTTAGAGGATCAATTTTCAGTAGGTGATTATGTAAGAATAGGTCAATTTGAAGGAACTGTTTTGGAAATTGGACTACGTACAACGAAGATGAAAAGCTGGACAGGTGAAATTCATATAATACCAAATGGTAGTATTGTACAAGTAACGAACTTTTCCGTTAGTAATAGTGTAGCATTTGTTGATGTATCTATTTCTTATGAAAGTGATATAGTACGAGCGGAGCAAGTTATTGAAGATTTATTAGTGGAACTACCAGAAAAATATGAGAAAATGGTAACAACACCTCAATTGCTAGGTGTTCAAACATTGGCAGCGTCTGAAGTTGTATTACGTGTTATTGCTGAAGTTGAGCCGATGCAGCATGCAGTTATTGCGAGGGCTCTTCGCAAAGAGATTAAAAATCGTCTTGATTTACATGGTATTGAAATTCCATACCCACGTATGGTTTTATATAGTCGCGAAGAATTAGTTAGTGAAAAAGCAATTTAATAGTGGGAGGGATTTAGAGAATGGAGCAAAAGCAATATAACTTGTACGATGTTGTGGAAATGAAGAAAGCCCATCCATGTGGTGAAAATCGCTGGAAGATTATTCGTATGGGAATGGATATCCGCGTTAAGTGCGAGGGGTGTGACCATTCGGTAATGATTCCTCGAAGAGAGTTTGATCGCAAGGTGAAAAAAATACTTGTGAAGCACGAAGAATAGTGAAAAAGCAACAGCTGCAGTAGACAGCCGTTGCTTTTTTTCATTTGGTGGAAACTTGTCATTTTTTTCGTTACTATCTATAATGATGAAAGATTGAGACATAGGAGTGAAAAATATGGGATTAACGGCTGGGATTGTTGGATTACCTAACGTAGGTAAGTCCACTTTATTTAATGCAATTACACAAGCAGGAGCAGAATCTGCGAACTATCCATTCTGTACAATCGATCCAAACGTAGGGATTGTAGAAGTACCAGATGAGCGTCTAAATAAATTAACGGAATTAGTAGAACCGAAAAAAACTGTTCCGACTGTATTTGAATTTACTGATATTGCAGGTATCGTAAAAGGTGCGAGTAAAGGTGAAGGGTTAGGAAATAAATTCTTATCTCACATTCGTCAAGTAGATGCAATTTGCCAAGTTGTTCGTTGTTTTGAAGATGAAAATATTACGCACGTTTCAGGAAAAGTAGATCCAATTGATGACATTGAAACAATTAACTTAGAACTAATCTTAGCGGATTTGGAATCTGTTGATAAGCGTATCGAACGAGTTGCGAAGTTAGCAAGACAAAAAGATAAAGAAGCTGTATATGAGCATGAAATTTTAGTTCGTTTAAAAGAAGCTTTTGAAGAGGGAAAACCAGCTCGTACTGTTGAATTTACAGAAGAGCAAATGAAGATTGTTAAAGGCCTTCATTTACTTACAACGAAAGAAATGCTATACGTAGCAAACGTAAGTGAAGATGATATTATGGATCCTTCTGACAATAAATATGTACAAATGGTAAAAGAATTTGCAGCAAATGAAAATTCTCAAGTAATCGTTGTATGTGCAAAAATCGAAGAAGAAATCGCTGAGCTAGACGAGGAAGAGAAAAAAGTATTCCTTGAAGAACTAGGCATTGAAGAATCTGGTTTAGATCAATTAATTCGTGCTGCATATGATTTATTAGGACTTGCTACTTACTTCACAGCCGGTGTGCAAGAAGTACGTGCATGGACGTTTAAACAAGGTATGAAAGCACCACAATGTGCTGGTGTAATTCATACAGACTTTGAGCGTGGATTTATTCGTGCGGAAACAGTTTCTTATGATGATTTAATGACAAACGGTTCTATGACAGCTGCAAAAGAAGCTGGAAAAGTACGTTTAGAAGGAAAAGAGTATATCGTAAAAGACGGAGATGTTATGCACTTCCGCTTTAACGTTTAATTTAATATTTCCTAGGAAAAATAAAGATATGAACTTGGCAAATATATTATATGTTTGCCAAGTTTTTTACGTATTGGTGAGTTGATTCATATAACTTACTATGATATAATCTAAACTCGTGAGTAATTACTATAAATTAATTGCTCCTTGCCCATTATGGGCCGTTTAGACCAAAAGGAGGTGAAAGTGTAATGAGAAAGTACGAAATTATGTACATCATTCGTCCTGGCGTTGAAGAAGAAGCTCAAAAAGCTTTAGTTGAACGTTTTGCAGGTGTTTTAACAAACAATGGTGCAGAAATCATTAACACGAAAGAGTGGGGTAAGCGTCGTTTAGCTTACGAAATCAACGACTTACGTGAAGGTTTCTACATGATCTTAAACGTGAACTCTAACTCAGAGGCGATTAACGAATTCGACCGTTTAGCTAAGATCAACGAAGATATCCTTCGTCATATCGTTGTTAAAGAAGAAGAAAAATAATTGATATATAAGGGAGAGTGGTTCGATTGATGAATCGTGTTATCCTCGTTGGTCGTTTAACTAAGGACCCTGACTTACGTTACACGCCCAATGGTGTTGCAGTAGCTACTTTTACGTTAGCTGTGAATCGCGCATTTGCGAATCAACAAGGTGAGCGTGAAGCTGACTTTATTAATTGTGTAATATGGCGTAAACAAGCAGAAAACGTGGCAAATTATTTGAAAAAAGGTAGCTTAGCAGGCGTAGACGGACGTCTTCAAACTCGTAATTACGATGGACAAGATGGTAAACGTGTATATGTAACAGAAGTTCTTGCGGAGAGCGTACAATTTTTAGAGCCGCGTAATGGCGGTGGGGAGCAACGTGGTTCATTCAATCAGCAACCATCAGGAGCTGGTTTCGGTAACCAAAGCTCTAACCCATTTGGTCAATCTAGTAATTCAGGTAACCAAGGTAACTCTGGATTTACGAAGAATGACGACCCATTTTCGAATGTTGGTCAACCGATTGACATTTCGGACGACGATTTACCATTTTAATGGTGTGAATCGGCTATTTTTAACAAAGAATGGAGGGAATAGACATGGCAGGACGCAAAGGTGGACGTGCGAAGCGTCGTAAGGTGTGTTTCTTCACATCTAACGGCATCACTCGCATTGACTATAAAGATGTTGATTTATTAAAACGTTTCGTTTCTGAGCGCGGTAAAATTTTACCTCGTCGTGTAACAGGAACAAGCGCGAAATACCAACGCAAACTTACAGTTGCAATTAAACGTGCTCGTCAAATGGCACTTTTACCATATGTTGGTGAATAATAGCGTATGAAATGCACAGTAGAGTCGGACTCTACTGTGCATTTTGCTATGCTTTTCTTTTTGAAAGAGAGGTTAAAATGTGAAACAAGCAAGGTTTATTACCGAAGGCGCAGCGTTATTGGCTGTATATGCAATGTTATTGCTCATATCTATGTATGTTCCGATTTTGGGTACAGTTGTAACATTTGTATTGCCGTTACCATTTATATTGTTAACGATAAAATATGGTGTACCTAATGCCTTTGTGATTTTTACAGCAGCATTTTTCATTGCTGTTATTGTGGGTCAACCAATAGGTCTAGTAAAGACAATTATGTTTGGGTGTACGGGTATTGTTTTAGGATACATGTATAAAAAACAAAGAAAGCCGTTGGAAATTTTGATAGCAGGGACACTTGCATACTTAATCGGTATTATGCTCATTTATGTTGTGAGTATAAAATTTTTCAACATAGATTTAATACAGAAAATGCAAAATATGTTTAGTGAAAGTGTAGTACAAAGTGAAAAGATAGCAAATGCTGCTGGTATGCAGGTTAGTAAGAAACAAAAAGATTTATTCGCACAAATGAATGATATATTACAAACGATACTCCCGAGTATACTTGTAATGGTTTCTGTGTGTCTTTCTTGGATTACGGTTATGATATCAGGTAGTGTTTTGAAAAAGTTAAAGCATGAAGTAACACTTTGGCCTAAATTTAAAGACATACAATTGCCAAAGAGTATTATTTGGTATTACGTCATATTTATTCTGTTAGCAACTTTTATAAAGGTAGAACCAACATCATATTTACATATGGTATTTTCTAACCTATATGTAATCTTTGCACTATTGCTCGTACTGCAAGGTCTGACATTTATCGCCTTTTTAGCACATAGAAAAGGATTTACTAAAGGTGTTCCTATTATTAGTTTTATTGTCTGCATGTTTATTCCGATGATGTTTCCTCTTGTGACAATCTTAGGTATAATTGATTTAGGGATTTCATTGCGTTCTAAAATAGGGGAATAAAATAATATTCCTTACACTATTTTAATTTGTTTAACTAACTGGAAAGTGAGTTAGTTTTACTTTATAGGAGTTGTATACATGCCTGAATTTTATAAGAAACAGTGGTTTTTATATCCTGTTTACGTATTGGCATTTTTTGTGTTGGTGCTAATCTCGATTCTCTGTTATTTTCACTTAATTATGGGGATAGCTGCCTTTTTTATTTTTAGCATCGTTTTCTTTTTAGTTATACGATTTGAACTTAACTTTCAAAGGAATTTTGAAAAGTATACGACAGATATGATTACTAGGGTAAAAAAAGTGAGTAACGAAGCATTCAACCAGATGCCAATCGGTATATTGTTATACAATAAGGAGTATGGGATTGATTGGGCAAATCCTTACTTGTCTTCATGTTTGGGGCAACACGCATTAGCTGGGTGGCATCTGTACGATGTATCAGAAACATTACTCCTTTTTATTAAAGGAGAGACTTCTGACGATATAGTATCTTTAAATAGTCGAAAGTTCCGTGTGTTTGTAAGGAAAGAAGAAAAACTAATTTATTTTTTTGATGTAACTGAGCAAACAGAGATTGAAAAAATGTATGAGGATCAGCGCACCGTTTTAGCTGTTATTTATTTAGATAATTATGATGAAGTTACACAAGGGTTAGATGATCAATTACGCACGAATATAACAAGTCTTGTGACGTCACGTCTAAATGAATGGGCTGTTAAGTATGGTGCATATTTGAAACGTGCATCTTCAGAAAGATTCTTCGTTGTACTAAATGAAAGTATTTTAGCACAAATGGAGAAAGGGAAATTTAGTATTTTGGATCAAGTGCGTGAAGAAACATCAAAAAGGAATATACCACTTACGCTAAGTGTTGGTGTTGGCTCGGGTGATTTACCTTTATCGGAGCTTGGAGCGATGGCTCAATCTGGTTTAGACCTTGCATTAGGACGAGGAGGAGACCAAGTAGCTATAAAACAAGCGACGGGTAAAGTTAAGTTTTACGGTGGCAAGACGAATCCGGTCGAAAAGCGTACTCGTGTACGTGCTAGAGTTATTTCACATGCATTAAAGGATTTAGTATTAGAAAGCAGTAATGTCATTATAATGGGGCATAGAGCTCCTGATATGGATGCGATTGGTGCAGCGATTGGTATTTTAAAGGTAGCTCAATTAAATGAGCGCAAAGGATATATTGTATTAGATGAAAATGATTCTGATAAAGGAATCAAACGTTTGATGGACAAAGTGAAACAAAATGAAGAGTTATGGTCACATTTTATTTCACCAGGGCAAGCGATGGAATTTGCAAACGATGATTCATTACTTGTTGTTGTTGACACGCATAAACCTTCAATGGTGATGGAGGAAAAACTGTTACACAAGATTGAAAATGTAGTAGTTATTGACCATCATCGCCGCGGGGAAGATTTCATTGAAGATCCATTACTTGTTTATATGGAGCCATACGCTTCTTCAACGGCAGAGCTTGTTACAGAATTACTTGAGTATCAACCGAAAAATTTAAAGATGACAATGTTAGAAGCAACGGCATTGTTAGCTGGTATTATTGTTGATACGAAAAGTTTTACATTCCGTACAGGCGCTCGTACATTTGATGCCGCTTCTTATTTACGCTCGCATGGCGCAGACACTGTACTTGTACAAGAACTTTTAAAAGAAGATATGGGTCAGTATTTACGAGTTGCAAAAGCCATTAAAAATGCGTACATTTATAAAAATGGAATTGCGATTGCTAAAGTTGATGGTGATGAATATTATGACCAAGTACTTATTGCACAATCAGCAGACACATTATTGACAATGACAGGTATCATT
Organism: Bacillus sp. RC242; assembly: GCF_044908245.1. Classification (NCBI taxonomy): domain Bacteria; kingdom Bacillati; phylum Bacillota; class Bacilli; order Caryophanales; family Bacillaceae; genus Bacillus; species Bacillus sp. RC242. The sequence goes on from NZ_JBIYCZ010000004.1 coordinate 25,910, forward strand.
GCATCGTTTGTTATTGCAAAACGTGGAGAAAATTTCATTGGAATTAGTGGTAGATCTTTAGGTGAATTGAATGTACAGCTAATTATGGAGAATTTAGGAGGTGGCGGGCACTTAACAAATGCAGCCACACAAATGAAAAATGTTACAGTAGATGAAGCGGAGGAGAAGCTTCGATTTGTTATTGATGACTATTTACAGGGAGGCACACAATCATGAAAGTAATTTTTCTAAAAGACGTAAAAGGTAAAGGTAAAAAAGGAGAAATAAAAAACGTACCAGACGGTTATGCAAATAATTTCTTACTAAAACAGGGGTTAGCTGCCGAAGCGACAAACAGCAGTATGAAAACTTTAGATGCTCAAAAGCGCAAAGAGGAAAAAGATGCAGCAGCAGAAGTTGAGAATGCAAAAGAGCTGAAAGAAACATTAGAGAAATTAACTGTAGAAGTAAAGGCGAAATCTGGAGAAGGTGGCCGCTTATTTGGTTCTATCACGAGTAAACAAATTGTAGATGTAATGCAAAAGTCACACAAGATTAAACTTGATAAACGTAAATTTGAAATGGATGATGCAATCCGTGCATTAGGTTATACAAACGTCACTGTGAAATTGCATCCGCAAGTAACAGCAACAGTAAAAGTTCATGTTAGTGAACAATAAAAATAAATTAAGCAAGGAGGATTGCGCATGAGTGATGTAATGGCTGATCGTACCCCTCCGCATAATATAGAAGCAGAGCAGGCGGTTTTAGGGGCTATATTGATTGATCAAGATGCATTAACGTCAGCATCAGAGCTGTTGCTACCTGACTCGTTCTATCGAACGAAACATCAAAAGATTTTTGAAGTCATGCTTGGGTTGTCTGATAAGGGAGAACCAATCGACTTAGTAATAATGACATCAGCGATGGCTGATCAAGGATTACTAGAAGAAGTTGGTGGGGTTTCTTATCTAGCAGAGTTAGCAGAAGTTGTTCCAACAGCTGCTAACGTAGAATATTATGCACGCATCATCGCTGAAAAGGCACTTTTACGTCGTTTAATTCGAACGGCGACTCATATTGTATCGGATGGATACGAGCGAGAAGATGATGTGGATGGCCTTTTAAATGAGGCTGAGAAAAAAATATTAGAAGTATCTCACCAAACAAATGCAAAAGCATTCCAAAACATTAAAGATGTTCTTGTAGATGCTTATGATAAAATTGAACTTTTGCATAATCAAAAGGGTGAAGTTACCGGGATACCAACTGGATTTACTGAATTAGATAAGATGACCGCAGGTTTTCAGCGAAATGATTTAATCATCGTGGCGGCGCGTCCATCGGTAGGGAAAACTGCATTTTCATTAAATATCGCACAAAACGTAGCGACGAAAACTGATGAAAATGTAGCGATTTTTAGTTTGGAGATGGGCTCTGATCAGCTTGTTATGCGTATGCTTTGTGCGGAAGGAAATATTGATGCGCAAAGACTTCGTACCGGTTCATTAACTTCTGATGATTGGGCGAAATTAACAATGGCGATGGGTAGCCTTTCTAATGCTGGTATATATATTGATGATACACCAGGGATTAAAGTAAATGAGATTCGAGCAAAATGTCGTAGATTAAAGCAAGAACAAGGTCTTGGGATGGTTTTGATTGACTATTTACAGCTTATTCAAGGAAGTGGGAAATCAGGAGAAAACCGTCAGCAGGAAGTATCTGAGATTTCTCGTACATTAAAAGGGATTGCACGTGAATTGCAAGTACCTGTTATCGCCTTGTCGCAGTTATCTCGTGGTGTAGAATCTCGTCAAGATAAACGTCCGATGATGTCTGACATTCGTGAATCAGGAAGTATCGAGCAGGATGCTGACATTGTAGCCTTCCTATATCGTGAAGATTACTATGATCGTGAAACAGAAAATAAAAATACAATTGAAATTATCATTGCAAAACAACGTAATGGTCCGGTAGGTTCAGTAGAGCTTGCGTTTGTTAAGGAATTTAATAAATTCGTCAACTTAGAACGCCGCTTTGAGGATGGACATGCACCGCACGCATAAAGGCAGTATAAAAAAGAAACGCATTTCTTATAATAAGATGTGTTTCTTTTTTTTTATATGAAAGATAGGGCTTTCATAAGGTGAATATGTAATTCTTACGAACGAAAACGTTTTTCTATAAAAAAATGTTCGCTTTTTGGTTGACTTCTCTTTCTGTTTTGGTACAATTATATTGTTTGAATAGATCGTTTGAAAATTGCGGAGGTGCTTTAATAATGTCTTCAGTAGTAGTTGTAGGAACACAATGGGGCGACGAAGGAAAAGGTAAAATCACTGATTTTCTTTCTGAGCATGCGGAAGTAGTTGCAAGATATCAAGGTGGAAATAACGCGGGACATACAATTGTTTTCGGCGGAGTTAAATATAAATTACACTTAATTCCATCTGGTATTTTCTATAAAGAGAAAATTTGTGTAATCGGAAACGGCTTAGTAGTAGATCCGAAAGCATTACTTGAAGAGTTAAAATACTTACACGATCGTGGTGTAAGTACTGATAATTTACGTGTAAGTAACCGTGCGCACGTTATTTTACCTTATCACTTAAAACAAGATGAGTTAGAAGAAGCGAGTAAAGGTGATAACAAGATCGGTACAACCAAAAAAGGTATCGGTCCTGCATATATGGATAAAGCTGCTCGTATTGGTATCCGTATGGCTGATCTTTTAGACCGTGAAGCATTTAAAGAGAAGCTTGAGCGCAATTTAGTGGAAAAAAATCGTTTATTTGAAAAAATGTACGATACAGAAGGTTTCAGCGTAGAAGAAATCTTTGAAGAGTACTTCGAATACGGACAACAAATCGCACAGTATGTATGCGATACATCTGTCGTATTAAATGATGCACTAGATAACAATCATCGTGTATTATTTGAAGGTGCACAAGGTGTTATGCTTGATATCGACCACGGTACGTATCCATTCGTTACATCTTCTAACCCAATTGCTGGTGGTGTAACAGTTGGAACTGGAGTTGGTCCTGCGAAAGTTACTCGCGTTGTAGGTGTATGTAAAGCATATACAAGCCGTGTAGGTGATGGTCCATTCCCTACGGAACTTAATGATGAAATCGGTCATCAAATTCGTGAAGTTGGTCGTGAATACGGAACAACAACTGGTCGTCCACGCCGTGTAGGTTGGTTCGATAGCGTTGTTGTAAGACATGCACGTCGCGTTAGTGGTTTAACAGACTTATCATTAAACTCTATCGATGTATTAACAGGTATCCCAACTCTTAAAATTTGTGTTGCTTACAAATACAATGGCGAAGTTATCGATGAAGTTCCAGCTAACTTAAACATTTTAGCGAAATGTGAGCCTGTATATGAAGAGCTTCCAGGTTGGACAGAAGATGTTACTGCTATGAAATCATTGGATGAACTTCCTGAAAATGCAAGAAAATACGTAGAGCGTGTTTCTGAATTAACAGGAATCCAATTATCTATGTTCTCGGTTGGACCAGATCGTAATCAAACAAATATCGTTCGTAATGTATACGAAGCTTAATTGATATAAAAAATTGATTTTTTTAAGAAAAAACTCATATTTTTATGAGTTTTTTCTTATTTTTTATAAAAAAATAAAAAAAGGTATTGCAAAAATGAAAGATAGCATGTTATGATATGTCTTGTCGTCACGAAAATATGACGTTGGTGAGTATGAGCCATTAGCTCAGTTGGTAGAGCATCTGACTTTTAATCAGAGGGTCGAAGGTTCGAATCCTTCATGGCTCACCATTTTATTTTTCGTGGCCCGTTGGTCAAGTGGTTAAGACACCGCCCTTTCACGGCGGTAACACGGGTTCGAATCCCGTACGGGTCATGTTTTTTTATGTTCATTTTTGGTCCCGTGGTGTAGTGGTTAACATGCCTGCCTGTCACGCAGGAGATCGCCGGTTCGACCCCGGTCGGGACCGCCACTTTTGTTTATACCACCATTAGTGGTTTTATATATAGTTTTGGCTCGGTAGCTCAGTCGGTAGAGCAGAGGACTGAAAATCCTCGTGTCGGCGGTTCGATTCCGTCCCGAGCCACTCTCAGGATATTAAGTGGGCCCACTTAATATCCTTTTTATTTTGTCCAGTTTTACAAATGTGGGTAGTTATTTTACAATAGAATGAGGAGCCTCTAGCAGTTGAAGCTAGAGGTTTTTCTATAGATCGTATAGGATTCCGTGTAAAAGTGGATGATACATGAGTCTATGAGAATAGAGGAGAAATACTTAGACTAAGATTGTTGTCATATAGGAACATACTATAGAAACACCAATATGTTTGAGGATTATTGATCATATTTTTATAAGGAGGAAATAGACGATGATGGGAAAGAAAATTTTAGTAGTTGATGATGAAAAGCCAATTGCGGATATTTTGAAGTTCAACCTAGAAAAAGAAGGTTTTGAAATTGTAATGGCGCATGATGGTGATGAAGCGATTGAAAAAGCAAATGAAGAACAGCCAGATATGGTTTTATTAGATATTATGTTACCGGGAAAAGACGGTTTAGAGGTATGTCGTGAAATACGTAAAAGCTCAGAAATGCCAATTATTATGCTTACAGCAAAAGACTCTGAAATTGATAAAGTATTAGGGCTTGAGCTTGGGGCAGATGATTATGTAACGAAGCCATTTAGTACGAGGGAGTTACTTGCTCGTGTGAAAGCAAATTTACGTCGCCATCAGCAGGGTGGTGCTGCAGAGAAAGAAGAAAATACCGAAATGGTTATTGGACCAATCGTTATCAATTCGAACGCTTATAGTGTAACGAAGCGTGAAGAAAGCATTGAGCTTACACATCGTGAATTTGAATTACTACATTATTTAGCAAAGCATTTAGGTCAAGTTATGACTCGTGAACATTTATTACAAACAGTTTGGGGTTATGATTATTTTGGAGATGTACGTACAGTAGACGTAACAGTACGTCGTTTACGCGAAAAAATTGAAGATAATCCAAGTCATCCTACTTTAATTGTAACTAGACGTGGGGTAGGGTATTACTTGCGTGACCCAGAACAGGAATAGTATATGAAGAAAGTTGGTTTTTTTCAATCTATTCATTTAAAATTTGTGCTCATATATATGCTGTTAATATTAATAGCAATGCAAGTAATTGGTGTATATTTCGTTAGGGAATTAGAAAAAAGCCTTGTAAAAGGTTTTCAAGATTCCTTAACGCAGCAAACAAATTTACTTTCTTATAACCTGAAGCAAGAGTTTGTAAAAGAGCGTCCTAAAGCAGAATCAGTAGATAAAGCTATTAATGATTCGATTCAAAAACTTGCATCGGATCGTAAGAAAGATATTCAAGAAATAAGTGTAATTGATTCTACTAAAAAATTAATGGCAATTTCAGACGCGTCTAAGCAAAATAAAGTAGGACGAACGTCAGCAGACACAGCTGTACAACGGGTAATGGTACAAAAAAAACCAGAGTCAAAGGTTGAGAAAGACGTGAAAACAGGTCATCGGGTTCAAGTGATGATTACTCCTATTCTAAAAGAGCAAGAAGGAGAGGTACTTGGCGTCATTCGTATTGTTGCATCTATGGAAGATGTGTATAAACAAATGAAAGATATAAACCAAATTTTCGCGACGGGGACAGTAATTGCTTTACTAGTAACAGCTGTACTTGGGATTTTGTTGGCTCAAACAATTACAAGACCAATTTCAGATATGCGGAGACAAGCAATTGAAATGGCAAAAGGAAATTATTCGAGAAAAGTAAAAGTGCATAGCCATGATGAAATTGGACAACTAGCATTATCTTTCAATAATTTATCAAAAAAATTACAACAAGCCCGCTCTTCAACAGAGAGTGAAAGGCGCAAACTATCATCTGTTTTATCACATATGACAGATGGAGTAATTGCTACTGATCGAAAAGGTGACATCATTTTATTAAATGATCCTGCGGAAAAAATGTTAAATGTTTCGCGTGAAACGGCATTAGATCAATCTGTCTTAGAAGTGTTAGGGATACAAGAAGAATTTACGCTGGATCATTTATATGAAGAACCTGATTCAGTTTTATTAGATTTTAGTACGAGGAATGAACCATATATTTTACGTGCTAGTTTCTCTGTCATTCAAAAAGAAACAGGGAAGGCAAATGGTTTAATTGCTGTATTATATGATGTAACGGAGCAGGAGCGTATAGAGCGAGAGCGTCGTGAGTTTGTTGCGAACGTATCTCATGAGCTAAGAACACCGTTAACAACGATGCGCAGTTACTTAGAAGCACTTACGGATGGGGCATGGCAAGATCCGAATATCGCACCGCAATTTTTAACGGTTACACAAGAAGAAACAGAAAGAATGATTAGACTTGTAAATGCGTTGTTACAACTATCTAAACTAGATAGTACAGAACATCGCTTAATGAAGGAATGGGTCGACTTTACTGATTTCTTTAATAACGTTATCGATCGCTTTGAAATGTCTAAAGAGCAAAATGTAAGCTTCAAACGATCTTTCTCTAAAAAATCTCGATTTATTGATATGGATACAGACAAAATTACACAAGTTTTATATAACATTATTTCCAATGCATTAAAATATTCGCCAGAAGGTGGCACAGTAACATATCGCCTGCGTGACCGTGGTGAGTTATTAGAAATTAGTGTGAGTGATCAAGGAATGGGTATCCCGAAGGAAAATGTAGATAAAATATTTGAACGTTTTTACCGTGTAGATAAAGCGCGTTCGAGACAAATGGGTGGTACAGGTCTTGGATTAGCCATTGCGAAAGAAATGATTGAGGCACACGGCGGCTCAATTTGGGCGAAAAGTGAGGAAGGAAAAGGAACAACTATTTATTTCACACTGCCAATGGCAACTGATGAAGAGGACGATTGGGAATGAGTATGGAAAACTTTAAAACAATAGTTTTAATTAATTTAGTTGTTATTAGCCTATTTCTTACTTTTAACTTATGGACATATGTTCCTGATTCTACCTCGATACAAAATGCAAAATTTGTTCAAGGTAATGAAGAGATAAATCCAATAAAACTTTCGGAGGTTGTTCGCCCATCCTCTGTAATCGTTCATAAAGAGAAAAATCATTATGTGAGTGAAAACAAGAGTAATGTGGATTTAATTTATAGAATTCTTGAAAATGGAGAGTTACATGATTTAAAGGAAATAACAGGGACAGTTCCTAAAGGTGATTTTCTTTCGTATGTACATGGAGAAGAAAAAATTGAATTTGTTTTTCCTACAAACATTCCACTGGGTACGATTAAAAGTATGTTTAATTTTAAAGATAAAAACATAGAAGGTAATAGGAGTTTCAATCGTATTATAATTGACCCTTCTCGAAGTAAGGACCAAGAAATTAAAATTAGTTTTGTTTCCTATGATACTTATCCTTATCGTAAAATATATGAAGCAAAATTGAGTGGTGTTTACGTAAAGGATGTTATAAATGCTCAAAATCAACTTATAACAGTAGCGAGACCGTATTTTGAATATCAAATAAGTGATAGAAAAAAACTTTACTTACCAGATGGAATTACGGAATTAAGTGAGGTAGAGTATTTTGGAGCTAGGTTAGATGAGGATACATTTAAAAATGCATTATTTAGTGATCCACGTTATTTAAGCCCTATTTCTGAGAAATCAAAGAAAACATTTACAGATGGTATACGTTCTATGGAAATTGATCAGTCAAATGCAATGTTGAAATATAAAAACTCCGCTGTACATAGTGATGAATCTATGGATAATGCAGCACTTTTACAAAAAAGTTTTGACTTTGTAAGTGGGCATAGTGGTGCGTTAAAGCTCTATCGTTTTGATTATATTAATAAGGGGAAAACGTCCTTCCGTTTTTATGAGGATGGGTTGCCTGTATTTAATAGCGATGGAATGGCGGAATTAAAGCAAGCATGGGGTTCAGGTGAAATCATGCAGTATGAAAGATCCTTTTTTGATCCAAGTTTCAAATTACCTAGAAAACAACTAACAACTTCTCTCGCATCGGGTCGTACAGTGATGACATCATTAGAGAATAATCCGCAAATTGATAAAAATTCAATTCAGGATGTTGGAATTGGTTATAAGTTATCATTGGAAGATTCCATTAACGAAGGAAAAAACATTATTTTAAAGCCAATATGGTATGTAAAATGTGAAGAAAATGGTAAGCAAAAAATATTTGAATGGAGTGAGGGGGGACTAAATGGATTGGGATCGAATTAAAACCATATTTATTGTGACCTTTTTTGTTTTAGATCTCTTTCTTATCTTTCAGTTCATTCAAAAGCAAGATAGTAATCAATTGGAACTTGTGACAGAAACAAAAATTGATCAACAATTAAAAGAGTCTAAAATTACTATGGGAAGTTTTCCTAAAGAGCCGAAAAAAGAGTCGTTTATTATGGCGAAAAATAAAAGCTTTAAGGAAGAAGATGTGCAGTCTTTAAAAAATCAAACAGTGCATCTGCAAGAAGAATATAAGATAGAAAGTAAGTTGAAAGAACCATTTTTAAATGCAAAATCGTTATCAAAGGACAAGTATAATGATTTCTTAAAAAACTACGTGCTTGATGGGCAGAAATACGAGTTTGGGGCAATGAAAGATTCAAAAATTTATTTCTTTCAAAAGTATAAGGATAAGCCGATTTTCTACAACAATCATGCAATGATTGTTGTAGATTTGAATGAAAAAAATGAGCTTGTTTCGTATACACAAACAATGTTAACGGATTTGAAGGAAATGGGCGAAAGTGAAAAAACGAAAGAACAAGAAATTATCACTGCTCAAACAGCTTTAGAAAATATATATGTAAAAAATAAAATTGCAGAAAATACGCACGTGAAAGAGGCGCAGATTGGATATGCGACTCTAGCTGAATCTTCTTCTAATATACAAGTGCTTGCTCCAACGTGGAACTTAAAGACAGAGCAGAAAAAGGACTATTTTGTGAATGCAATTGAAGGACAAGTTATGGAATTAGGGGAAACTCAAGTGCCGGAAGAACATAATGGAGTGAGAAAGAATGAGTATGCACTTTAGTGTACTTGCAAGTGGAAGTACAGGGAATATGCTATATGTAGGAACAGATGAAAAAAAATTGCTCGTCGATGCAGGTTTAAGTGGTAAAGCTACAGAGGCCTTATTTAAGCAAGCTGAACTGAATATAAATGACATATCAGGTATTCTTGTAACGCATGAGCATAGTGACCACATTAAAGGATTAGGTGTATTGGCGCGTAAATATGATTTACCTGTTTATGCGAACGAGAAAACATGGAATGCAATGGAACATTTAATAGGTAATATCCCAACTGATCAAAAATTCATTTTCTCAGTAGGAGACGTGAAAACATTTGGAGATATTGAAGTTGAATCATTTGGTGTTTCTCACGATGCGGCAGAACCGATGTTTTATGCTTTTCATAACAATAATAGAAAGTTAGCTCTTATTACAGATACGGGCTACGTAAGTGACCGTATGAAAGGTGTTATTAAGGGAGCGAATGCTTTCGTGTTTGAAAGCAATCATGATGTGGAAATGCTTCGTATGGGACGTTATCCATGGAGCATTAAACGACGCATATTAAGTGATGTAGGTCACGTTTGTAATGAGGATGCTGCATTAGCGATGGCGGATGTTATTACAGACGATACAAAACACATTTATTTAGCGCATTTAAGCTTAGATAATAACATGAAAGAATTAGCGCGTATGTCTGTATCACAAGTATTAGAAGAAAAAGGTTTTGGGGTTGGAGAATCCTTTGAAATACATGATACAGATCCAAAAATGCCTACGAAAATTCAATACGTATAATTCTTCATTTTAGTAAACAATAAAGGTGAATATAGTTGTTTTCAGGAAGATAGGTGAACAAATATGTCCTTTATTGATGAAGAAAAATATCGTATTAAACGTGCAGGGAAAAAGAAACATAAAGGTATTGTTATTTCTAGTATAGCGGGAACAATTGTAGGGGCTTCATTATTTGCATTTGGAGCGCCTTTATTTTCAAATGATGAAGGTAAGCTTCCGCAAGTTGAAGCGAGTGAAAAAAATATGGCTGAAGCTCAAAGTGGAAATGTTCCTGTTAAACAGATTAGCTTTGTAGACGCTGTTGATCGTGCTTCAGAGGCTGTTGTTGGTGTTATTAATATTCAACGAGACGATTTTTCAGAGGCTGATTCGGAAGCTGGTACAGGATCTGGTGTGATTTATAAGAAAACAGATGGACATGCGTATATTGTAACGAATAACCACGTTGTTGCTGGGGCGAATCGTATTGAAGTGAGCTTAAGTGACGGTAAGAAAATTCCAGGTAAAGTATTAGGAACCGATGTAGTCACTGATTTAGCGGTACTAGAAATAGATGCGAAGTATGTGAAGAAAGTGATTGAAATTGGCGATTCTAATACCGTTCGTAGAGGAGAACCAGTTATTGCGATTGGAAATCCACTTGGGCTACAATTTTCCGGAACTGTCACACAAGGTATTATTTCGGCTAATGAGCGTATTGTTCCTGTAGATTTAAATCAAGATGGACATTACGATTGGCAAGTAGAAGTATTGCAAACAGATGCGGCAATTAATCCAGGTAATAGTGGTGGAGCGCTTGTAAATGTAGCGGGACAATTAATAGGTATTAACTCAATGAAAATTGCAGCAAAAGAAGTAGAAGGAATTGGACTAGCTATTCCAGTTACGAGAGCTGTTCCTATTATGAATGAACTAGAAAAGTACGGTAAAGTAAAAAGACCTTACGTTGGGATTGAACTAAGGTCTTTAAACGAGATTCCGAGTTACTATTGGTCAAAAACGTTACGATTACCAGATAACGTAAAAGAAGGAGTCTGCATTTTAGATGTGAAAAGTCCTTCGCCAGGTACGGATGCGGGTCTTAGAGAACATGATGTTATTGTGGCGGTAGATGGAAAAGCGGTGCACGATATTATTGGGTTCCGCACGGCCTTATATAATAAAAAAATTAATGATAAAATGACTCTTACGTTTTATCGTGGTACAAAACGAGCGACAACAACGGTGAAATTAGGCATTCAAAAGTATTAAAAACAGGAGGGCCTACCTCCTGTTTTCTATTGTAGAAAAGTGAGGTGAAGAATATGAATTTACCTTGTTGTTTAGAACATGTTGAATTAGCATTAGATATCATTGTGGATGAGTGTGAAGTCGCACCGGTTATTAACAATGTGGATAACTCTAAAGAAGAGAAAAAAACATGTGAATTTTGTCAAAATGAGGCGACATATGTTGTATCGAACACAGATTCTCACACAATATGTGGGTAACATTTGTGGATATGTGGATAAGTCCTGTGGATAACGTGTTTGTAAGGTGGGGAATAAATGTGAATATCTCGATTATTTCAATTGGGAAATTAAAAGAAAAGTACTTAAAACAAGGTATAGCAGAATATTTAAAACGATTATCTTCTTACGCAAAAGTAGAAGTAATTGAATTGCCAGATGAAAAGGCACCAGAAAATTTAAGTGCAGCAGAAATGTTAATTGTAAAAGAAAAAGAAGGTATTCGTATACTAGATAAAATTTCTGATGATACGCACGTCATTGCATTAGCAATAGAAGGAAAGCAAAAATCATCAGAAGAATTTGCGGTAAGTATAGATCGCCTTGCTACATATGGAAAGAGCAAGATCACATTTGTAATTGGCGGATCACTGGGGCTTAGTTCGGAAGTAATGAAGCGTTCAAACGAATCTCTTTCTTTCTCAAAGATGACATTACCACATCAATTAATGCGATTAGTATTGCTTGAGCAGGTGTATAGAGCGTTTCGGATTAATCGTGGTGAACCGTATCATAAATAAATTTTTCATTTGTATATAAAGAGTAAAAAAGACCATTGGACAAAAATCACCGATGGTCTTTTAAACATTAATAGATGGTATGTAGATTTCCTAAAATAAGTATGTTTCTATTTCTAAAAAAATATGCTGTAATATGAAGAGGGAAAAAGTATAAGTAGTCATAGAAGTGAGGAATTAAAGGTGAAGAAGTTTAAGAAGTTTTACTTGGAGATTACGAGTGTATGTAATCTCGCGTGCAGCTTTTGTCCGCCGACGGAAAGGCAGAAGCAATTCATTTCTGTAGAGGATTTTGCTAAAAGATTAGACCAAATTAAACCTCACACAGACTACATTTATTTGCACGTGAAGGGTGAGCCGTTGCTCCATCCGAAAATAGATCAACTATTAGATTTAAGCCATGAAAAAGGGTTTAAAGTTAATATTACAACGAACGGAACGTTAATTAATAAGAGAAGGCATAGACTGTTAAATAAGCCTGCGTTAAGACAAATGAATTTTTCACTGCACAGTTTTGATGGACACCCAGGTTCGCAAGATAAAGAGGGCTATGTAAGGAGTATACTTTCTTTCATTAGAGAGGCAACAAGTCAATCGGACTTAATCGTTTCACTAAGATTATGGAATTTAACTCAGGATAATAAAACAAATGCTGAAATCCAAAAAAATAGGGATTTATTATCTATAATTGAAAATGAGTTTGATCTATCTTATCAAATTGAAGAGAAGCTTACACCGGGAAAAGGTATAAAAATTGCGGAACGTGTCTTTATTAATCAAGACTATGAATTCCAGTGGCCGGCATTGCATGAAGAAGAGGATGATGGAAAAGGATTCTGTCATGGTCTTCGAAATCAGGCTGGAATCTTAGCGAACGGAACTGTTATTCCTTGTTGTCTAGATGGTGAGGGAATTATTAATCTTGGAAATATTAATAATGATTCATTCTCTAATATTATTGAAGGCGAAAGAGCGAACAATATTGTAGATGGATTTTCGAAAAGGGTTGCAGTAGAAGAACTATGTAGAAAGTGCGGATACCGCAAAAGATTTGGAAAGTAAATATAGAATAAGCCCTCATAAAGCGAGGGCTTATTTTTATTCTTGATAAGAACGTTCTAATTCATCAATTAAGGAACCTACGTAAGAAACAGCTTTACGGATTGTATCTGGTTTTGACATGTCTACTCCAGCGTGTTTCATTAATTCAAGTGGTTTCATTGTACCGCCTGCACGGAGTACATCAAGCCAGCGATCAACAGCAGGTTGTCCCTCTTCTTTAATCATTTGAGCTACAGCGGTAGAAGCAGTTAGTCCCGCAGAATATGTGTAAGAATATAAGCCTATATAATAGTGAGGTTGACGCATCCATGTTAAACCGGCGCCTTCATCAATTTCTACGGAATCTCCCCAGAATGTCGAAAGGACCTTCGTTTTTATTTCAGTTAAAGTTGTAGCTGTGAGTGCTTGCCCTTCTTCTGCTAGAGCGTATACTCTTCTTTGATATTCTCCCTCAAGTAGATGGGTAACGAAGTTGTGGTAATATGTGCCGAGTAGTTGCAGAATAACCCATCTGCGCATTCTCTTATCTTCAGTAGTCGCAAGTAAATGCTGGGCTAATAGTAATTCATTCATTGTTGATGGAGCTTCAACGAAGTACATAGATGGACGCACATTCATAATACGCTGATTTTTATTTGCTAAATAAAAATGACCAGCATGTCCAAATTCATGAGCTAATGTGAAACACCCGCGCATCGTACCCTGCCATGTAATTAAAATATAAGGGTGAGAACCGTATGGGCTAGAGCAGAAGGCACCTGTTGATTTTCCTACGTTATCTGCAAGGTCTACCCATCTTTCTTTGAAGCCCTTTTCGATAATGGAACTATATTCATTTCCTAATACTTTTAAAGAATCTTGAATGAGTTTGCCAGCTTCTTCGTAAGTGATTGTTGGATTAAATTCAGGATCTAACGGTGCATGTAAGTCACAGAAAAGCATTTGATCAAGCCCTAATACATTCTTTTTTAAATCTGCAAAACGGCGCATATGAGGCGCTAATTCATTATAAATAATATCTAGTTGGTTGTTATACATTTCAAGTGGAACTTTTTGAGGCTCTAAAAGCATATGGGTAACGGACTCGTACTTGCGCAAACGAGAAAGCGCCACTTGTTTTTTTACCTCAGTAGCATATGTTGTTGCAACTGTATTTTTATATCGTTTCAATGTGGAAACAAATGATGAATATGCTTTTTTACGTATATATGCGCTTGGAGAAAATTCATATTTGCTTTCGAATAATGCAAACGATACAGGCAAATCATTTCCCTGTTCATCTTGTATAGAAAGGAAATCCATATCGGCTAATTTAGTCATGCCGTAAATTTTGTAGGGTGAACTATGAACTTCGCCGAGTGCAGCAAGAGCTTCTTCTGTTTCAGGAGAGAGAGTGTGCTGCCTCTTTTTGAGTATCTCTAGTAATGATTTACGGAAAGGTTCAAGTTTTATTTCCTCAGTTAAATATTTTTCAATTATTCCCTCCTCAAATGAGAGAATTTCGTTATGAATAAAGGATAGTGCGGTATGTACATTCGTTCCTAGAGCGGAAATTTTGGAAGAGTTCGCTTGAATAACTGAATCTGTACGATCAGCGGATTCTTTTAAATTTGCATATGCGCCGAGTTTTGTTAACTTCATTAAAAGTTCTTCTTCTAAAAGTAGGCAATTTAATAAGGTAGCGGGGCTAGTGTGTAATTGTCCTTTAAATGCATCAAGTTTTTTTATATCGTCTGTTAATACACGTAATGCAGTTTCCCACTCTTTATCAGATTCGTATAAATCAGAAAGGTCCCATGTCAATTCAGTAGAGACTTCCGCGCGAATAAGGCGTTCCTCAATTACATTTTTCATTTGTTATATCCCCCTTATTATAAGTATCTAAAAACATGATACTAGAAAATTCAGTGAAATGAAAATATTCCACATTTTTATACATGAAAAAGAAGGACAAGCATAAAAAATGCTTGTCCTTCTAGTTAAATTTATAAATTAATATACTTTGTCACCGTTGAAAATAGAGTTTTTCACGACTACATAATCTACAGTACGAATTGCGTCTAATTTTGTTCCACCAGCGTAAGAGATAGAAGATTGAAGATCTTGTTCCATTTCGATTAAAGTGTCTTCTAAAGAACCTTTATGCTCAACGAACATTTTCTTACCTTCAACGTTTTTCTTCTCACCTTTTTGGAATTCAGAAGCTGAACCGAAGTACTCTTTATAAAGTTTGCCATCTTTTTCGATTGTTTCCCCTGGAGACTCTTCATGACCTGCGAATAGAGAACCGACCATAACCATAGTTGCTCCAAATCGAATTGATTTAGCTACGTCGCCATGTGTACGAATACCACCGTCAGCGATAATTGGCTTACTTGCAGCTTTTGCACACCAGCGAAGTGCAGCTAGCTGCCAACCGCCAGTTCCAAAGCCTGTTTTAATTTTAGTAATACAAACTTTACCAGGTCCAATGCCAACTTTTGTTGCATCAGCACCAGCGTTTTCTAATTCTCTTACCGCTTCTGGAGTTCCAACGTTTCCAGCGATAACGAAGCTTTCTGGTAAATGTTTTTTAATATGTTGAATCATGTTGATCACAGCGTTAGAGTGACCATGTGCGATATCGATTGTAATGTATTCAGGTGAAAGTTGCTCAGCAGCTAATTGTTGTACGAATTCGTACTCGTCTTCTTTAACACCAACGCTGATTGAAGCAATTAATCCACGTGATTGCATATCTCTAATGAATGAAATTCGTTTCTCTGGTTGGAAACGATGCATGATATAGAAGTAATTATTTTCAGCTAAATAAGTTGCGATTCTTTCATCAATAATCGTTTGCATATTTGCAGGTACAACAGGTAATTTAAATTTATGTTTTCCTAAAGTGACAGTTGTATCACATTCAGATCGGCTATTTACAATGCATTTTGCAGGAATTAATTGAATATCTTCATAGTCAAATACGTTTTCCATCATTTACACCCCTAAAATACGAATATTTTATTTTTATTGATTGAAAATGTTCGTCCATAGGATAATTTACATCATTTTCAGTAAGAAGTCAAAGATTTTCTTAACGTTTTTTTAAAAAGAAGCCAATATATTTTAAAAATAACGTTAAAAACGAATTTAAATAGATTTCTTATGCATAATGTTCGTTTATAAAAAAGAAAGGAAAGTTGCGATAATTGCATAAGATTGTATGTATGCTTCTTATTTTGAGCGAGGGGGCTGGGGAAATACTATGAAAAAATTAATACTAATAATAGGAATAACTTTGTTGGTTACTGCCGGATGTAGCAATAATGATGCATTTGATAAGGCAGAGAAACAAGGAGATTTAGCATTGGAAAATAAAGAATACGATAGAGCAGTCGCATCTTTTGAATTAGCATTAGAAGAAAAGAAGGATGATCGGGAAGTAAGACTGAAGGTGAATCAAACAAATAAAATGATTGAAGCATTACAGGAAAGTAATATAGACCGAGCAATTTCGTTATTGAGGGAAATTGAAAATGATTCTGCTAGTTCAGTTATATTAGCCAAACAAGCAAAAGAAAAACGAGAAGTTTTAGCTAATCAAAAAGATGAGGAAGAAAAATATAAGCAAATGCTAGTTAAAGTAGAGGAGTTGAAAAACGAGCAGAAGTTTGCGGATGTAAAAGAGCAACTTAACGTAATTATTAGGGAAACGAAAGGGAAAGAACAGTTTAAAATATATTATCAAAATGCGAATGAACAAATTATACAGAGTGTGCCGAGGGCGGTAGATGTAGATAAAACAAAAGATGAGAACCGTAAGGAAGAAAAAGTAATAGAAGAGAAGCCGAAGAAAGAAAGTGTTATTACCGGTCAGAAGGCAGAATATATTACTAAACTAAATAGTATTGAGGAGAGTTTGAAAAAGCTCGATTACTTATATGAGAACGGAATTACAACTGAAATGAAAGAAGGGGAAGTTAAAAGATACGATGCATGGGATCAAGCTTTAAATGAGATTTATGCTGTTTTGAAAAAGCAACTTTCTACAAGTGAAATGAACACTTTGAGAGAGAAACAGCGTGAATGGATTACGTATCGAGATCGCAAGGCGGAAGAAGCTTGGAATGAATCTGGGCGGGGAACATTATCAGGGATAGCAACTATTTCATCGAATGCAAATAGTACGAGGGAAAGATGTTATCAGTTAGTTGAGCAATATATGGAATAATATTTTTAACAAGTTTTTAAAATAGAAGATCCTTTTGTTTAGTCAGGCGAATCACGAATGATTCGCCTTTTTATGTGAGCTTTCAAGTATAATGAATAAGGTCATAATAAGGTATATGATGATTCATTGATAGGAAAAGCGAAAAAAGAAAATAATACAGAATAAAAAGAGGTTAACATATGAGTAAAAAAAGTTTTGCTGATTATGCATTAAGTAAAGAAATTGTAAGAGCACTTACTGGTTTAGGATATGAACATCCAACGGAAGTGCAAGGAGAGGTTATTCCAGTTGCCTTGCAAAAGAAAGACCTTGTCGTGAAATCACAGACTGGAAGTGGAAAAACCGCTTCATTTGGCATACCACTTTGTGAAATGGTGGAGTGGGAAGAGAATAAGCCACAAGCTCTAGTTTTAACACCGACGAGAGAGCTTGCGGTGCAAGTAAAAGAAGACATTACGAATATAGGTCGTTTCAAAAGAATTAAGGCCGCTGCAGTTTATGGTAAATCTCCATTTGCACGTCAAAAATTAGAGTTAAAGCAAAAAACACATATTGTAGTTGGGACTCCTGGCCGTGTGTTAGATCATATTGAAAAAGGTACCCTTTCTTTAGAGTGTTTGAAGTATTTAGTTATTGATGAAGCGGATGAAATGCTGAATATGGGTTTTATCGATCAAGTAGAGGCAATTATTGACGAATTACCTAAAAAACGAATGACAATGCTATTTTCAGCAACACTTCCAAAAGATGTTGAAAAGTTATCTCGTACGTATATGGATTCGCCAACGCATATTGAAATTAAGGCTACCGGGATTACAACAGATAAGATTGAACATACACTTTTTGAGATGAGAGAAGAGGAGAAGCTTTCACTTCTTAAAGATGTAACAACGATTGAGAATCCAGATAGTTGTATTATTTTTTGCCGTACGCAAGAAAATGTAGATCACGTATTTCAACAGTTAAAGCGGGTTAACTATCCTTGTGACAAAATACATGGTGGTATGGTACAAGAAGATCGTTTTGAAGTTATGGACGATTTTAGAAAAGGGAAGTTCCGTTATTTAGTAGCGACAGACGTAGCTGCTAGAGGAATTGATATTGATAATATTACACATGTTATTAACTATGATATTCCATTAGAAAAAGAAAGTTATGTACATCGTACGGGAAGAACGGGACGAGCTGGTAATAACGGGAAAGCTATTACATTCATGACGCCGTATGAAAATAGATTTTTAGAAGAGATTGAGGAGTACATTGGCTTTGAAATTCCAAAGGCACTTGCACCTTCAAAAGAAGAAGTTATGAAAGGTAAAGCAGTATTTGAGGAAAAGATACATGCTAAACCAATTATAAAGAAAGATAAAAATGCAGGCCTAAACAAAGGAATTATGAAATTGTACTTTAATGGCGGGAAGAAAAAGAAAATTAGGGCGGTAGATTTCGTCGGTACAATTGCTAAAATTAAAGGTGTTACAGCAGAAGATATAGGCATTATTACAATACAAGACAATGTTTCTTACGTTGAAATATTAAATGGAAAAGGACCACTTGTTTTAAAAATTATGAAAAACACAACGATTAAAGGGAAACAATTAAAGGTTCATGAAGCAATTAAGTAAACAAAAAAAACTATCCACCTCTAACAGATGGATAGTTTTTTTGTTTAAGTTTCTTTGAGGTCATCAACTAATTTCTCTGCTAAACGTCTATACATATTACTCATAGTCACGAAGGATGTTAGTAATAAAAACTTTTCTAGCTTTGGATCTTCTAAGGAAGAAACCTCGTTTACTTCCTTAACACGGTTATTCACGTCTTGCTTAAAGCTTTCCACATTGGTGTCAGTAAGAGAAAGGTAATCTTTATATAGAGTGTTTAATTCGAATGTATCATCGTTTATTAACGGTGCATTTATATTTTCTAAGGAGCTTTTTATATCATTAATGGAAAGAGCTCCTTTTAATTGATAAATTAAGCTGATTAAAATCATATGTTCTTTTGAATACTTTTTATTTTTGATAGGGATGAATAATTTCCCTTTTGCGTAATTGTTAATCATTGTTTTTGTTAATACTTTTTCATCATTAGTTCTCGTTGTATCCACATAAGTATTCTCAAATAGTTGGACAACTTGGTCTACATATAAGTCGACATTTGGGATATCCTCAAGTTTAATACTTTTTTCTAAATGTAATGATTCAAGTAATTTATTTATATTTTCCACGTAGAACCCCTCACTTTTATAACTTAGTGGAACTTAATGTTTAGTATATCTTTAAATATGGTATTACGAAACAAATGAATTGTAAATGTTGACCCGCACGGAAAATATGTATATAATTACATGTAGTTATTAAAACTACATGTAATTATATGAGGGGTGTTTATATGAATGTTTATGTAAGAGAACCAGTTAATGCATTTACTCACTTAGGAGGAGCTGTATTATCATTTATTGCATTATTAGCTATGCTTGTGAAAGTTTCTGTTAAGATGCCATCTGTTGCTGCAATTACAGCTGTTATTTTATTCGGTATCGGGATGATGGTCCTTTATATGGCATCAGCTGTGTATCATAGTGTCGTAGCTAGTGAACGTGTTATTTATTTCTTTAGGAAGCTAGATCATTCTATGATTTTCATATTAATTGCAGGTACATATGCACCCTTTTGCTTAATTACATTAAATTCGGCAAATGGTTTACTATTATTCTGTTTAGTTTATGCAACGGCAATTTGTGGTATTGTTTTTAAAATGTTTTGGTTTAATTGTCCAAGATGGTTATCGACAGCAATTTATCTTCTGATGGGTTGGCTAATTGTTCTATTCTTTGCACCGCTAGCTGAGAATCTAAGTACAGGAGGTATTATTTTCTTAGTACTTGGAGGCATTTTTTATACAATTGGTGGGTTTATTTACGGTGCGAAGCCAAAATGGTTGGAGTTTAAATATATGGGACACCATGAAATTTTTCATGTTTTTGTATTGTTAGGTAGTCTTGCACATTTTCTAAGTGTATATTGTTACGTAATTTAATCAAAAAACGCCACGCGATGTCTGTTATGTGGCGTTTTTTTTATTACCTGATTTGAATCGTGTATTGTACAAAAAATCATGGGATAAAATGTAAGTTTCTGTGTTCGCATAATAAACATATGATAAGAAATATGTGATATACTTTGAGAAGTTTATAATGAATGAAATATGGAGGACTATAATTATGGCAATACTTGTAACAGGTGGAGCAGGATATATTGGTAGTCATACATGCGTAGAATTACTAAAAAACGGTTACGAAATTATAGTAGTAGATAATCTTTCGAATAGCTCAGTAGAGTCTATAAATCGAGTGACAGAGATAACAGGAAAACAGTTTAAATTTTATAAAGAAGATATTTTAAATCGAGAAGCACTTGATACGATTTTTGAAGAAAATACAATTGAAGCTGTTATTCACTTTGCAGGCTTTAAGGCTGTAGGGGAATCAGTAGAAATTCCGTTAACGTATTATCATAACAACATTACAAGCACATTAGTGCTATGTGAAGTGATGCAGAAGCATGATGTGAAGAAGATGATCTTCAGTTCGTCTGCAACAGTGTATGGTATTCCAGAAACATCACCAATTACGGAGGAGTTTCCATTAAGTGCAACAAATCCATATGGTCAAACGAAATTAATGATTGAACAAATTATGCGTGACGTAGCATTTGCGGATGCAGAATGGAGTATCACATTACTTCGTTATTTCAACCCATTTGGTGCACATGAAAGTGGACGTATTGGAGAAGATCCAAACGGAATTCCAAATAACTTAATGCCATATGTAACACAAGTAGCAGTAGGGAAGTTAAAGGAATTAAGTGTATTTGGAAATGACTATCCAACAAAAGATGGCACGGGTGTCCGTGATTATATTCATGTTGTAGACTTAGCAAATGGCCATGTAAAGGCGCTTGAAAAGGTACTTGGCACTACTGGGATAGATGCATACAATCTCGGTACAGGTACTGGTTATAGTGTATTAGAAATGGTTGAAGCATTTGAAAAAGTTTCAGGCAAGGAAGTTCCTTATAAAATTACGGAACGTCGTCCTGGTGATGTGGCAGTATGTTTTGCAGATGCATCGAAAGCGAAGCGTGAATTAGGATGGGAAGCAAAACGCGGATTAGAAGAGATGTGTGCAGACTCTTGGAGATGGCAATCAAATAACAAAAATGGCTATCTAGAAGTTTAATAAACAGATAAAAAAATGACCTTTTGCGGGAGCAAAAGGTCATTTTTATTTATTTATTTCCATTAAGTTTATTAGCAAATTTAGTAAAGAAAGTTCGCCTTTTTATAGGAGTATTTGACTGACAAAACGTATAGTAATCAATATCTTTAATGTAAGTAAAGAGTCTAGAAATAGCATATAAGAATGTAATAGAAGATCCGAGTGCAAAACTAATACCGTAACCATTAAATCCAAATGGAAGTAGAAGAAGACTTAATAACAGGTTTGCAAAAAAGAACAGGGCTGATGATCATTACAGAGGTATTGTTGTTAACAAAGTAAAACAGCAAATTATTGGAAAAGGAATAGATGGGGTGTTTTTAGATACAGCTGGTGATATTGATGACTATTTTTATGATCAGCCGTCTACACAAGGGAAATTTCGAGAAGCATATGTAAATTTATTAAAAGAAATTAAAAGTGTTGATTCCAACCTGCTTCTTATACAGAATTGGGGATTTGACACAATCAAAAATACATCCTTGAATTTTATACATGGTGTATTGTGGGAAGACTTCAATAAACAAGTTATTGCGAAAGATGAATGGAGTCAAAATTGGATGCGTTATTTTAAACAACAAAGCAATAAAATTGTAACGTTTACCGTGACCCCAGATAATGTATCTAAAAAATATAGTTCTACAAATGGATTTGTTCCTACAATAAATCCGAATGATATTTATGATAAATAGCAAGTTTTCAAAATGAGAAACTATCAAGATTGACTATCACGCTTTAGGTCAGTAATACGATTATCTTATAAAGATAAATGTATTACTGACCAGCCCCTTTCACATAATAGGGGAGATTTAATGAATTCGAACGAGTTGTTTATGGTATACTGTATTACCTTCTTGGCTTGTATATGGCGGGATACTTCGCCCAAAACAATTTGCAACAATATTGGAGTGGCCAGGATAAGAAATACGGATTTCATACAAATCAATAGAGTCATCTAAATCAGCATAAAAAACTGCTAAGTGGTTGCCTTGTAAAATATATGGGAATGCTACTTCCGTATTTTCACCAAGTAGTACAGGTAATTTTACAGGATTAGAATAGTTAGACCAATCCCAAACCTCTATAGTTACATGGTGTGTGTAATATGCATCTAAATTTACAATGTTTACTACTGCTGAAACAGTTGCAGGCTCTCTTGTTAATACACCTGTGGAGTGAAAAACAAAATGATTTGGATAATGAAGAGGCATAAATATCAAACCTTTCTAAATTAATATGAGTGTACGATATTCTATGCAAATAATTAATAGAATGAGATAGGGAAAATGTATCATTCTACTAATTTTTTATAGAAATTCAAAACGTAGTATTGAAAAGTATTCCAACACTTGTATCATTGTTAGAGTACGTTTATAATCAAGGAATCCTATTTCATGTTTTGATAGGGTTATTTATTATTGAAAGCGTTTTAAATTTGTTATTTTTTAAGGTAGGAAGTCTGACTTATTCAGATTAAAAATTATGTATGTAGTTTTAAATAGGAAGAAAAATAATAAAGTGAAACTTTAATCAGTGGGTGGGGGTTGTTCATCCCCACTGATTATTAGCCTTCACCAATCGGGCTTTACGGGCAGTTGATCTCCCACTTAACTTCTTTGCTCCAGCTGAATTTTGAGGTGGGAGTTTTACTGCTCGTTAATGCGGGATAAAGTATCACTTTATATTGTGGGGAGGTTAAAAGTGTGAAAGGGAAAGATTTTCACACGAATATATATGGGTTACGTAGGATTATTACTTTCAGGTGCAGCTTTATTTTTAAATAGTCTTGTCATATTAGGCAAAGTAGAGATGAAAAGTGCAGGTGTCTTTAATTTATTTGTGGGGGCATTACAAATTATCATTCCGTTCTATTTGATTATGATTTCTGATCAAAGTAATTGGACGGTATATTCATATGCGGCTACTTTTTTATTTGGTTTAACTTATTTATATGTAGGCGTTACTTTTATTAAAGGAATGGATAGTAGTGGACTAGGCTGGTTCTGTATTTGGGTAGCAATTATTGCTTTATTCTATATGATTGTTTCATTTGTTCAATTCCACGATGTTGTTAATGCGTTAACATGGTTTATGTGGGCATTACTTTGGTATTTATTCTTTGTATTAAATGCACAAAAAAAGAATATCAATCAATATCTTGGCAGAATTGCCTTTGTACAATCATGGGTAACATTGACGTTGCCTTCACTCTTTTATTTTATGGGAGTATGGGGCGAGGGATTCATATATGAACTATGGGTTTATGTATCAGTAATTTCTATTTTATATTGCTGCTATTGTATTTTTAAATATCGAGTACGTTAATGTATCGTGTGTAGAAAAAACATGGAATCGTTAAACTGATTCCATGTTTTTTTATTTTAGCGTTTATAATAATAGAGGTAGTATTTTACAATTTTTGAAAACGGGGATGATGAAGGTGAAAAAAGTATTGGTGCTAGGGGGAACAAGATTTTTTGGTAAACATTTAGTAGAAGTACTGTTGCAAGCTGGACATGATGTAACGATTGCGACGAGGGGAGTTACTGAAGATTCCTTTGAAGGTGCAGTAAAAAGACTGATTGTAGATAGAGAAGATGAGAGGCTACTAGAAGAGCGTTTTGAAGGTAAAAGTTATGATATCGTATACGATAATTTATGCTATAGCTCGAATGCAGCGAAGATAATATGTGAAGTGCTAAAAGGAAAAACGAAGAAATACATTATGACATCTTCAATGGCTGTCTATGAGCCTGCGCTAGGCCTGTTAGAAGAAAACTTCAATCCGTACGAGTATACAATTACGTATGGAGGTAGGAATGATTTCAATTATAGTGAAGGTAAGCGATTAGCCGAAGCAGTTTTATTTCAACATGCAACATTTCCAGTTGTCGCAGTGCGTTTTCCAGTTGTTATTGGAGAAAACGATTATACGAAAAGATTACAATTTTACGTTGAACATGTTGTGAAACAAGAGTCTATCGTTGTGGATCATGTAGATGGAGAGTTGTCATTTATACATGAAAAGGAAGCAGGACAGTTTTTAGCTTGGTGCGGGATGGGAAACATAGAAGGGCCAATTAATGCTTGTAGTAACGGGGTGGTTTCTACCAGAGAAGTTATTCGTTTCATAGAAGAGAATACCGGGAGAAAAGCGCTCATTCAAGAAGTAGGAGATAATATAGCTCCTTATAATGGAGTGATTAATTGTACGTTACATAATGGAAAGGCTCGTGAATTAGGATTCCCGTTCCGAGAGTTGAAATTAGAGACGGAAAAAGTTTTACGTTATTACATAAATACAATGAAATAATCATAAATCCCCCGGTGGCAATCCGGGGGATTCTGGAGGATTTCGACAATACTAATTTTACATTACCAAATTTACCTTATACGCACGACTAATGTGTTTGTGATTGAATTGCTTGTAAATACTTTTCATTTACCAGGTCCCAGTTCACCGTATGCCACCAGTTGGTAACAAATTCTGGACGCCGATTTTGATACTTTAAATAATAGGCGTGTTCCCATACATCGATGACGAGTAATGGAATTTTACCTTCTTGCAAAGGTGTATCTTGATTGGGTGTACTCATAACGGAAAGTTCCTCACCGTCAAGAACAAGCCATCCATAGCCACTTCCAAAACGACTAATAGCTGCTTTGGAAAGTTGATCTTTTAAGTTGTCAAAGGTATTGAAATAATAATCAATTACTTTTGCAACGTCTCCATTAGGCTCACCGCCACCTCGCGGGCTCATTAATTCCCAAAAAAGACTATGACAATAATGTCCACCACCGTTATTTCTGACAGCTGTAACAATTTCTTTTGGTAAAGTTTCTAAATTACATAGTAACTCTTCTAAAGAGTTATTATGTAATTCCGTATAGTTTTCTAAAGCGGCATTCAAGTTATTTACGTATGTCGCATGGTGCTTTCCATGATGAATAGAAAGCGTGTTGCTATCGATATATGGCTCTAGTTCATCATAGTCATATGAAAGCTTTGGCAATTGAAATGAAGACATAACATTCCCTCCTTTCTTATTAAAAAGTTGGTCTAGGTAAAAATAATTTACCTGAGTCAAAAATACACCTATTTTTTATACAAGTCAATAGTAATCTCTTTAATTTTCTGAAAAATATTACAATAAAAGTAACACTTCGAATTTCATTTGTGACTCTTATTCTTTTTGCTTATACTGTAAAGTAGTAACGTTTTGTTGAAATAGAAGGAGATCGTTTATGAGTAAAACGAAACAATTAATAGAGGAAGCGAGTCATTTTATTACGGTTTGCTATAAAGAGCTTAATAAAGAACAATTCATAGAAGAGAGAATAAAAGAAATTCAAGTTGAGATAGAGAAGACGGGGACGTATGAGCATACATTTGAAGAACTTGTTCATGGATCACGAATGGCATGGCGCAATAGTAATCGATGTATCGGAAGACTATTTTGGAGTAAGATGCACATATTAGATGCACGTGAGGTAAATGATGAGGAAGGTGTATACAATGCATTAATTCATCATATTAAATATGCAACGAACGATGGGAAAGTTAAACCGACAATTACAATTTTTAAGCAATATCAAGGTGAAGAAAATAATATACGAATTTATAATCACCAATTGATTCGGTATGCAGGATATAAAACAGAAATGGGAGTGATTGGTGACTCTCATTCCACTGCGTTTACAGATTTTTGTCAGGAACTTGGCTGGCAAGGAGAAGGTACGAATTTCGATGTATTGCCACTTGTGTTTTCTATAAACGGGAAGGCACCTATATATAAAGAAATTCCGAGAGAAGAAGTAAAAGAAGTGCCAATTGAACACCCAGAATACCCGATTTCGTCACTTGGAGCAAAATGGTATGGGGTTCCAATGATTTCAGATATGTGCTTAGAAATTGGCGGTATTTCTTATACGGCAGCCCCGTTCAATGGATGGTATATGGGAACGGAGATTGGGGCTCGTAACTTAGCGGATCATGATCGCTATAATTTACTTCCGGCTGTTGCGGAGATGATGAAGCTCGATACATCGAGAAACGGTACGTTATGGAAAGACAAGGCGCTAATTGAATTAAACGTGGCTGTTTTACATTCTTTTAAAAAACAAGGAGTTAGTATTGTAGATCACCATACAGCTGCACAACAATTTCAACAATTTGAGAAGCAGGAAGCGGCATGTGGACGGGTTGTAACAGGTAATTGGGTGTGGCTCATTCCACCGTTGTCGCCAGCTACCACTCATATTTATCATAAACCGTATCCAAATGAAATTTTGAAGCCGAATTTCTTTCATAAATAATAGCTAGTATAGTTTTTTTTCTGCAAAATATAATTTTTTTTAATTACTGTTACGTAGCAAATGGAAGCCTTTACTATCGGCTATTTTTGGAAAGGGCTTTTTGAACCAAGGAGTTCCTTATGTTATAATCAAATTTCTGTTTCGAAGACCTTATAGAAATATAAGGTCTTTTGTTTTGCTTTTTTATGTAATAGGAATAGAAATTTTCTTTTAAATAAGGGATTTAGCATATTTTTAGGGACAACATAAGTGTGTAGGAAATTGATGAATTATTATACTTATATAATCATTGTGTTTTGGGTGTAAACAAGAAAACATAATAAAGTTGTTTTTTTAGATTGCTGAGGAAGGAGGAAGTGTAAATGAGGATGAAGAGTCGAAAAACGGATTGGCCTGTATTTCTTATTAGTGGTGGCTCACTTTTATTATTTGTAATTGCAGTTATTTTAAATAAAAGTTACGTAGAGGGAGCCATTAATAGCAGTTTTGCAGCTTCAATTAAATATTTTGGTGCCTTTTGGCAGGTTTTATTAATTGGTACATTTATTGTTGCAATGTGTATGGCGTTTTCAAAATATGGGAGAGTTAAACTTGGGGGGCTAGAAAAACCTGAGATTAGTACGACAAAATGGCTCGCTATTATTATGTCTACATTACTTGCTGGAGGTGGCGTTTTTTGGGCAGCCGCAGAGCCGATGTACCATTTGATGACGGTGCCACCAATACATGAAGGTATAACTGCTGGAACGAAAGAAGCGGTAATGCCGGCTTTAGCACAAAGTTATATGCACTGGGGTTTCCTGGCTTGGACGATTTTAGGTACAATTAGTGCGGTAGTTATGATGTACGGGCATTATCATAAAGATATGCCTTTAAAACCTCGAACGCTTTTATATCCTATTTTTGGAGAGAAATTGCGAAAGAGTTGGCTTGGAACAATGATCGATGTATTTGCCATTATTGCGGTAGCTGCAGGGACGATTGGTCCAATCGGATTTTTAGGCTTGCAAGCAAGTTATGGGTTACAAGCATTGTTTAACATTCCTGATGTGTTTACTACTCAATTAGCCATTATTGTTTGTGTAGTAGCTGTTTCTACTATATCTGCGGTAACAGGAATTGATAAAGGGATTCAAATTATAAGTAATTTAAATGTTAGGTTAGCAGTTCTATTAATGGTATTTGTATTACTATTTGGACCAGGTGGATTTATTATCGATTCATTTGTTTCTTCGTTTGGATTTTATATAAATGAATTTATTCCAATGAGCACATATCGTGGTGATACAGCTTGGTTAGGATCGTGGACAATCTTTTTCTGGGGATGGTTTATTGGATATGGACCGATGATGGCAATTTTAGTGAGCCGAATTTCAAGAGGAAGAACAATCCGAGAAATCATCGTTGCAATTGGAATTATTGCACCTATTATTACAACGTTTTGGTTTACTATACTAGGGGGATCAGGTGTGTTTTATGAGTTAATGAATCCTGGTTCTATCTCGACCGCATTAAGTGAATCTGGTATGCCAGCGGCTATGATTGCAATCACAGAGCAACTGCCACTATCTAATATTATTGGACCTGCATTTCTTTTATTAACAATTTTATTTGTAGTGACAACAGGAGATTCAATGGCTTATTCGATTTCAATGGCAGTGACTGGAGATGGAGATCCTAGAATTAGTTTGCGAGTTTTTTGGTCGCTTATTATGGGCGCAGTTGCGGCGATTCTTTTATATATGGGTGAGGGGAGTATTAACGCCTTACAATCCTTCATTGTAGTGACGGCTGTTCCAGTATCTATTCTGTTATTCCCAATGCTATGGCTAGCGCCTAAAGTCGCAGGGGAATTAGCGTTAAAACAAGGTATTGTAAAAGAAGAAGATAAAACTAGCTTCTTGTTCCAAAAAGCTAGTAAATCAAAATAAATAATTGTATTTATATAAGAAGAGGAAGCATTTCATTTGAGATGCTTCCTCTTTGCTATTTATCCAAATACTTTTCCTGAGGGGACAGTATTTGGATAAACATTTCGTATAGTTTCAATCTATTCTAATACTTTATCTTTCGTCTCTGGGACACATAATAGCATTGTAACTAAACCGATTGGATAGATAATGAAGATGAGAGATAATGCTCCCATTAAATTACCACCTGCAGCAAGTAAGCCGATAATAACAGGTCCAAATCCAGCTAACCCACGTCCTGTACCGAAAATAAAGTTCTCTGCTGTCGAGCGAGCTTCAGCAGGATAGTTTTCAGCTAAAATTGCTCCGAATCCCCCCATCATGCCATTGGCAAAGAATCCAAGCAATGCACTTCCCCATAACAATGATGTTGAGTCTGTGAATAAGAAGAAGTAAATGAGACAGTATATAGTACCACCGACATAATAGATTGTAAAAGTTTTACGTCGACCAATTTTATCGGCTAGAATACCAAAAGTCGCAATTCCAATTAGCATGCCGATCGTAGAGATGAACATCCAGCCGCTCGCTTTTGCTAATGTGTAGTTATATTTATTCGCTAAAATAGTTGGCATCCATGTGAAAATTCCATAATATCCGAAGTTCTGGATGA
This sequence comes from Bacillus sp. RC242, assembly GCF_044908245.1. Taxonomy (NCBI): domain Bacteria; kingdom Bacillati; phylum Bacillota; class Bacilli; order Caryophanales; family Bacillaceae; genus Bacillus; species Bacillus sp. RC242. Next base: position 55,235 of record NZ_JBIYCZ010000004.1, read on the forward strand.
ATGACATAATAATAAGACCAATTGTTGTTATCGTTACTTTTTTATTGGCAAATAACTTTCGAAGTGGGAACTTTTTCATTTGCTTTAGTTGTTCTGCCTCAGTAGTTGTTAAATTACCTTTAGCTTCTTTTTGTAACAATTCTTTTTTGTATCGTTGTTTTTGTTCCCATATTTTCGGTTCACTTAAACTTTTGCGGACGTAAACAGCTAGTAGAGCGGGAATGAGTCCAAATAAGAAAACAGCTCTCCATCCGAAATGCGGGACGATAAATGCCGGAAGGAGTGAAGCGACTAGTACGCCAAATTGCCATCCAAGTGCAACAACGGATGTCGCCTTAGCGCGCATTTCTTTAGACCATGTTTCAGTTACGATGGCCATCCCAATCCCGAATTCACCACCAACTCCCATTCCAACTAAAAAGCGAAGAATTAATAATTGCCAATAATCTGTTGCGAAATAAATAAGTGCTGTTGCTAGTGAGAATAGTAAGATTGTGAAGGCCATCGTACGGATACGCCCAAATAAATCAGCAATAAATCCAAATAAATAAGACCCGATTAGCATTCCTATTGTGGTAGCTAATGTTAAGTCTCCACCTTCAACAGGGCTTAAATGAAATTCTTTTAAAATGTAGACGAGTACGAAAGATAAGAGCAACATGTCTAAACCTTCTGCTGCATATCCTAGCGCAGAACCAAACAATGTTTTATATCTTTTCTCTTTCGTCTCCTCTGTTGTTGATTGTACATCAGTAGTGACGTTCATCATTACTCCTCCTTATTTTCTTCTACAGTCGCTATGGAAGAATAACAAAAGGCCTTCTCACCTGATATGATGAGAAGGCCAAAAAAGCATACGTATCCCTAAAAAAGACCATACGTATAGTATATTCCGACTTCCTTCTCAACCTCACGGGGTTGGGTTAAAGGACTGTATTATATTACTTTATTTTTAGCACTCTTCTGTTAGATTGTCAAATAAAGAGGGGATAGTTATGTGTAAAATATTTCAAAAAACATTTCATTCTCCTTGACGCACGCTTCATTATTTTCCCATAATAAAACTAACTAATATAAAAAGGAATGAATCACAGATGCTAAATTTAGTACTTATGATGATTGAACGCGTCGGACTTATTGTTATTTTAGGATTTTTACTCTCTCATATTAAAACGTTCCGGCGTCTTCTTCATAAGCAGGACGGATATGTAGATAAGTTTAAGCTTATTTGTATTTTTTCAGTGTTTACAATTGTAAGCAATTACACAGGGATTGAAATAGCAGGAAATACTATTATGAATGAAAATTGGTTACAAGGTGTTTCATCATCCAGCACAATTGCGAATACACGAATCATGGGTGTTGGAATTAGTGGATTGCTTGGCGGTCCTATCGTCGGAATTGGAGTAGGTTCTATTGCGGGTATTCATCGTTATATGCTTGGCGGGACGACGGCAGTAAGTTGTGCAATTTCATCAATTTTGGCTGGGATTATAACAGGTTATATTGGATACATTTTCAAAAAATATAACCGTACTATTACTCCTAAATTTTCTGCGATTTTAAGTGTTTTTATCGTTACTTTAGAAATGCTTATGATTCTATTAATTATAGAAGATGGACTTAGTGTTGTGAAAACAATTGCGCTACCGATGATTCTTGTAAATAGTTTTGGCAGTTTCATTTTACTTTCGATGATACTAGCTATTTTACGACAAGAAGAAAACGCAAAAGCTTTGCAAACGCATAAAGTATTACGAATTGCTGATAAGACGTTACCATATTTCCGCCAAGGGTTAACAGAAGAGTCTTGTAAACATGTGGCACAAATTATTCACCGCTTTACGGGAACAGATGCGGTATCCTTAACAGATACAGAGGAAATCTTAGCTCACGTTGGATTAGCATCAGATCATCATATTCCTTCACACAGTTTAATAACAGGTTTATCAAAAGAAGTATTAAAAACAGGGAAAATAATGAAGGCAAAATCACGTGAGATTATTAATTGTCAACATGAAGGGTGTCCATTACAAGCGGCAGTTGTTATTCCATTAACTTCACATGGAAATACGATAGGAACATTAAAACTTTATTTTAAAAACCCTAATCAATTAAGTCGTGTTGAAGAAGAGTTAGCGGAAGGGCTAGCGAAAATATTCTCCACACAGCTTGAGTTAGGTGAAGCTGAGTTACAAAGTAAGTTATTGCAAGATGCCGAAATAAAAGCGTTGCAAGCACAAATCAATCCGCATTTTTTATTTAATGCAATTAATACCGTATCGGCTTTATGCCGAACAGATGTAGAAAAAGCGAGGAAATTATTATTGCAGCTTAGCGTTTATTTTCGTTGTAATTTGCAAGGGGCACGACAATTACTTATTCCATTAGAACAAGAGTTGAATCATGTACATGCATATTTATCGTTAGAGCAAGCGAGGTTTCCGAATAAGTATGAAGTGAAGATGTACATTGAAGAGGCACTAAAGGTGACTTTAGTTCCACCATTTGTGCTTCAGCTATTAGTTGAAAATGCATTGCGCCATGCTTTTCCGAAAAAGCAGCCAGTGTGCCAAGTCGAGGTACATGTGTTTGAAAAAGAAGGGATGGTTCACTTTGAAGTAAAGGATAATGGACAAGGGATTGAGAGTGAACGTCTAGAGCAATTAGGAAAAATGGTAGTTCCATCAAAGAAAGGGACGGGAACAGCCTTATATAATATTAATGAACGACTTATCGGGTTATTTGGGAAAGAGACAATGCTTCAAATTGAAAGTGAATTAGAGCAAGGGACAAAGATCCTCTTTGTGATTCCGAAAAAAGTAGAGGAGGAAAAACGGAGTGTTAAAAGTATTAGTAGTTGATGATGAAATGTTAGCACGGGATGAATTGAAATATTTATTAGAGAAAACAAAAGAAGTAGAGATAATTGGTGAGGCGGATTGTGTAGAGGATGCATTAGAAGAATTAATGAAAAACAAACCGGATATTGTTTTTCTAGATATTCAATTATCTGATGATAATGGATTTGAAATCGCAAATATATTAAAGAAAATGAAAAACCCACCTTCAATTGTGTTTGCTACTGCCTATGATCAATATGCATTGCAAGCATTTGAAGTAGATGCGTTAGATTACATTTTAAAGCCATTTGATGAAGAACGTATCGTACAGACATTAAAGAAATATAAAAAACAAAAGCAAACAAAGTTAGAAACAAAGCAAGATGTAAAGAGTGTAGATGTAACGGCCGAGATGCATAAATTAGCATTACCAATTGAGGAATCAATTGTACTTGTTAACATTGAAGATATTATTTATGTAGGGCTTGTAGATGGGAAAGTAACTGTAAAAACAATGAAAGAAACATATGTAACACATGATACGCTTGTCATTTTGGAAAAGAAATTACCACAAACAATTTTTATGCGTGTTCATCGTAGTTTCGTTGCTAATATTAATCATATTTCTGAGATACAGCCGTGGTTTAATTCGACTTATAACTTAATTATGAAAGAGGGATCCAAAGTCCCGGTTAGCCGTACATATGCAAAAGAACTTAAAAAGCTGCTTCGTATTTAAGAAGCAGCTTTTGTATTTCGTCTGCCTATTTTTGTAACTAATTTTGTATATTTGACGTTCTATTGTGTAAACGCTTACAGTTTTATTTTTATCTTATACAATAAAGGTACCAAATCGAAAGAGGTGGCCAAAATGAGTACGAAAAAAGTATATAGTTTCTTATCACAAGCATTCATATTTTCAGCTATTATGTTAGTTTCTAATATTATTGCAACACATTTACCAATTCCGATGCCTTCATCGGTGATCGGATTAGTTATTTTATTTAGCCTATTATGTTTAAAAGTTATTAAATTGGAACAAGTTGAATCATTCGGAACGGCCTTAACAGGTATTATCGGATTCCTTTTCGTTCCATCAGGTATTTCGGTTATTAATTCTCTCGGTGTAATGGGACAATATTTTGTACAAATTTTAACTGTAATTGTTGTCGCAACAATTATTTTACTCGCTGTAACAGGATTATTTGCACAATTTATTTTAGGAAAAGACGATAAAGAAATAGAAGATACGAAAGAATTGAAAGTAGTAGATAAAGGACGCAAGCACGGAAAAGTTGCGTAACCAATTTAGTATATATTGTTAGGAGGGAATGAACATGGCAAGCACAATGACTCCATATTTCGGAATCGTCGTTTCATTAATCGCATACGGAATCGGAACATTATTATTTAAGCATTCAAAAGGATTCTTCTTATTCACACCATTATTCGTAGCGATGGTATTAGGGATTGTCTTTCTAAAAGTAGGTAACTTTACTTTTGAAGAATATAATACTGGCGGAAAAATGATTAGCTTCTTCTTAGAACCAGCAACAATCGCGTTTGCAATTCCATTATATAAACAAGTTGATAAGTTAAAAAAATATTGGTGGCAAATTTTATCGGCTATTGTGGTTGGATCTATTTGTTCAGTGGTTGTTGTGTTCATTGTCGCAAAAGCAATTGGTCTAGATACAGCTGTAATGAACTCAATGTTACCGCAGGCAGCAACAACAGCAATTGCATTACCAATCTCTGAAAGTATCGGTGGTATTCCAGCAATTACATCATTTGCAGTTATCTTTAATGCTGTTATCGTATACGCATTAGGAGCTTTATTCTTAAAAACATTTAGAGTTAAACATCCGATTGCTAAAGGTTTAGCGCTTGGAACAGCAGGACATGCGTTAGGGGTTGCAGTAGGTATCGAAATGGGTGAAGTAGAAGCAGCTATGGCCAGTATCGCTGTGACAGTGGTTGGTGTCGTAACAGTGGTGGTTATTCCAATGTTCATGCCGTTTATTGGATGATAAAACTTACTAAAAAAAATATAAAAGCAAGTTATTTGTAGGACGGATTTCTACTGATAGCTTGCTTTTTATGTTACAGTAGTGGTAAGACCTATTGAAGGATAAAAGTTTCCTTAAATCTTCATTAATACTACGTATAATGCGTTCTGAAATAGGTCATTGTATTGTAAAATAAGAAGTAACATAATATATAGCACAATTAACGGGTGGTTAGGGTTGAATATAAATTGCTCGCAATGGCTTTAATATTAAAGGATAATTATAAGTAGAAAATAGAGAGAGATCTACTTGTTAACGTTTTACTTTATAGGACAGGAGAGAGTACTCGTCGATTATGCAAATAAAAAACCTGTTTCAAAGCAAAGGATTTCAGAGGTTAATCGTATTAGTATTACTTGCTCTCATATTGTATGGGATGCAAAGTATGTTAAATTTAATTTTAATTACGTTTATGTTGACGTATTTAATGGATCGATTCCAAAAGTTTATTTCTCGTAAATTAGATCATTTCATGCCAATTAATCGAAAAATTATTATAGCGCTTTTATATGTAATGTTAGTGGCAGGAATTGCCATTACGCTATTTAAATACTTACCGGTATTAACAATACAAATTTCACAATTGATTTATCAATTTAATGTATTTTTAAGAAATCCACCTGATAGTGAATTAATTAAGTATGCAGTTAATGCTGTTAATCATATGGAGCTTTCTAAATATGTGGGGCAAGGCGTAGACATTTTGTATAAATCTATTACGAATGTTGGGAAATTTGGCCTTCAAGTTTTACTTTCTGTAATTTTAAGTTTATTTTTCTTACTTGAAAAAGCACGTATCGTTGCTTTTACTTCGAAATTTAAAGAAAGCCGACTTGCAATTTTCTATAACGAAATAGAGTATTTCGGAAAGAAATTTGCACGCTCATTTGGAAAAGTAATCGAAGCACAATTTTTAATTGCAATTGTTAACTGTGTTTTATCTGTTATTGCATTATGGATATTAGGATTCCCGCAATTACTAGGTTTAGCGTTAATGATTTTCTTGCTTGGTTTAATTCCAGTGGCGGGTGTTATTATCTCGTTATTCCCACTCTGTATGATTGCTTACAATATTGGCGGTATTATGTATGTCGTTTATATTGTAGTTATCGTAACAGTAATTCATGCACTTGAGAGCTATGTATTAAATCCGAAGTTTATGTCTCAAAAAACAAACTTACCAATCTTCTACACATTTATGGTATTAATTTTCTCTGAGCATTTCTTAGGTGTGTGGGGACTTATTATCGGTATTCCAATCTTCATTTTCTTATTAGATGTCTTAGATGTGACAAGTGATGAAATGGAGAAGGACGTTGAAAAAAATAAAGTGAAGTAAAGAAAAAGCATCGATGTTCGATGCTTTTTCTTTTATAACATGACGTTCCTTATGCCATACTGTAAGGAGAAGATAGAATAGGGGTGAAATAATGGCTGTAAATGAAAAGATAGAGTTAGCTACGTTTGCCGGAGGGTGTTTCTGGTGTATGGTTTCGCCATTTGAAGAGATGGAAGGGATTATACAGGTTGTTTCAGGCTATACAGGTGGCCATAAAGAGGATCCAACGTATAAAGAAGTGTGCTCGGAAACAACTGGGCATTATGAAGCAGTACAAATTACATTTGATGCAAATAAAATGCCGTATGAAGAGTTGTTAAATATATATTGGAGACAAATTGACCCGACTGATATAGGGGGACAATTCCACGACCGCGGGCAGTCTTATGAAACGGTGATTTTTTATCATAATGAAGAACAACATAAAAAGGCAGAGGCTTCAAAAGAAGAGCTCGAGAAAAGTGGGCATTTTTCGAAGCCAATTGCGACAAAAATATTGCCAGCTGCTACGTTTTATCCAGCTGAAGAATATCACCAAGGATATTATAAGAAGAATACATTTCGCTATGAGTTATATCGTAAAGGCTCAGGTCGAGATGCTTTTATTAAACAACATTGGCCAAAGAATAATGCTCATTTAAAAGAAAGATTAAACGAGATGCAGTTTTATGTAACACAGGAAAATGGGACAGAACCGCCTTTTCAAAATGAGTATTGGAATCATAAAGAAGAAGGGCTTTATGTAGATATTGTTTCGGGGGAACCATTATTTACTTCTTTCGATAAGTTCGATAGCGGCTGTGGATGGCCGAGTTTTACGAAACCAGTTATGTCAGCTAGTGTGAAAGAAAAAATGGATGTTAGCCATAATATGACGCGTACGGAAGTGAGAAGTAAAGAAGGAGATTCACATCTTGGGCATGTATTTTCAGACGGCCCGGGACAAAACGGCCTTCGTTATTGTATTAATTCGGCAGCGCTACGCTTTATTCAAAAAGAAGATTTAGAAAAAGAAGGATATGGTGATTTCCTAATCTTGTTTGGGAATAAAAAATAACCTCGCAGTCAGCGAGGTTATTTTTTTATTTTACTTTTTTCTTTTTAAATTTGCTTAATGCTTCATAAACGATTGGAACAATAAGAAGTGTTAATAATGTTGAACTTGTTAATCCACCAATTACTGTTACGCCAAGTCCTTTAGAAATTAAGCCGCTACCTTCAAATCCTAATGCAAGCGGGATAAGAGCCCCGATTGTTGCAATTGCAGTCATTAAGATAGGACGCAGGCGTGTTGTACCAGCTTCTAATAATGCTTCACGTGTTGATAGGCCGTCATTTTCTTTATGAATAACACGGTCAATGAGCACGATTGCGTTCGTTACAACGATACCAATTAGCATAAGAGCCCCAATCATCGCAGATACGCTTAACGTTTCGCCAGAAATTAATAAGGCAACGAGTGCACCAATGATTGTGAATGGTAGCGAGAATAAAATTGCGAATGGTGCAAGGGCACCGCCAAATGTAACAACAAGAACGAAGTATACAATGGCAATCGCAGCTAACATCGCTAAGCCAAGTTGCTTGAATGATTCTTGAATATCTTGTGTAACACCACCCATAGAAACATCTATACCAGAAGGAAGATCCATTTTATCTACTTCTTTTTGAACAGCGGCAGATGCTTTTGAAACGTCATCAGATGTTAGTTTTGCACTAACTTCCGCATAAACACGGCCATCACGATGTGTTACTGTGTTAGAAGTTTCACCTTCTTTTACAGTCATAACATCTTTAACAGCAACTTCATTACCAAGTGGTGTTGTAATTTTACGATTTGTTAAGTCATCGATCGTTTCATAGTTTTGTTTTTCAGTTTCTACATATACATTTATATCTTTATCATCTTTTTTAATTGTTGTAAGAACAGGGCGGTCATGTTGATTAGAAAGTCCCATTCCAATTTGAGCAGCAGTTAGCCCCATTTTACTTAACTTTTCTTGATCAGCGACTAAAGTATATTCTGCATATGTTTTTGCAACACTAGAGTCTATGTCTTTTAAATCTTTATTTTTCTTCATGATATTTTGAATGTCTTTCACGACAGGCTTAATTTCTTCAGAGCTATCTCCATAAACGTATAGCTTAATTTCGTTACTACCGCCACCTGCTCCGAAATCTTGGTTTTTCCATTCACCTTTTCCAGACATCTTTTGTAAATCTTTAACGACTTGTTCTTTCTCTTTTTCAAAGTTTTTCGTATCGTTATCATATTGAACGAAGAACATCGCTTGATTTGTTTGACCAGGGCTCATTGGGTTTTCGCCGCCTAATGAGAATTGAATCGTTTTGACGTCTTTTTTATCTTGGAAATGCTTTTCAGCTTTCGTTGCAATTTTTTCAACGTCGTCTAACGTTTGACCTGGCTCAGGTTTGTACGTTGCGATAATCATTTTTTCTTCTTCAGATGGTAAGAAGCTGACACCGATGATTGGTACAAGTGCAAGGCTGCCTACTAATAGGAGGACTGTGATACTTGATGTAATAATTTTATGGTTTAACGCCCATTCAAGTATACGTTTATAGCCGTTTGCTAATTTGCTTGGTTTTTCCTCATGATGTACTTCTTTTTCTCTCATGCTTTCCTTCTTAAATAAGGAATGTGCTAGCATCGGCACAATTGTAACTGCCACAAGTAAGGAAGCAAGTAGGGCAAAAACAATTGTTAAAGCAAATGGTAAGAACATTTCACCAATCATACCCTTTACAAGCCCAAGAGGTAAGAATACAGCGATTGTCACAATTGTAGAAGACATAATCGGGATAAACATTTCTTTCGTAGCTTCACGAATTAAATCTTTCCCACGTAATTTCTCTTCTGATAAAGACATACGTCGGTAAATATTTTCAATAACAACAATTGAGTCATCAACAACGCGTCCAATAGCAACTGTCATTGCTCCAAGTGTCATAATGTTAAGGGTAATATCCATTTGTTTTATTACTAAAACTGCAATTAATAAAGAAAGTGGTATAGAAACGACAGAGATTAGTGTTGTTCGAATGTTTCGCAGGAACAACATAATAATAACAATCGCAAAGATAGCACCGAAAATAGCTTTGCTAAGCATTGTTTCGACTGATTTTTCAATAGGCGCACCTTGATCGAATGTTGAAATAATCTCTAAGTCTTTATATTTTTTCTCAAGGTCTTTTACTTTATCTTTAACTGCATTTACAACATCAACTGTATTCGCATCAGCAGCCTTCACAATTTGAATACCGATTGCTTCTTTTCCATTCGTTCGAGAAATGGATTCCGCTTTTCCAACTTCTTTAATATCAGCAATCTCTTCTAATGTAACCGTTGGTATGCCATTCATAGCGGCCGGATTCATCTGTGGTGCTTGTGTTCCAGCACCAGCGTTTTGACTACCTTGACCATTCGGTGATGAAGGGATAGCTGGAATTTTTAATTCTTTTAATGCTTTAATTGTTGTAATGTTACCATCGACAACAACTGATTTTTCCGTATCTTTAAATGTATATAAGCCAAGTGGTAACGATACGTCCGAACCTTTAATCATATTTTTTACAGTATCTTCACTTAAACCTAATTCTTTCATCTTATCTTTTTTGAAGACAAGCTGTACTTCATCTACTTGTTGACCTGCGATTTGAACAGATGCGACACCATCAAGTCCTTTTAATCCAGGAACAACATTTTTTTCTACATTTTCTGTTAAGGCAGCTAAAGATTCATTTTTACTCGCTACGCTTAATGAAATAACAGGAAAGGCATTAAAGTTTACTCGTGAGACTTTCGGGTCTTTCACACCTTCTGGCAGTTTCACGTTTGCGAGCGATTCTTTAATTTCCGTTTCGGCTTTTTCCATATTTTTATCAAAATCATATTCTACCTGAATAGAAGATGCGTTTTGATAAGATGATGAACTAACAACGTTTACACCGCTTAAATTTTGGAGTTGCTCTTCCATTGGTTTTGAAATTTTATCGGCTACTTCTTCTGGTGTAGCACCAGGATAAACCGTGGTTACTGTTACAATCGGTGTTGTAATATCAGGAATTGTCTCCAGCTTCATATTGAGTCCAGAATAAATACCCGCAATAGTAACAATAATGGTTAGTAGCCAAACTGCGAACTTATTTTTTAACGTGAAATTGATGATTTTGTTCATGTTTGCGCTCCCTTTTTATTATATTGACCAATCGGTCAGTCTAATACATAATATAACTGACCGATTGGTCAGTCGTCAATGAAAAGAGATGGTATAATAAAATCAAACTGTAAGTAGTCGGTTTCCTATTCTTTTTCTGATCATTGGCTTTTACTAACCGAATTTTATAGATGGAAAGGCTTCTATATAAACCATTTACTCCATTAAATTTTATATGGGGAGTTTTATTTTCAGTTAATGTGGAATAAAATCAAGTTTGAATTTACATAAGATGCGAGATTAAATTTAGGAGAGAGAATATGAAAGAAAAAGAGCGCTTAATTATAGAGATGGCTATGAGGTTATTTGCAACTAAGGGTGTAAATGCAACGTCAGTACAAGAAATCGTAACCGCATGTGGTATATCAAAAGGAGCTTTTTATTTATATTTCAAATCAAAAGACGAGTTATTATTGGCCACACTTCGATATTATTATGACAAGATTCAGAAGAAAATGCTGGATATTGAAAAAGAATCTTTATTACCACGTGAAAAATTTGAAAAACAATTATATTGTCAGTTTACTGATGTGCAAAAACATAAAGAATTTATTATTATGCATGCAAGAGAAAATGCAATTCCGTTTAATAAAGAAGTAGAAGAGTTTATGATGAGGATGAAATTAGAGTCTCATGCATTTTATCGGAATAGCTTACTGTCCATTTATGGTGAAAAGGTTATTCCATACTTGTTAGATCTAGTAATTATGGTGGAAGGGATATGCCGTGGGTATTTAGAATTAATTATTTTAAATGCACCAGAAATTGATTTGTCCTATGTCTCAGCTTTTATTTTAAAAAGGATAGACAATTTAGTAGAGGGGCTTCTAGAATCTTCGGAGGAACCTGTCCTACATGAAGAGAGACTAGGAGAATTTCTTTGTAGTTCCGAGCTTATTAAGGAACAGGTGAAGGAACATTTTCTAAGTGAAATTATTGTATTTAAACGAACATTAGCTGATCAATTAGAAAATGATGAGGTTTTAGTCACTTTAGATGTTTTAGAATCCGAAATGAGAGTTCAAAATCCAAGGATTCCAGTTATTCGAGGGATGTTAGCGAATTTGGAAACGTATAATGATTTGAATGATTTTAGATTGAGGTTAGCCCGATATTACTATATAAATTGAGACTATAATCAGTGGGATTGAAATCCCACTGATTATAGTTGAAAATAAGTTTTTATTTTACATTTTGAAATTTATACATATCACCATAAACGTTGGTGTCGTTGTATATAAACAATACAATATCTGCATTTTGTTCTTCTATTTGCTGTTTCACACTTTTTCCTTGAGTGTAACGAGGATCAATAAAAGTTGTTTTAGCAAAATTACGCGCAAATAAAGGATATGTAGCATCAGCATACGAATCTTTTAAGATAACAATGTGTAAATCGTTGTCTGCCTTTTCATTAATGATGTTTATTTCAGGGAAATCCGTTTGATAAACATTAGCATATCCAGGAGCAGGACTATTTTTTCTTTTCCGTAAAACTGAGCCATAGATTCCTTAGCGGTATCATCTTTAATAGCACCATAGTAAACTGTGTAGTCGTCCCAAGATTCACCCGAATTATAATGGACATACGGAATTTGTACAGATGAAGTATCAATTAAGCGGTACAATTGATTATTCCAGCTACCAACAAACTTTCCTTTCGGTTTTTCCCAGTTAATGGTGTAGTCATCTTTCTTTATTGGTTGCCCTTTATATTTGTTTGAATGAGAATTAATAAAATTCATCGTATCCTCATATGCATAAAAGGCACCTTCCATATTCCAATGATGGTCTGTAGTTAAATACATTCGTTCTAGTTCTTTGTTAGTAAAACTTTCTTTAAACATCGGTAATACATCAATAATAGGGAATTTAGTTTCTGCCAATTTCTCAGCAAGGTGATCCCTAAGTATTTGTTCGTACCCAAGATTTAGGTAAGAGGGAAGCTTATATTGTAACGCTGTTTGCTTACTAGGAACTAAAGAAAAATAGAATTCTGTTTGAGGAAAATCTTTTTTCAAAGTATTTAATTCATGAACCCCAGCATCAACATCGTTTAAATGATTTTCCATATTAGGCCTATTAAAAATAAATTGATCGTTTGTAACATGAATGTTGTTTACGAATGTTCGATTCATAGACAATTGGAACTTTATATAACTTTCAAGAAAGAAATCTCTAGGTCCAATATGATCTGTAAAATGTGTTTCGATACCTTTAAATAATTCGCCAGTTTTTATAGTGGAAGCATTTACAGCAGGTCTAATTGCTAAGTTTCTGTTCTCAAATTCAGAAAATGTTTTTTTATCTATAAGGATAACTTTTGCTGTCCAAATACCCACTCCAAAAATAACTGTAAGAAACCCCATTATTAAAGTGAGGTTTTGAAATTTTTTCATAGTGAACCTCCTTTAAAAACGGAAATAAATAAATGGATTATAAGTTGCATTTGTTAGGAATACTAAAACAATGACTAAAATACTTAAATAATAAATTGGCGATAAAACAGCAAATCTTTTTGTTGATAACACTTTTTGTAACCATGGAAATACGGGCGCTGCAGTAATAATAGCTAATAGGAAAATTCCCCAATAATTCATTACATAGAAATAACTATTAATGTCTGTTAATGGACCGTTAAATCCGAACATGGATTTTAAAAATTCAAGGCAATAACTGAAATTATCTGCTCGGAAAAATACCCATCCAATAATAACTAAAAACATAACGTAAATATGTTGGAGAGGACTCCATAATTTCTGAAGTAGGTTTTCAAGTCCTGCTTTTTCAAGTGCAATTAGAATTCCATAATAAATACCCCAAATCATAAAGGTCCAACTGGCACCATGCCAAAACCCGGTTAATCCCCATACAATGAAGAGGTTACGATAAATTTTCCAAGTTGTAACGCGATTTCCTCCAAGAGGAATATAGACATAGTCACGGAACCAAGAACCGAGCGAAATATGCCAACGACGCCAAAATTCAGAAATGGATTTTGAGATATATGGATAATTAAAGTTTTCTAGAAAATCAAATCCAAACATCTTTCCTAATCCAATTGCCATGTCACTGTATCCAGAAAAATCAAAGTAAATTTGTAGCGTATAGGAAATGGCTCCCATCCAAGCTAATGATACACTCATATCAGAAGGATTCATTGCGAAAATCTCATCGGCTATAGCACCTAATTGGTTAGCAATTAAAACTTTTTTCCCCAAACCAATAATAAAACGGCGAACTCCTTCAGAGAATTTTTCGGCATCAACAGTTCGCTGGTGTAATTGGTGAGAAATTGTATTATAACGAACAATTGGTCCTGCTACTAATTGTGGAAATACAGTAAAGTATAAAGCCAAATCAAAGATATTTCGTTGAGCATCGACTTTTTTCTTATAAATATCGATAATATAACTCATCGCATGGAACGTGAAAAATGAAATACCAATTGGTAAAGGTATTTTTTCAAGAATAATATTGGTATGGAAGATAGAATTGATATTATCCACTAAAAAGTTTGCGTATTTAAAATATCCTAAAATAGCTGTGTTCATTATAATTGCAAACGTTAATAATAGTTTTCTTTGCCCATTTGTGAAGCGACTATTCCCTAACAAGATACCAAACCAATAGTTAACAAAGATAGAGAACAGCATTAGGAAAACATAGATGGGTTCGCCCCAAGCATAAAATACTAAACTAAAAAATAATAAAACTATATTTTGTAGTTCTTTGCGTACAGCATAATAAATTAAGAGTACAGCGGGTAAAAATAAACATAAAAAGACAAGGTTACTAAATACCATTTTAATTAATTCCTTTCCTATTTTATCTAAATGATACCAAAATTATCTTCTAAATGTAAGTTTATAAAATTCAGGATATTATTTACATTTTTAATTTCTTTATATTGTGAGAAGTTCTCTTAAGTGGTGAGAGAGAAAAGAATCTTTGTTTATAAAAAAAGGCCGTCCCTAATTACCTTTTAGGAACGGCCCTTTTTTACTGACATGAAATAATTTAGTTATTTTTTTCTGCCCATTCTTCAATATTCCAAACTTTTGTTATCCAGTCTTCATAGAAGTCGGGTTCGTGACATACAAGAAGAATGGTCCCTTTATATGCCTTCAGAGCTTTTTGAAGTTCTTCCTTTGCTGTAACATCAAGATGGTTTGTTGGCTCATCAAATAGGATCCAGTTACTTTCTTCACCCATTAACTTACATAAACGAACTTTTGCTTGTTCGCCACCACTTAATTGATTTAGCGGGCGAGAGATATGCTCGTTTTTTAATCCGCATTTCGCTAACATTGCACGAACTTGATGTTGGTCCATGCTAGGGAATGTGTTCCAAACGTCATCAATTGGTGTTATATTATCAGCTTTTACTTCTTGCTCGAAGTATGCAGGCTCTAAGAAGTCACCAAGACTTGTTTTACCGCTTAAAGGTTTAATTTTTCCTAAAATCGTTTTTAGTAATGTTGATTTACCAACACCATTACAACCAACGATGGCAATTTTTTCACCGCGTTCAATTGTCATTGTTAGTTTTGGTAATAACGGATGTGTATATCCGATTTCTACATTTTCACCTTCAAAGACGAAACGGCTACTTGCGCGACATTCTTTAAATGAGAATTCTGGCTTAATTGCTGTTTCAGGACGATCGATAAGCTCCATGCGATCAAGCTGTTTTTGACGACTCTTTGCACGACCTGTAGTTGAATAACGAGCTTTGTTCTTTGCGATGAAGTCCTCTTGCTTTTTAATAAACTCGCGCTGCTTTTCATAAGCGTTTATATGTTGATTTTTATTGATTTCTGCTAGTTCTAGGAATTTTTCGTATGTCGCAGTATAGCGCGTCATTTTTGTAAATTCTAGATGGAAAATAACATCAACGCATTTATTCATAAATTCCGTATCATGAGAAATTAATAAGAATGCATGTGGATATTCTTTTAAATAATTCGTTAACCAATGAATATGTTCAACGTCTAAATAGTTAGTAGGCTCATCGAGTAATAACACTTCTGGTTGCTCAAGTAATAGTTTTGCAAGTAATACTTTTGTACGTTGCCCACCACTTAGTGCTGAAACATCACGATCTAAACCGATTGCATCAATTCCAAGACCTCTTGCTGCCTCTTCGATTTTCATATCTAGTAAATAGAAACCACCTGCTTCGAGAGCATCTTGTATTTCTGCCATCTGCTCAAGAAGGTCCTCTAATTCTTCCGGTGTTGCCGTTCCCATTTTTTCTGCAACTTCATTTAAAGCTTTTTCTTTTTCAAATAAAGGTAAAAACGCGTCAGCTAATACATCACGAATTGTGCGACCAGGTGTTAAAATTGTATGCTGGTCTAAGTAACTGTAATTTGTACCAGGTGTCCATTCTACACGGCCTTCATCATGGATAAGTTGACCAGTAATAATATTCATAAATGTTGATTTGCCAACACCGTTTGCACCGACTAATCCAACATGTTCTCCTGCTAGTAAACGCATGGATACATCTTTAAATAATGTGCGATCGCCAAATGTATGGCCTAGTTTTTCTACTGTTAATAAGCTCATAGTATCCTCCGTCCAACTTGAAATAGTACCTTGAATCATGATACTAAATTATTGAGTATAATGCTATCCTTTCAAAATGTATCTTTTTTCAAGAATTATTTTGCGTTAATTTTTTTGGGAAATATAATAGTAAAAAAGTTACTTCTATTTACAGAAGTAACTTTTTTACTAAGCTTTTTGTTTTACTTTACTAACTTTTTTTTCTGCTACAATGAAATGTGGTCTACGCTTTGTTTCATAATAAATACGACCGATGTATTCACCGATAACCCCTAGGAAAATGAGTTGAATACCACCGATAAATAATATGGCAGAAATTAATGTAAAGTATCCTGGTACATCGACGCCGCTAACGGTAATTTGAATAAATGTAGTGATTACATATAAAACAGCTAAAAGCGTTGTTAATAATCCAAGGTATATAGATAATCGCAATGGTTTATTGTTAAACGAAATTACACCATCTATCCCGTAATTTAATAACTTAGAGAAAGTCCATTTACTTTCTCCGTCAGAACGTAATACATTTTCGTATTCAATAATTTGTTCTTTGAAACCAATCCAAGAAAATAAACCTTTTGAAAAACGATTGTATTCAGTTAGAGATAGTAGTGAATCGACTGCACTTCTACTTAAAAGTCTAAAATCACCGATGCCATCTACTAGCTCAATATCAACGAATTTATTCATGACTTTATAATATAAGCTAGAAACGAAAGAACGTACTGGTGAATCACCCGTTCTAGTTCGCTTTGCAATTACTTGATCATAGCCGTTATTATAGCCGTCTAGCATATCTTTTATTAGTTCGGGTGGATGTTGTAGATCAGCATCCATAATAACCACAGCGTCGCCTGTAGCATACTTTAGACCGGCAAGCATAGCAGCTTCTTTTCCAAAATTCCTACTAAATGATATATAATGCACACTTGAGTCTGAATCGGCTAGGTCACGTAGAATTTCTAGTGTGTTATCTTTACTTCCATCATTGACGAAAACAAATTCATAATCAGTAGTTAGTTTATGAATTTCAAGAGAAGTCTCTGAATAGAAAGCTCTGAGTACCTTCTCTTCATTATAACAAGGTACTACTATTGAAAGGGTCATGTTAGGACCTCCTTAGGTGTAATTTTAAACTGGGCATGAAGTAAAAGCTCAAGCAATTATCTTCAACTTTTACTTCACTTTATTTTAATAACTTTTTTTAAAACGACTTTTAAATTTTTTATATCGATCCTTATCTCCAAGAACTAGAAGCGAGATACAAATGATAAATGAAATGATAGAAATAACGAGACCCATTTTGAAATAAGGTGTGACGTATTTCATTTCAACTACATGCTGCCCTTTTGAAATAGGAACACCAATAAAGGAAGAATTAGCCTTCGTAAACTCAGTTTCTTTACCGTCAACCTGTATCGACCATCCTTTACTATACGGTACAGATAAATATAGTAATCCATCTTTAGTAGAATTAATATTACCTTTTAAGTAGTTACCTTTATAGTAAATATTTTGTAGGCTATTTTCTTTTAAAGTATTCACTTTTTTCGGGACAGTTTTATAGTTGGTACTGTTGACTTGTAAGTCTTTCAACTCGTATTGGCCAGGAGTAGGGATAGAAATGATTAGCTCAGTTGGCTTCGCATCTTTTCCTAAATTGTAAACAAATCTTTCTAACGGGTAAGCATAAGCTCCATCTTCATTACCTTTTATCATAGATTTGTCATTCACAGTAACCCCAAATGATTCCTTATTTATATTTCTAATTTTAATTTCAACAAGGAGATCACCTAACATATCGGTATTATCAACAGGTACTATTATACGCCCATTTTCATGAACAGTGAGTATATCTTTCTCTTTATCTATATTTTCCCACTTAATTTTATTTGGATTAATCTTAATTTGTTTTGAATCTAGCTGTTTTGTATTAAATTGTTTTAACGGAAGACTTCCAACATTATCTACAACTACAGCATCTAATAAAAGTTGATCTCTCTCAGCAAAATTAAGTTTTGAAAATTCTTCATCACTTATTCCAGCTTCGTATACATAGCCTAATGGTAGTGCAAATTCGTTTTTATAAATGTTGTAAGGACCTACTTGTTGTAAATATTTATAACCATACGGAATATCAGTTTTATTAGCACCTTCACTTAATACATAATATTTTACCCCTAGCATGTTCTCAAGGAATAGTCGTTTATCTAACTGGAAGAACATAGATGGACTATCATATCCTTGGAAAACATTGTACTTATTTTTCATAAAGTCATGAACATCACGATTGACTAAGCTTTGATAAGTACTTGTACCATGATAACCTTGCAGCATCGGTGTATTCTTATAATTATTGTTTGGATTGATAATTCGATAAAAATCTTTATCTTGATTTTGTATATAATGAATTGCGTCAATTTCATCCTTATTATCGAGACCTGGACCATGTAATGATTCTTTTGTTGCGCCTGCTTGATTAAAGTGTTTACTAAGAGCTGTATCTGCATAGATGTAATTAATACATATTACATTGACCAGTACATTCAATATAATGAAAGATTGTAAGACTGCTTTTGACAAATAGCGCCATAGTAATATTGTAATAATAGATAAAACAGTAGTACCGATTAAAATTTTATCAATCGTTTCTAGTGGTTGTCCGTTTATATTTACTTTTCTATAGACTGCGTAAATAAATAGTGCTGTTGCTAGCAAAGGACCTATTAAAGAGTTGACCTTCTTTTTGTTAAGTAGCATCCAATCTAAAATGTAGGCGGCAGTTTGCGCAACTACAAATGCAAATAAGTAAAACCATCTGTATTGCATAGCGGAAAAGCCATTAAATACGGAATACGTATATGGAAGCATATATAGAACTAACATAAACCCAGTAAAGAGTAACTTATTTGTGACAAGTTTATTGCGTATTAGAAGCGCACTTGTAATAAGGAAGAGGATGAAAACTGGGAATGCGAGCTGATAATCCTCTGTATTATTAATGAAAAAGATACTTTCTATTAAGTTTTTATAAAACGTATCTTCAAAAAATAATGGAATAGTAAATTTTGTAGCTAGTCGATCTGAACTAAATACCCCATTTACAGATGGTATAAAGCAAACAGCGGCTAAACCTAGTGATAAAGAATATAGGAAAGAAATTCTAATATAATAAGTTATAAATGTTTTAATTGTTTTATTCTGCTGTGTAGCAAAATATTGGAAAAAGGCATAAATATAGATGAAAATACTAGTAATGAAAGCGAAATAGAAATTTGATGCAAGCATAAGTGCTGTTGCAAGCAGGAATAATCCCTTTTTTCGCTCTAAAATATATTTATCTAATCCCCATATTACTAAAGGTAAAAACACTATAGCATCTGCCATGAAATCCCATAATAAAGAATGGCGAATAAAAGTCACACATCCTCCATATATAATGGCAGAAATGAAAGAAGAAAAAATAGTTTTATTATGATAACGTAAAGAACCATACATGAATAACATCGCTAATGTACTTTTTAAAATACTCATATATAGCTTCATCTCAAAGATTTGGTCAAAATTTAGTTTAGGAAGTAGAAGCGTAAGCCAGAAAAATGGTGCTGTACTATAGTAATAACTAAATTCCCCGAATAAATCTCCACCTAAGCCATAATCCCAAGACCAAAATAAATTCCCATCTTTAAATGCATGTTGTAAAAGGAATGTAAAGAAGCTGAATTGTGATAATGCATCTCCCGTACTAGAAAATACACTGTCTGATTTTAAGAAAAAGTAATGAAAAGCAAATGCACATATTATTAATAATGGAATGATAATAAGTGTGCTTTTAGTAAAAAATGTTCTTTTATTTACCTCTGAAGTCATTAAATGAATAAGCCTCCCCAATACAATTATTAAGATTTAATCCATATTCTCCATATTTAGATATTGTCTTATAATGAAGAAAAACTATGGATGAATCGACGATTTTTAACGGTAGTAATAAAGTTTTCTGTTGTGTAATTTATGGTGTAACGAGTTAATGTTTGTATAAAAGATTAACTGTGAATTGCTTTAATACTAGGTGTTGTACATCTAGGGCTGTTCGTTTCCAAGTATAATCATTCCAGAAAGGCAAGTCAATTTAAGATATGGATTGAAAACAGGGCTCATTCTAAGTGAAGAAGATAAAATAAAAACTTCAAATTAAATTTGAAGTTTTTATTTTTATTTATTTTCGAGCCAGCTTTTTATTTATAAATCCTAAAATCAATCCACGTATTTGTGGGTCAATGGCAAGACCGATAATACCGTACAATATACCAGTAAGTGTTAAAGCTATTAGTGGGGGTAAGTTAATTAATGCTGTACGGTATATTGCGTAACTGATTATAAACGCTAGTGCATTGAATATTATTCCTTTGAATAGTAATGAAAAACCTTTGCGAACGAATAAAGTAAATCCGATCAATAATGTAATCTCGGTAATGATCGCAGCTGCCGCAGCTCCCATCATTCCAAATTGGCTGCCTAATGCGATGTAACTTATGATAGCGACAGCTAATCCAATTCCCATCGTTGTCGCACGCTTCCACTGTTGACCAATAGTTGTTAAATTATCAGCAAGTGGATAGTTGATAGATTGTAAAATAACCATAAAGGCTAAGATTGCAAGAGCATCACCAGCTGGTGCATATTCTTTGCCTAATAAAGTAACAATCCAAAAACTTGGATCGGCGATAAATGGAATCGAGATTCCCATCCCTAAGAAAGACATAAGTTTTAATTCGAACTGAGATAGCTTTCTATGTTCATCAATATTCTTTTCATTTCCAAAAGCAAATAACTTTGGGTAAAAGGCAGCTGCAATCACACCAGGTATTTGATAAAGTACGGCAGGTATTTTATAGGCAGCCCCAAAGAATCCAACTTGCTCATGTGTTGAAACTTTTTCTAATATAATAGGACCTAACTGCGGTAAAAGCATAATGATAATGCCATTGATTGTGAAAATAAGCAGTTGATCTAAAATACCTTTGTCCCAGCCTTTATGAACTGTTGTATGGCGGAGCACCATTATGAAGGCGATGACTCCTGTTATAAGACTAGAGACCCCGTACATGGCAGCGACCATCATAAGTGACCATTTAAATGACATTCCTAGTAGAAGCGCAGCTGCGGCTGTTACACCTTGTAGTACAGAAATAATCGCTGTAAATTGCATACGTTCTGTTACTTGGAAATAAGCCATTCCAACGCCTTGTAAAGTTGCTCCAAACATTGTCGGTAGTACAACCCAATATACCATGGCACGTAAGTAGGCATCCGTATAGAAGAACTGAGCAAAAATAGCGAAGAGTACAGAAATTACGACAGCTAATACGAAACGAATACGTAAATAACTACTGATTAATACGCTAATGTTAGCGCCGCTTCTTGTTCCTTCACGCATAAACGTATGTGTCAAGCCTGCATCTGTAAAATAACAAATGACAGCGGAAACTGCTAATGCAACTGTAAACATCCCATACTCATCTGGTGAAACATATCTTGCAAAGAGAATCGTCGCAATAGCAAGTACAAATCGAACCGTAATATTTCCTACAAAGAGGTAGGAGGCATTTTTAAGGATTTTGTTTGTTTTCATGGAAAAAGACCTTTCTATTCTTTAGGACCTTGTTAGTTTGTCCTATTTGTAAATTTGATTTGTTTATGGAAAGAGAGGTGAGTACTATATTTTCGGTTTAAGAAAACAGAAATTTAATTCGTACAAACCAAAGCATTGCATATAGTTTTTTACTACGCTTTCCGTTTTTTGAATAGATTTTACGGCAATATTTCTTTATATCTTTTTTGATTAATTGAACTTGGGAATTATCTAATTGAGAGTTTTCTTTAATGTATATACAAGCATTATTGATAACCGTATAAGGGAATAAATAGGTCTCAAGAATCTCAATAAGTGACTGAGGGTCTTTCGTAATGAAGTCTTGAGATTTATTATGTACCCAGTCTTTCATACGATTGAATACTTCCAGTTCTTTAGTTGTTTTTAATTCGTAATCTTTATATTTAGAAGAAAGATTTCCTTCTGATAAAATTCGATAATATGTCAAATATTCATCTACATAGCATACGTTTGTTACGCTCATTAATTTAAATAGAAACTCCAAGTCTTCTCCCCAGCTACATCCTGGTGTAAAACGGATATTATGATTCATTGCGATAGAGCGTTTGAAAACCCAAGTACTTGTTTGAGCAACAACTTGGTGTGTTAAGAATGCTTTTGCCATATCACCTTTAATAAAGTTTGTTGTATGATCAACCTTTTCGCCTGTTTCTTCGTAGAAATTCATATAACCACAATAGCACGCGTCCATGTTGTTTTTATGCATACTCTCGATTTGTTTCTCAATTTTAGTTGGATGCCATAAGTCGTCACTATCAAGGAAAGCGACGTATTCTCCGCTAGCATTTTCAATTCCTGTATTACGAGCTACTGAAACACCTTGGTTTTTTTGGTGAACGTATTTTACTTGACCCGGATATTTTTCTGCAAGATTTTTTACGATAGAAGGTGATTGATCTTTACTTCCATCATCTACAATTACAATTTCAATGTTTTTATATGTTTGATCCAGTATTGACTGCATCGTTTCTTCAATATATTTTTCTGTGTTATACAGGGGTATGACAACAGAAACAAGTTGTTTTTGTTCCATCATAGAATTTTTATCTCCTCAAATTTTTTATGTCTTGCACCATATATACAAGCCTTTTGAAAGGAAGAAGATTACAAGAACATCTGTATCAGTTTAACGCATATAAACTTTGTAAATCAACTTTCTATTATTGTACTTTGTATAAAAAGTATTTATTATAGAATATATTGTCTTGTAAAAATATAGAAACATAATTTGAAAATTATGTATTTGAAAGGAGAAGATGAGATGTTAAGGCGATTTACTCGCAAATCTAATGTAATCCTTTTAGGGATTATTATGATAGTCGGTTTTGCGCTTCGTTTTGCAACTTTACAAACACATGGTGCAGATTTGACTATAGCTAGCGATGATATTGGTTATCAAAAAACGGCAACCATTTTATTGGAAACAGGAATGTTAACATATCATGAGCCGGATAAACCAACTATTCATATTATGCCAGGTTTTCCAGCGTTTTTAGCTACTGTATTTTACTTTTTTGGAAATGGTAATGAAGGCCTTTTTGTAGCTAAATTAATTATTATCCTATTAGGGGTACTTAGTATTTTACTAACTTATAAGATTGGTACTTATTTATTGAATCCCGCTGCAGGATTAATAGGTGCTTTCTTATTAGCTGTGTATCCTCCAGAGATTGTTATAGAAAATTTAACTTTAACAGAAGGACCGTTTTTATTCTTTTCATTGGGATTATTATATTGGAGCTTAAAATTAGCTGATACTCATAAAACGAAACATTTTCTAATTGTATTAATTTTCTACTTTTTAGCATTGTACTTACGCGTACAAGTTGCTTTATATCCAATACCATTATTTATATATCTCTTAATGAAGCGCTATCCATTCCGCGTTATGATGAAGCAAGCGATTATAAGTATAGGAATAGGACTTATCGTACTTGGACCATGGTGGGCCCGCAATTACATTCAATTTGATAAATTTATTCCACTAACTGCTGGGGCAGGGAATCCGTTATTACTTGGAACGTATCAAGGGAAAGGCTACCCAGAAGGTAAGGATATGGCAACACTTGAAATAGAATTACACGCAAAGTACCCTAACCTGGAAGCACATGAATTTATGGAATTAGAAGAAAAAATAGCGAAAGATAAAATGAAAGAATGGTGGAAAACAGATAAGACCTCCATGATAGAGAGTTATTTAATCTTGAAGCCAGAAATTATGTGGAAAAAACCGTATTATTCTATAGAGCATAATATTGAAGTATTCAATGTTTCTGCAAAGGATATGAATGAAATACATAATTTTATTAAGACGATGTTCTTAATATGTACAATACTTTCATTTATCTTCCTTTTAAAAAGGTGGAGAGAGACTACATTTTTATGGTCAATCCTTTTACTGCAAACAGCTTTAACATGCTTTTATGCTGCATATGAAAGATATGCATTACCATTAATCCCATTCTTATTTATTATAATTGGAGTAGGGACCGTGGCAACGGTTATGAAAATTAGTAAACTATTAATTAGAAACAAATAGTTTGAAATGAAAAGCCCCTTGATTCTTAGAAGAATCAAGGGGCTTTTTGCATATATTAGTATTTAAATGGAAAAAATTATTCGTTATCTGTTTCAGTTTGCGTTACGTTTAATTTTTGCTTTAATAATGCATAATCTTGCGTTAATGTTACAAGTTGATGGTGTAGCTTAGAAATTTTTCTTGTTAGGTCAAAAATTAAGATGAAACAGAATAATAATCCAAATAAGAATAAAATGGATGGTGGATATTCTACTTTTAATAGTTTTCCAATCCAATTTATAATTTTATCAGTAGAACTTAAAATAGCCATTGCAACACAAACGAAAATCCACAAAATAGCATATTTTGTTTCTAAAGTCCCGCGACGAATAGAATTAATAATTAAGAAGAATAATAACAAAATAAAGATGAATGAAAAGGTAATTATATGCATTCACTATCAACCTTTCACGATTTTTTGCATCAATATAGCAAGGCTTACTTTAACCATGTAATATGCAGATTTAAGAGGTGTGATGGAAGATTGTCCACCTTGTCGCTCTTGCATATTTACAGATATCTCATTAATGCGAAGTTTTTTCTTTTTTAAATGAATAAGGACTTCTGGCTCTGGATAATCTTTTGGATAATTGTGTGCAAAAATCTTAATTACTTCTCGATTGATAGCACGATATCCAGAAGTTGGATCCATAAATGTTTGTTTCGTTAACACTTTCAATAGGGCGGTAAAATAAAAAATACCGATTCTTCTTGAAATACTACCTTTATAAGCTGTTTTTTCTGTAAAGCGTGAACCTAGCACCATATCGCATTGGCCTTCAGCAATAGGCTGTATAATTTTGTATAAATCATCCGGATTATGTTGTCCATCAGCATCGAACTGAATTGCAATATCATATCCATTCTCATATGCGTATTTATAGCCAGTTTGTACAGCTGAACCGATGCCCAGATTATATGGTAAATTAATAAGATGAACAGGGAAATTTTTTACGATTTGAGCTGTTTTATCTTGTGAACCATCATTAATAACGCAAATGCTTAATCTTGTAAAATGTTGTTTTAGTTCTAATAATCTTGTTAATGTATCTGCAATTGCTTCTTCCTCATTATATGCTGGAATAATAATTAGCGTTTTTGGTATTGAAATTGGTACCTCGATAGACATTATCGCACCACTCCTTACATATTTAACTACATTATGGTTATTTTCAAACAACTTTACTTAATATACCATTAATAGTATAAGGAAATAAAGGAAAAACTAATGGGTGACTTTAGGAGGGGGCCACTGAATATATAGGCAAGAAATAGTATTTTTTATAATAAAAAATACATGCAAGGAAGAGCCCGTGCATGTATGATGAGAAGATTATGTTAAATATTCCAAGGCTTACTTAAAGTTAAAACTTCAGCCATCTCTTTACTTTTTAAACGTCCCTTTTTTCGATTTTCCGCGCGTTCTAAACCGGTTGTGTGTAACCAATGTTCTTCCTTAGTTTCAGGGAGTACTTGTGGTACGGACGAAGGCTTTCCATCTTTTATTGCCACAAATGTAATGAAGCAAGTAGCAGCAATTCTACGTTCGCCTGCTAATAAATTCTCTGCAATTACTTTTACGAAAACTTCCATTGAAGATTTCCCTGTATAACATACAAATGCTTCATAACAAACAGAATCTGCTTGGTGAATTGGAGTTAAAAAATCAACGGAATCGATAGATGCTGTTACGCAATGTTTGCGGCTATGTCTCGCAGCTGCAATTGAAGCAATACTATCAATTTCTGCTAATAATTTTCCTCCGAAAAGTGTTTGGTGATTATTTAAATCGTTCGGAAAAACACGTGTTGTTTTAATTGCTTTTGATTCTCGCATGAATTTCTTTTCCATATATTCAGCCCCTATAGTCTGTTTTCAATCAGAATGAAATGTGTAAGTGGAATACTCATATTAGATACTTAATGAAGTAAAGTGTATTCTAAAAGATGATTAGTTAAACTTCTGTATTTGTATTCATGTAACTGAAAGAAAATTTATTTTATCTAAAATGTAGTGTAAAAGAGGATTCGCTTACATTGCAAGTGAAAAAGTAATGACCATGTATTTGTCATAGAAATTCCCTGTTAACCTTGTGCCTATTCATGATAGAATCGTTTTGTTATGAATGGAAATAGAGGTGCAATGGACATATGAATCATATAAGAACAAATTTTTCTTCTTTCTTTAGTAAAATAATGATTGGTACGATACTCGCATTTTTTGTTTATAGTTGTTGGTCGGCTTTTGAAACAAGTAAGCAATTTTTTGGAGGAAGTACAACAAGTATTACAATCGTATTAGTGATTTTTATTATTCTTATTTTGTTAATAGCATCGATTTTGCAATATCGTTTTACAGATAAGCAATTTCTTATTTTTCTTATAAGCATATCTATAGTTGCAAGACTGATTACAGTTCTATTTGTAGACAGTCCGATGATAGGTGATATGAAAGCTATGTATGAGTCTGCAAAGCAGATTGCAATTGGCAATAATATAGAAAATATAGCACAGTTACCTTTTATTATTTATGAATCGATCATCATTCGTATATTTGGTGATACGGTATTCGCTTTACAATTATTTAATATTTTATTTTGTACAGGAACTGCATTTTTCATTTATTGCATTGCGTCAATGGTCTTTGGAGAAGAGTGTGGTCGTATTGCATCAATGTTTTACGCTTTATATATTCCAAATATATTTATGAGTTCTGTATTAACGGCGGAATCACTCGCAATATTTTTATTTTATTGTGCTTGTTACATATTTTTATATAAGGGATTAGACCATCCTTATATGTGGGTAATTTCAGCCATTTTATTTGCGCTTAGCAATATGATTTTCCCGATGGGGTTATTTTCACCTATTTTTATAGCTGCATATGTGCTGTTAATTGAAGTATTTCAATCAGGGGCGAAACAAAAATTACTATTAAAAATGATAGGACTCCTTATTGTATTTTATAGTACTCATTTTGGTGTGAGTTATGGTATCAAGATGATGGGAATGTCACAGTATACAATTTCTAATGAGACTTATGTTCAAACTGTTTTAATTGGAAAAAGTCAAAGTGAAGAAAAAATATTCAAAAATCAAAGTGTAAAAGAGCATATTGATCAAGAGTTAAAAGAAATTGAAGAAGAAAGATTTAAACCCTTAAAACCGGTTATTAACAAATTTTCAGATGAGGGAACAAACTCTATTCTATTTAAAAGTGAAAAGCTTATATATATAGTGGTGACATTGTTTATGGCCATAGCTTTATTACATTTTCTAATCAAGAAACAACAAAATGAAGGATATATGTTGTTTGTATTATTAATTACCGGATATGTGTCGTTAAGGCTCTTCCGAGTAGATATGGCATATTATAATATCAGTATGCCAGCCTTGTTTATTTTACAAAGCTTTGGCGTTTATATGAGTTATTTTTATTGCCAAAAAATATTTTTCAGAAAATAAAAGAATCCATTTTGGATTCTTTTTTTGTAGATGGATGATAAGGATGAATGCAAAGTGGAGATTCGTCTTATCGGTTTAGTTCTAGTTGTAAATTATCCGCTGTTAAGGCCATTGTTGAGGAATCGTCTTGAATACTCTTCATTACTTGTGAGATAGTCTCTAATTCATTTTCAATTTTTTTATTTTGTTCTTTAGAGTTAGACATATCTTTTACGATTTCTTGGAAATATTGATCTGTCGCATGCATACTATCTGTCCCTTCAGATACGAGAGAGCTTATTTGTTCCACGGAAGAAGAGACGTGTATAATTTGTTCATTAGTTTTTTCAACGAGTTTTGTAACGTTGGAAATTGATTCTTTCGTTTGCTCTGATAACTTTCGGATTTCTCCCGCTACGACTGAAAAACCTTTACCAAATTCGCCAGCACGTGCAGATTCAATAGCAGCATTTAATGCTAGTAAATTTGTTTGCTCGGCGATTGATTTTACAATATCAATGATTTCGTTAATTTTGTTAGAAATATCAAGAAGCTCATGAGTATCAGTAATGATAGTTTCCATATTCGTTTGGATGCTTTCCATTCGTTTGTTTTGCAGATTTAATTGTTCTTTTCCTTTATTGGCCTTTTCTTCTGATGTCGTAGCTAATGATGTACCTGTTTTTGCAATTCCTACGATACTTTCTGATTTAGATGTTAACTGTTGAATAGAAGAGCTTGTTTTTTCAGATACTGCTGCTAGTTCTGTTGCAATATGTGTAATCGTCATAGCTGTCAGTTCTTTTTCTTTTTCATGTTCTTTTTGGATTCTTTCATATTCGGATTCATAAGCTGCAATAACGAGTTCTTGTTCTAATGTTAATAATTTATTTATTACGTTTATAGAATAAGAAAAATCGTCTATCGTTGAAATTTTCGTTTGCAAAATCTTTATGACGGAGCGGAATAATTCTTGATAAGCAGCGGTATACCATTTTCTATGTAAACCAATTTGTACGTGCCTTTTTGCAATTCTAACACGTTGTTCAATAAAATCTTCATTCATATTCCCGCTGAACAATTCTTTAATATGTGTCTTTAAAGTTTGTTTTAATTTTGGAATAGAGCTGTAGCGTTCAATAACAGCAATTAAATTAGGTTGTTTTGTGATGTTGGTGTAGAATTTTTCTGTTATCCAATCTATTTCCTCATAAATAAATGGCTGTAATACTTTAACAATTTGTAAATCTTCCTTTGAAATATGTAGCATATCCATTTGAGTTTTTAGTTCAGAATTAGCAGGCACGTTAAATATGATTTGTTGGCCTTTGCTTAATTCAATTATACTGGTGTTTGTTTTATTTTTTTTAAAAACCCCAAGCATCATTCTTCCCCCTGTTTATAAAACGTTTTCATTTTTTTATTCTAATGTAATTATATATTTTTATATACAATTACTCTATAGTATATGGAATTGTATATAAATTAAGAGAATTCTATGCAGAATTCTCTTAATGGCCTTTATTAATTTTTGCATGTGTTTTAAAGAAAACTGGGAAATGTACATTATATATTACGGTGACTACACGAATAACGAATGTTATTAATAAACAAACATAGAAAGCTAAGACGTGTGCCCCCATTGCATGTGTAATTAGGAAACTAACTGCTCCTAAAATAGAAGCAATTGCATATATTTCTTTTCGGAATACATACGGGATATCTTGAGCGCAAATGTCGCGTAAAATACCGCCCCCAATACCTGTAATAACTCCCATTGAAACGACTAAAAACGAGGCGTCAACGTGATGTGACATTGCTGCATTTGCACCAATAGCTGTAAATACACCTAAACCAACAGCATCAGAAAGCATAATAACGACTTGAAGTTTATTAATGCGCTCAAAAAACATACATGTGAATAATGCTGATAGTACACTTACGAAAAAGTAAATGGGTTTTACAAATGCGACAGGAGGCAGGTTACCAATCATAATATCACGAATAATACCGCCGCCGAGCGCAGTAGCTACAGCTAAACAAAGGACACCAAATAAATCTAGATCTTTTTTCAAACCAACTAATGTACCAGAAATGGCAGCGGCGATAATGCCAAGAAACGTAAATATATCGATTAATAACATGGCTTTAATTCCTTCCTCTTAAAGATGTTCCAGAGAAAAAATATACACTAAAGTTTTGGAAATAACAATTACTTTTCGCTACATGTAGAAAAATGGATGAAATAGCTAAAGAAAGCGTTTGAAAATGCTTGATAAGTAGCGATAAAGTAAAGTGAAAAAGTGTGGGAAGATTCATTGCATAGTTTTTTTGATGTAGCTTAGTTAGAGGGATGGTACAATAGGAGAAGTCCGTTTTGTACATTTGTATAAAATGATAAAAAAATATTTCTGTACGGTCGAAAATAAGTGTATATGTGTTAGATAGTTTTTATAGGGATAGGGAAGGATAGCTAAAAGACAATGTTTTCGGTTACTAATAATGCTGGATTTGACTAGTTTCGGCATGAAAAATAGTTCTCAATTTAAATATGAGTTATGTTATAATTGCTAGGTATGTTTAAACAGTAGAAAACTATGATTAAAAGATAATGTGAAGATTTTGTATGGAGGTCTTGGAATGTTAGCAAATCAAGCTAGGGTTAGATTTGAGCATTTTTTGCTCATTTTTATTATTTTACAGCCTGTTTTAGATTTATTAACGTCTCTTAGCATTGAGTTATTAAAAGTAAATGCGACAGTTGGAATTATGGTAAGATTCCTCATTATGGCAATGGGTGGTATTTATATTTTAATTCAGGCAAAAGAAAGAGAAAATAGGAAGTTTTTGATTTATCTTGTATTACTAGGAGCTATATTAGGAATAGGATTTATTAATAATAAGTTAATCAAGAGTCCTATT
Source organism: Bacillus sp. RC242 (assembly GCF_044908245.1). NCBI lineage: Bacteria > Bacillati > Bacillota > Bacilli > Caryophanales > Bacillaceae > Bacillus > Bacillus sp. RC242. The sequence continues at coordinate 85,915 of NZ_JBIYCZ010000004.1, forward strand.
GTAATCGCAGAAGAAGTTAAATTCATTGGAAAAGCATTATATATATATATTATGCTTGTTTCATACATTTTAGCTTTAAAATCACTGAAGAAGACAGTAAATATTAGCGATAAAGTTAGAAATAACATTGTGTATTCAACATTAATTATTAATGCTATTATGGTTATTTCTATTACAACTTCTACAGACTTTGGAAGTTATGAGTGGATGAAGGTTGGTTCCCGAGGATGGTTCTATGCAGGTAATGAACTAGGGTCAATCTTAGCTATTATTTTCCCTATTGTGGTATTATATTCTATTCAAAAAACAAAGAGCGTGAAGCACGTTTTATATTGGATTCCATCGCTTCTAATGATTTACTCTTTAATTCAAGTTGGTACGAAAGTAGGAATGGGCTCAATTGGTGCTACATTAGCGGCAGCAATTGGGATTATTGTACTACAATTATTATTTGATAGAAGAAATCCGAACAAAAAATCTCTTGCACTTAATGCATTAATTGCGATTGTCCTATTAGCTGGTGTAGTTGGAACATTTAAAATGACGCCATTAGCACAAAATATGGGCATTCATAATAACTATTTAGCAGAACAAAATGTAGCACAGCACGGTCAAAAAGAACAAGAAATTAAAGATAAACTGAAAAAAGAACAAGAAATTAAAGAAAAAGAAGAAAAACAACATAAAGTTGAGAAACCAGAAGAAAAGGCGAAGGTAGAAGCTGAAGTTAAGAAAGAGCTTGAGAAAGAGCAAAAGAAAGAAAATCAAGAGAATCTTATTTTCAGTGGACGTCAAGTATATGAAGAGAGACATAAGCAGTTCTTTAAAGAAGCGCCAACGTCACAAAAGTTATTAGGAATGGGTTATGCAGGTAACTATAAATATAATGAACAAAAGCAGCCAGATCCGAAGCTAATCGAAATGGACTTCCATGATTGGTTTTATGATTTCGGAATTATTGGTTTTGCGTTAATGATGATTCCATTTATTTATTACGGCGTAAGAATCCTACTAGCATTTATTACAAGATTTAAGGAAATATTTAATGTGAAATATGGAATGATTACAGCAAGCTTAGTATTAGCATTAGGTATTGCATATATTGCAGGACATATTTTGACAGCACCAGGAGTAGGGATTTACTTTGTAGTGGTGTTAGCTTATCTAATCGTAGATTTAGAAATTGAATGATAAAAATAAAAGCTAACTTTTGTTAGCTTTTATTTTTTAGTACAGTAAAATAAAGATAGATGGAAATGTAGCGAGGATTTAAAGGAGGAAAAAATATGAGGATATTGCATATGAATGCAGGAGCAGAAGATGGTGGAGGAAAAACACATATTATTTCACTGCTCGATCAATTTCCGAATGGTGAAGTAGAATTAGCAGTATTTGAAGATGGAATTGTTGCGAAAGAAGCAAGAGAGCTAGGAATAAAAGTTCATGTGTTTTCACAAAAATCTCGCTATGATTTATCCATTTTAAAGAACATAAGTGAATTCATTAATAAAGAAAAATTTGATGTAGTTCATACACACGGTCCTAGGGCGAATTTCTTTGTTTCTCTAATGAAGAAGAAATTCGCGGCAAAATGGGTTACGACAATTCATAGTGATCCATTTCAAGACTTTACTAAACAAGGCTTAAAAGGCTGGATTTTTACTAAATTAAATTTGAAAGCTTTAAAAAATATAGATTTATTTTTTGTTGTAACGAATAGGTTGAAAAAAAGCTTAGCCGCATTAGGTATTTCAAATGAAAAGATGCATGTTATCTATAACGGGATTGAATATGATCAGGAAAAAGCAGATGGCTATAATAAAAAGGAAATGTTTAATATTGATGAAGATGTGTTTACGGCAATCCAAGTAGCGCGTTTGCATCCTGTTAAAGGACATGAAGTTTTATTCGATGCGTTACAACAAACAAAATTGGAGAAAATTAAAGTGTTATTAGTTGGTGACGGGCCGTTAGAAAGAGAACTAAAGGCGTTAGCTACTGAAAAAGGGATTAATGATAAAGTTGAATTTTTAGGGCATCGTCAAGATGTGAAACAATTATTTGCTTCATCACATGTCAATTTGTTAACTTCCCATAGTGAAGGATTTCCATTAGTTTTATTAGAAGCGGCAAATCAACGTGTACCATCAATTGTGACTAGAGCTGGAGAAATCGAACCGTTAATTGCAGATGAAACTTATGGGTGGATTGTACCAACTGGTGATGGAAAAGCATTGGCATCGGCATTAGAAGAGGCGTATGATAAGTGGAAAACTGGAGAGTTATCAGTAATGGGCAAGCATATTTATGAGCATGCTACTATGAACTTCTCACTTCAAAAATTATATGAAGATACGAAAGAAACATATAAGCAATTAATAGCAAAAAACCTTTAATGATAGAGAGGATAGTTAAATATGGCAGTACAAACGGTTGATATTCTAGGTGTTCCTTTCTCAACAATGACAATGGATGAAACGGTCCAATATTTAAAGGAACAACTAGAATTGGAGCAAACTCATACTTTTCAGGTAGTAACAGCAAATCCTGAAATTGTTATGTGTGCAAAAAAGGATGAAGAGTTCCATAAAACATTACTAAATACCGATTTAATTACACCTGATGGTATTGGGGTTGTAAAAGCAAGTGGTATGCTTGGTACACCTGTAAAAGAACGTGTAGCAGGTTTTGATTTAATGTGTAATTTATTTGCGAAGTTATCAGAAGAGAATAAACCAGTATCTGTTTTCTTATTAGGTGCAAAACCACATGTTGTACAAGCCGCGGCTGATCATTTAACGAAGACATATTCGGCTGCATCTATCGTGGGGATACAAGATGGATATTTTAAACAAGAAGAAGAAGAGAATATTGTTTCACGTATTCAAGAGGCAAAACCAGATCTATTACTTGTCGCACTTGGCTTTCCAAGACAAGAAAACTTTATCCAAAACAATAAGCATCGTTTAGAAACGAAAATGGCTGTTGGAGTAGGCGGTAGTTTAGATGTGTGGGCTGGAGAGGTAAAGCGTGCGCCAAAATGGATTCAATCTATTCATTTAGAGTGGTTTTACAGATTATGTAGTAATCCAACACGTTGGCGTCGTCAGTTAGTATTAGCTGAATTTTTAAAAGAAGTAATGCGTTCAAAAAAGTAGCGGAACATCGCTACTTTTTTTTATTTATTTTTGATAAACATTTTACTTTTTGGGAATGATGAAGGGGAATTTTTTATAAGAAAGTATTTTACTTATGCAATACACACATGTAAAATGATGTGTAAAGACAGCTGTGTAAGGAGGACTTCTTGTGAGCAAGGTAAAAGAAATTTCGAAGCGAAAGCTACTTGGTATAGCAGGGCTTGGCTGGCTATTTGATGCAATGGATGTTGGAATGCTTTCATTTGTAATCGTAGCACTCCAAAAAGATTGGGGATTAAGTACTCAAGAAATGGGTTGGATAGGTAGCGTTAATTCAATTGGTATGGCAGTAGGAGCGCTCCTTTTTGGGATACTATCAGATAAAATAGGACGGAAATCAGTCTTTATTATTACATTATTACTATTTTCTATCGGTAGTGGTTTAACTGCTTTAACGACGACATTCGCGATGTTCCTCGTTTTACGCTTTTTAATTGGTATGGGACTTGGCGGGGAACTTCCAGTTGCATCTACTCTTGTATCAGAAAGTGTTGAAGCGCACGAACGTGGAAAAATAGTTGTACTATTAGAAAGCTTTTGGGCTGGTGGTTGGTTAATCGCAGCTCTTATCTCATATTTTGTTATTCCTAAATACGGTTGGGAAGTTGCTATGGTATTAAGTGCAGTTCCAGCGTTATATGCTTTATATTTAAGATGGAATTTACCCGATTCTCCAAGATTCCAAAAGGTTGCAAAAAGGCCATCTGTTATTGAAAATATAAAATCGGTTTGGTCTGGAGAATATCGTAAAGCAACAATTATGTTATGGATTCTATGGTTTTGTGTGGTCTTTTCCTATTATGGAATGTTCCTTTGGTTACCTAGTGTAATGGTACTGAAAGGCTTTAGTTTAATAAAAAGTTTTCAGTACGTACTCATTATGACTTTAGCTCAACTTCCAGGATATTTCACAGCTGCATGGTTTATTGAACGTCTTGGTCGTAAATTTGTATTGGTTACGTATTTAATTGGTACAGCATGTAGTGCTTATGTGTTCGGAATTGCGGATTCATTAACAGCATTAATAGTGGCGGGTATGTTACTATCCTTCTTTAATTTAGGTGCTTGGGGTGCATTATACGCTTATACACCGGAACAATATCCAACAACTATTCGCGGTACAGGTGCAGGAATGGCAGCTGCATTTGGGCGTATTGGTGGTATTCTTGGACCACTATTAGTAGGGTATTTAGTTGCTTCACAAGCTTCACTATCGCTAATATTTACGATTTTCTGTGGATCAATTTTAATTGGGGCACTTGCTGTAGTTATACTTGGTCAAGAAACGAAACAGAGGGAATTAGTATAAAGAGAAACCTTAATCAGTGGTGTTTTGTCCATCAACCACTGATTATTAGCCCGCACCAATCGGGATAAAGGAAAAGGGGAACCAAAGTGGTTTCCTTTTTTCTGTTTTTTTAGATAAATAATGGTATAGTAAGAAAAAGGGAATGTTTCTTACTAAAGCGAATGTATACAACAAGACATATGGACAAAGGAATTAGGTGGCTGGATAAATGAAAATCTTACTTATCATGGAAGAAACAGAAGAGCGAAGAAAATTAGTTGAGAACTTTACTGAAAACATTCGAAATGTAGAATGTTTTGAAGCGAAAACTGGAACAGAATCTTTGCTAATAATGAAAAAACATACACCTGATTTTGTTTTTTTAAATTCGCAATTAATGGATGGTACTGGTTTTGAATATTCGAGTTTGTTACGAGAAGTGAATTGTTATACGAAATTTATTTTTATTGGTGAGGATATAGAAGAGGCAATTACAGCTTTTCGTTTCCAAGCGTTTTATTATTTATTACGACCATTTCGTGAAGAAGATTTACAATTCATTTTATATAAAATGGGAAAAGAACAAGGTGAGAAAGCAAAGAGTCATCTGCGTAAACTGCCGATAGAAGGCCATGAGGGGATTAGATATATTCTCCCGGAGGATATTGTATATATTAGTAAAAATAAGGAAAATAAAACCGTTTCAATTTATACAACGAATAATCAGTATATTTCAACATACACACTCCAGGAATTAGAAAATAAACTAAATGCATATGATTTTTTACGTGTACATAAAAGCTATTTAATTAATATGTCATATGTACAAGAACTTAAACCTTATTATAATGGCACGTATAATTTGCATTTAGACAGGTATGATGAGCAACCGATTCCAGTAAGCCGTAATTATGTAAAACGGCTTCGAAATAAAATTGAGCTATGACAAGTAATGAGAGAATTTTAACATAATAGCCTAGAAATCCTTCATGATAAGGAGGATTCAAATTAAATATTCAGAAAATTTAGTACAATCTCCTCTAAGAAGTAGTAATGGGGGGATTGTACGTGAAAACATTGAAATCAATTTTACTTTGGGGAGTTATTGCAGCGGTAGGAGCATCTGCTTTTGGTGTAATAGCTTTATCACAAGGTGAGACAATTAATGCTGTATGGCTATTAGTTGCTGCTGTATCAGTGTATGCGATTGCTTATCGCTTTTATAGTAGATTTATAGCAAGGAAAGTTTTTGGCCTAGATAGTAATAGGCAAACGCCTGCTCATACGTTAAATGATGGGAAGGATTATGTTCCAACAAATATATGGGTTTTATTCGGACATCACTTCGCTGCGATTGCAGGGGCGGGTCCTTTAGTAGGACCAATTTTGGCGGCGCAGATGGGGTATTTACCTGGAACTATTTGGATTATCGTTGGGGTAGTTATTGCCGGAGCTGTACAAGATTTTGTAATTTTATTTGCTTCGATGAGACGTAATGGTAAATCATTAGGAGAAATGATTAAAGATGAAATTGGTCCTGTTACAGGATTAATTGCGATGATTGGTATTTTAGGTATTATGATAATTTTATTAGCAGTATTAGCTTTAGTAGTTGTGAAGGCACTTGTTGGAAGCCCATGGGGAATGTTTACAATCGCAGCAACAATTCCAATTGCTATTTTAATGGGAGTTTACATGCGTTACATTAGACCAGGACGAGTAGGGGAAGGGTCAGTAATCGGTATTGTTCTACTAGTTCTATCGCTTATTGGTGGACAGTATGTAGCAGAAAATCCAACACTTGCAAGTATGTTTACTTTTAGTGGTGAAACAATTGCTATTATGCTTATCGTATATGGATTCATTGCATCGGCATTACCAGTTTGGATGCTCCTTGCACCACGTGATTATTTAAGTACATTTTTAAAAATAGGAACGATACTTGGATTAGCAATTGGTATTTTAATTGTAGCTCCAGATTTGAAGATGCCGGCAGTATCTAAGTTTATTGATGGAACAGGCCCTGTCTTCTCCGGGAATTTATTTCCGTTCTTATTTATTACAATAGCTTGCGGTGCTGTCTCTGGATTCCACGCTCTCGTTTCATCAGGTACGACGCCGAAAATGATTGAGCAAGAAGGTCATGCACAGCCAATTGGTTATGGGGCAATGTTAATGGAATCATTTGTAGCAGCGATGGCTATGATTGCAGCTTGTGTATTAACACCAGGAACTTATTTTGCAATTAATAGTCCAGCAGCACTGATCGGAACAGATGTATCACAAGCGGCTCAAGTTATTTCTTCGTGGGGATTTGCTATTACACCGAATGAATTAAAAGAACTTGCTGTTAATGTCGGAGAACAGACCATTTTATCACGTACAGGTGGCGCACCAACATTAGCAATTGGTATGGCACATATATTTTCACAAGTAATAGGTGGAACGGCGATGATGGCATTTTGGTACCATTTTGCGATTCTTTTTGAAGCACTATTTATTTTAACAACGATTGATGCTGGAACACGCGTAGGACGATTTATGATTCAAGATATTTTAGGGCATGTGTACAAGCCGTTTGCGAAAACAGATTCCACAATAGCGAATGTGGTTGCTACAACGTTATGCGTATTAGGCTGGGGGTACTTCTTATATCAAGGGGTGGTTGACCCTCTCGGTGGAATTAATACGCTATGGCCACTTTTCGGTATTGCAAATCAAATGTTAGCGGGGATTGCACTATTACTTGGAACGACAATTTTATTCAAAATGGGGAAAAAGGCATACGTTTGGGTAACGCTTATTCCGACTATAGGATTACTTATTGTAACGATGACAGCTGGTTATCAAAAGTTATTTCATGAAAATCCTAAAATAGGATTTCTATCACATGCGAAAGTATTTCAGGGAGCATTAGATGATGGTAAGGTATTAGCTCCAGCTAAAAATGTTGCGCAAATGAAACAAATTATTTTTAATGACTATATTGATGCAGCACTTTGTGGAATTTTTATGATAGTTGTAATTGCTGTATTAATTTCTGCACTTCGAATTTGGATTCAAGTATTAAGAAATAAGCCAATGCCGTTAAAAGAGGCACCATATATTCCAAAAGATGAAAGTGAGTCGAGGAACTATGCTTAAAAATTTACGGAACGTATGGGGAAAGAGAAAGCAATTTATTAGTTTACTTGTCGGAGTTCCAAGTTATGAAACGTATGTAAATCACATGAAATTACATCATCCAGAAGAGAAAATTTTATGTCAAAAGCAATTTTTTGCTGAGGCACAAGAAGCTAGATTTAATGCAAAAGGCGGAAAGATATCGCGATGTTGTTAATGGAGGAGACGAAATTTCGTCTCCTTTTTTATTTTGCTGTTCCACGTGGAACAATATAATAAAAAAGTTTGGGAATTATAGGGATTTCGTAATACAATAACATATAGAAAGGGATAGATGGAAAAGAAAAAGTAGGGAGATTATTTTATGTTTAGAGATCTATTTGTAAATATGACAATCATTCTGTCCTTTATCTTTGTAGGTGCTCAGCTTTTAAGAGATAAGCCATTAAAAGAAGGATTCTCTTTTTGGCAGAAATGTTTGGTCGGTATTTTAACTGGAATATTAAGTATATTATTGATGCATTTTGGTGTGCATATTGAAGATATTATGTTGGATTTACGTTATTTAGCTGTTGTTTTGGCGATTATAATCGGTGGCCCGATAGCTAGTAGTATAACAGTTATGATCACTTTAATAACACGGGTATTTTTTACTGAATATTCTTTAGCCTCTGAATTGGCCTGCTATACTATCGTGGCAATAGGGATTGGCATTACTCTCATTTGGCGGATGAAGATTTCTATATTTACAAAATGGATATGGTTTAATGTGTACAGTTTGTCTATTTTAATACTACCAATTTATATTTTATTTAAGGATATATATGTAGTGGTATTATATTTAATTTGTTGTATTGTAGCGGCATACATCACATTTGTAAGTGCAAGTTACGTATTGCAATCCAATGAATTATTTCAAACGATGAAGCATTATGCAACGATAGATGCATTAACGAATCTAGGAAATGTAAGACAGTTTGATTTCGAGATGAATCGTCATATTGGTAGCAAGCATATGAAAAATGATTCACTTTGTTTATTACTTATAGATATTGATCACTTTAAGTATGTAAATGATACGTACGGTCATCCTGCTGGAGATGAAGTGTTAAAACAACTAGGGCGTATTTTGTTAGAAAATGCACCATTCCCAAATTTAGTCTTTCGAAAGGGTGGCGAAGAGTTTGCTCTGTTGTTACCGAAAAAAAGGGTAGCATTTGGAACTCGTATAGGGGAACAAATTCGACTAGCAGTTGAAAAGCATTCATTTCAACTGCAAAATGGGGAAAAAATTAAAATTACAGTTTCTGTTGGGCTTTCAGAATATAAAAAATCACCTGAGCAATTTATTCAATCAGCGGATGATGCGTTATATTATTCAAAAAGAAATGGTAGAAACAAGGTTAGTTCAGCATCATAGGAATTTGGGGAGTACTTTAAAACATTTCTGTAAAGTAATTAAAACCCACAGAACAATAAATGTTCTGTGGGTTTTAATCTATTTTTAAATTTATTAATAAAAAGCTTTGTGTTAGACAAGTTCTTTCGGTGCAACGAATTTACGGTATGCACCGTGATGTGTTGGTCCTACATATTCGTTAATCTTAAATGAATGACGAATTGCAGCTGTGATGAATTCTTTCGCAGTTTTTACTGCTTCTTTCACCGTTTTTCCTTTTGCAAGTTCTGCTGTAATTGCAGCAGAATATGTACAACCTGCACCGTGTGTATTTGTCGTATCAATCTTTTCTGATTCTAGAAGATCGAATGTTTCGCCGTCATATAACACATCAATAGCAGTTTCTGTGCCTAGTTTGCTACCACCTTTAATCAGTACGTATTTAGCACCTAAAGCATGGATTTTTTTTGCAGCTTCTTTCATGTCCTCAAGAGAATTAATTTTCACACCACTTAATTGATATGCTTCAAATAAGTTTGGCGTTACGACTAATGCCTTTGGAACAAGAACGTCACGTAAGCAGTCATTTGTTTCAGGATGTAACGCTTCATCCGCTCCTTTACATACCATAACAGGATCAACTACTACATTTTCGAAATTGTGCTTTTCAATTGTTTCCGCAACCATTTCGATAATTTCTACTGATCCAAGCATACCCGTTTTTAAAGCATCTACGCCAACGCCTTCAATTGTCGTTTCTAATTGTGGTTTTAATGTAGAAGCTGGGATTGGGAATACGTTATGTGCCCAACCGTTATGTGGATCCATTGTTACGATTGTCGTAAGAGATGTCATTCCGTATACACCAAGTTCTTGGAATGTTTTTAAATCTGCTTGTATACCAGCACCGCCACTTGTGTCAGAACCAGCGATAGTAAGTGCCTTATTTAATGTCATTATGAAAGCCCCCTCAAGTGATATAATGAAAACTATGTTTTCACCATTATATCAATGTTACGAATAAGTACAAAGTGAAAAGTAGATGATTTATGTTAAGTACTATTTAAAATCTTGTATGTAGGAGACGAATTATGTTTCAAGAGAATCGTACAAATGAATTAGTTATATTAAAAGAGATTGCAGAAACGTTAAATACCTCAAATGATACATATCACGTACTTCAAGCTGTGCTGGAAAAGCTGTTGAATGTAACTGGTTTAACGACAGGATGGATTTTCCTTGCGGATGAAAATGGTAGATATACAAAATTAATTGATTACCAATTACCAGAGGGATTGAAATTCGAAAATAAACGACCGATGTGTGAGGGGAATTGCTGGTGCTTACACCGTTTTGTGGAAGGAAAACTAGAGCGAGCAGTTAATATTATTGAATGTAAGAGAATTAATAATGCGATTGAATACAACTGGGGAGATACAGAAGGGATTGTACATCATGCGACAGTACCGCTAAAAGCGGGAGAAGATGAATTTGGCGTGTTAAATGTAGCTAGCCCAGGTAAAACGCATTTTTCGGAAGAAGAATTAGTACTATTACAATCAGTTGCCTTTCAAATTGGAACGGCATTAAAGCGTACAAAACTGTATGAAAATGAAAAGAGAAGAGCTCATTATTATGTAAAGTTAGAACGCTTTATTCAAGCTTTAAGGACAATTCATAAATTTAATGCATTACCAGAAGAGATTGTAATGCAAATAGGGAGCTTATTTCTATGGGAGCAAGTTGTATTCTTTATTAGAGAAGAAAATGAACTAGCTGTGAGAGCTTCTTATAAGAAAGGTGAACTACAAGATGATTTGAGGGCAGCAGCACAGGAAGCGTTGGAAAAAGAAGAATCTGTTTTGTTGAAGCGTCAGGTTGGTAATATAGAGCATCCCAATAGGGCAGTTATCGCTATTCCGATACATATTCAAGATCATATATTTGGAGTATTAAGTGTAAGTTCTAATAATGGAGAATTTGATATAAATACGATAGATGTAGTACAAGCGTTAGCAAATCATATTTCATTAATGATAGAGAACTTAAGATTAAATGAAAAACGCCGCGAACTTGTACGAATGGAAGAGCGTAATCGTTTAGCTAGAGATTTACATGATTCTGTTTCACAAAAGTTGTTTTCATTAACGTTTATGACGAAAGGCGCTGAAGCTGTCTTAAAGGGTCAAAATGAAAAGGTAGATCAGTCTTTGTATGAGATGCGTGAATTAGCACAAGGTGCCTTAAAAGAAATGAGGACATTAATTTGGCAGCTCCGTCCGGCTGGATTAGAGAAAGGGTTATTACCAGCTTTAAAGCAATATGGTGAAAGTTTAGGATTGAAAATTCGGGAACAAGTTACAGGTGTACGTGATTTGCCGCGTGTAGTAGAAGAAGCGCTATGGCGAATTGGACAAGAAGCTTTAAATAACGTAAGTAAGCATGCGAATGTAAGAGAAGCGACGATTTATTTCAAAGTGACGGAGAAAAATGTATCATTAGAAATAGTCGATCAAGGAAATGGGTTTGTAGAAAAGGATATAAAAGAGAAGAAATCACTCGGTATGACTACGATGCGTGAAAGAGTAGAATTAGTTGGTGGAACAATTAAAATTGTAAGTAGTAAGAAACGAACGAGTATAAAAGTAAATGTACCATTATGATGTGAAAATGAGGGAAGTTTGTGAAAATAAAAGTATTGTTAGTTGATGATCATACAGTTGTTTTAAAAGGATTAGCATTTTTTCTAAGCACACAGGAAGATTTTGAATTAGTTGGTGAAGCAAATAATGGGAAAGAGGCGCTAGTGAAAGTAGGCGAAACAAGTCCAGATGTCGTATTAATGGATTTATATATGCCTGAGATGGATGGAATTGAGGCAACAGCTTGTATTAAAAAAGAATATCCAAACGTGAAAGTAATTGTATTGACTAGTTTCTCTGATCAAGCTCATGTATTGCCGGCACTAAAAGCTGGGGCGAGCGGTTATATTTTAAAAGATATCGAACCAGATCAGCTTGTTGAAGCTATTCGAAGCGCGTATAAAGGTAATATTCAATTACATCCAGATATAGCAAATGCCCTTCTTTCTCAAACATTACCACAGGAAGAGAAAGAAGAAGAACCTTCCGTTCAAGTGGATGTATTAACAGCGAGAGAAAATGAAGTATTGCAGTTATTGGCGAAAGGGATGAGTAATAAAGAAATTGCTTCTGTTTTAGTTATTACAGAAAAAACGGTAAAAGCTCATATGAGTAGTATTTTGAGTAAGTTACATTTATCCGATCGCACACAAGCAGCATTATATGCAGTGAAAAATGGAATCGTATAAGACAAAAGTCGTAAGACCTAGTTCGCCTTTAGAAGGTGGACTTTTTTTATGGAAAAATACGTCTATGTGAGGACGTAATTGTTTTGATATAAAGATAAAATGTATTTGTAAGCAACAATAATTATAAGGGAGTACCCTTTTTCGTAAGTGATATATAACAACATAAGAGTGAGTAGTAGGAGGAAAAACAATGGCAACAGTTTTATTTGTAAAAGCAAACAACCGCCCAGCGGAACAAGCAGTTAGTGTGAAATTATACGAGGCATTTTTAGCAAACTATAAAGAAGCGCATCTAAATGATACAGTGGTAGAACTTGATTTATATAAAGAAGAATTACCATATGTAGGCGTAGATATGATTAATGGTACATTCAAAGCAGGTAGAGGATTTGATTTAACAGAAGAAGAAGCAAAAGTGGTAGCAGTTGCTGATAAGTATTTAAATCAATTCTTAGAAGCTGATAAAGTAGTTTTCGGTTTCCCGTTATGGAACTTAACGATTCCGGCCGTATTACACACGTATATTGATTATTTAAACCGTGCTGGTAAAACGTTTAAATATACACCAGAAGGTCCAGTTGGGCTTATTGGAGATAAGAAGATTGCGTTATTAAATGCACGCGGTGGCGTATATTCTGAAGGACCAGCAGCTGATATGGAAATGGCTGTAAAATATGTAGCGAGCATGATGGGCTTCTTCGGCGCAACAAATATGGAAACGGTAGTTATTGAAGGACATAACCAATTCCCAGATAAAGCAGAAGAGATCATTGCAGCAGGTCTTGAAGAAGCGGCTAAAGTAGCAAGTAAATTTTAATTTAAATTATAATCGCCACTCAAAAAACAGCATTAACTTTTATGTTAATGCTGTTTTTTATATTTTTAGCTCGTCAGCAAGTTTTTCTAATTGATTTCGATCTTGTATATAATATGTTCGCCCTTCCTTTTTTAAGTAGTTTTGCTGGCAAAACTGGTTTAATACATATAAAAGGTGACGGTAGCTGACATTTAAGTATTCCGAAGCCTCAGTATGTTTTTCTGTATAACTGTTATTTTGTTCTGTTAATAGAATAAAAGCCGCTAATTGATTTTCGAACGGATAACTATTGTTTTTGGCGTAACTTTCTGTTCGGGTAATTGTTTTTTCGCCGATAAATTTGCATAGTTTCTGTAGAAAGGTAGCATCTTGCAATAAAAGATGCTGACAATCTTTAAGAGGAAGCGCTAGGCAAATACAATCTTCAATCACCTCAACCGCTTTCGTAACAGATTCTACGCCAATTAATCCTAATTCCCCAATGAATGAAGGTGCTTGAATAAAATTAATTAAAGAAACTTTCCCATTTTTATGGCTCATATATATTTTGGCTTTCCCGGAAATTAAGTAATAGAGATAAGGGAGGTCGATTCCCTCCTTACATATCCTTTCTTTCTTTTGAAAAGAATGTAGTTCAGCATACGGTAAGACATCAAAAGAAAAAAGAGTATGGAAGTTATAAGTTTGCATGTAATGAGAGATTTCTTCGCTATTTTTACTGACTTTCATGTTTTCACCTCATGTTTAGTATGAGATATCTCCTATTATTTTTACAAGGAAGAATGATACGATTTATGTAAATTTGTTTTTGTAGAAAAGAGAGTGTGAGGGGTTTATGAAAAAATATAAAACATTGCTATTTGATGTAGATGATACATTGTTAGATTTTCAGAAGGCAGAGAAAGTGGCGTTACGTATGCTCTTTGAAGAGAAAGGGATTCCTTTAACTAGCGAGGTTGAAGCGCAGTATAAAAAAAATAATAAAAGCCTTTGGGATGCTTTTGAAGAAGGTGAAATAAACCGTGATGAAGTCGTAAATACACGATTTTCGATTTTGTTTAAAGAGTACGGGGAAGAAGTAGATGGGATATTATTCGAAAATAATTATCGTATCTACTTAGAAGAAGGAAACCAACTCATGCAAGGTGCATTTGAATTTATAAATCAAATCCAAAGTGAGTATGATTTATATATAGTGACAAACGGTATTTATAAGACGCAAGATAAACGTTTACGTAATGCAGGATTACATTCATTGTTTAAAGATATTTTTGTTTCTGAAGATACGGGATTCCAAAAGCCGATGAAAGAGTATTTTGATTATGTTTTTGAAAGGATTCCTAATTTCGCTTTTGAAGAAGGGCTCATTATTGGGGATTCGTTAAGTGCCGATATTAAAGGTGGATATGTAGCGGGAATTGATACTTGTTGGTTTAATTCAGAAAAGAAACCAAATAATAGCGAGATTGTGCCAACATATGAAGTGCATAGTTTTGAAGCGTTATACGCGCTATTAAAGCAGCATGTGTAATAAAGTGAAACTTTAATCAGTGTGGATTTTGGCCATCCCCCACTGATTATTAGCCTTCACCAATCGGGCAGTTACGGGCAGTTATCTCCCACCCAACTCCCTCGCACTTGCCGGATTTTGAGGTGGGAGTCTTACTGCTCGCAAATAGCGGGATAAAAACAGGCAGTGGAACTTTTGTCCCTACTGCCTGTATGTATTAGTTTGTAGCTTCATTGTTTTTAGGAAGCGGAAATGCATTCCCAATCGCTGCTGCCCCGAGCATCGGTAATAATAAATTGAGCGGGAAAAACATGAGTAATAGTAATGTTATAGCTATTGGTTTTCTTAATGAATAGCTTGAAATAGCTGTCGTGACGATGGCTACAGAAGCTATTGGATCTATAGGGATAATAGAAGCTATAGCATATCCGATACTTGATCCAGCAAATATAATTGGGAAAATATGTCCGCCGCGCCAACCCGTATTTAAACAAACGGCAGTAATACATAATTTTAAAATTCCTGAAAGAAGTAGTACCCAGAAGGATAAATGGCTCCATTCAACAACTAAATCTTTTAATTGATGTTCCCCTGAAAATAACGTGTACGGGAGAAAAGTTCCTGTAACCCCTAATAAAATACCGCCTATAATTCCAAGTGATACCTTGTATTCCCTGAAGGGGTGGATTAATTTCTCTAATGTGAATTCTAATTTGAAATAAAAGAAACCAACTATAGCACCAATGCTAGCAAGTGGTAGAAAGGCGATCCATTCATTAAGAGCAAGAGACCCTTCCCCAAAATCAACAATAAAGGATCCACGATTATCGAGTTTACTAAGCAATAAATAAACGGAAAAACCAGCAAAAGTGGTAGCTAAATATACGATTGCTTTTTTTCCTTTTGAAAATTCATTAATTTGCTTATCCTCATTTTCATTCGGAGCTAAATAACCGAATAATGGTGCATTAAAAATAACACTTAAAGTGGCACCAATTCCAACCTCTGTTAGTTCATTCATTCCCTTTAAAGCAAATTTAAAGCGATCTCCTACCCATGTACAGAGTCCACCGATAATTCCAACAAGTGCAGCTTCTGGTCCTAAACTAGCTCCAAATATTAAAACGATAATCGCAGTTAAAGTAGCTTTATGTACAAAACGGTATTCAATTCTACCTGTTTTTTTATATTCAGCCATCACTTCCGGCATAAGACGTGGATATGTACCGAAGTATTTTTGTGTTAAACCAACGAGGATACCACCGATGATTGTTACACAAATGGTGTAATAAGGGGGAGAAGAGAAAAGAGTAGGTAAGTATCCCCAAATAAAGTGAATTCCGATATTTATTGTGACTAAAAATGACCAGACCGTGACTCCGACTATAGAGCCTAAAAGAATGCCATATAGGACGAGTATATGGTGCATGTCCTTTTTATTTGTCATGTTGTACCTCCGTTATGTAAATTTTCATGTAGAAAGGATTAAATATGCTAGTGTGAATTGAATATATATATAGTATCTTTTTGAGGGGGTGGCTTATTCAATATATTGGGATCTCATGAAAATTTGAAACCAACGCGGTTAAACCACTTATTTAATTCTATATATGGATTGGAGTTTTTAAAAGGTCTTTTTCAAATGAATATGGAATATATTTCTTTTATTGTTTGTATTAAATTTCTTGCATTTAATTTAGAACATTCAGAAAAACTATTTGACATCAGGAAATTATTGCTATAAAATCAACGGTAATTGCATAGTCTTATCAAGAAAAGGTGGAGGGACAGGCCCGATGAAACCTTGGCAACAGCCGTATAACGGAATTGTGCCAAATCCTGCAGGTAATAATCCTGAGAGATAAGAAAGATCCTTTAGAGCGTGTTTTCAAACTGCTCCTTTCTTGTTTTCAGGAAAGGGGCAGTTTTTTATTTTGCATAAAGTGAAACTTTAATCAGTGGGGGTTTTGTCCCTCCCCCGCGGATTATTAGCCCACACCAATCAGGTAGTTATCTCCCGCCTAACTTCCTCGCATTCGCCGAATTTTGAGGTGGGAGTCTTACTGACCGCAAATAGCGGGATAAAAGAAAGGAGAATGAGAGATGGGAGAATCATGGGGGAAAGGAACGATTTGTGTGCAAGGCGGCTATACGCCAAAAAATGGTGAGCCGCGTGTTTTGCCGCTTTATCAAAGTACAACGTATAAATACGATACGTCAGATGATTTAGCAGCACTATTTAATTTAGAGGCAGAAGGATATATATATACGCGTATTGGAAATCCTACTCTAGCTGCATTTGAGCAGAAGTTATCAGATTTAGAAGGCGGTGTAGGGGCTGTTGCAACAGCTTCTGGGCAGGCAGCCATTATGCTTGCGGTTTTAAATATTTGCAGTAGTGGAGACCATTTACTTTGTTCTTCAACTGTTTACGGAGGAACGTTTAATTTATTTGGAGTGAGTTTGCGAAAGCTGGGCATAGATGTTACGTTCTTTAATCCTAATTTAACGGCAGATGAAATTGCGGCACTTGCTAATGATAAGACAAAACTCGTTTATGCAGAGTCGTTAGGAAATCCAGCAATGAACGTTTTGAATTTCAAAGAACTTTCAGCGGCAGCAAAAGAATTAGAAGTACCTTTTATCGTTGATAATACATTGGCGACGCCTTATTTATGCCAGGCGTTTGAACATGGGGCAAATATCATTGTCCATTCTACAACGAAATATATTGATGGCCATGCAAGTTCTCTAGGTGGGATTGTAATAGATGGAGGGAACTTCGATTGGACAAATGGAAAATACCCTGAGCTTGTCGAACCTGACCCGAGTTATCATGGCGTAAGCTATGTTCAAAATTTTGGAGCAGCAGCGTATATTGTGAAAGCACGCGTTCAGTTATTAAGAGACTACGGAAACTGTATGAGCCCATTCAATGCATATATTAGCAACATTGGCCTGGAAACATTGCATTTACGAATGGAGCGTCATAGTGAAAATGCTCTCGAAGTTGCTAAGTGGCTTGCTAATCATGATCGTATTGAGTGGGTGAATTATCCAGGGTTAGATAGTAATGAAAATTACTCGTTAGCACAAAAGTATTTGAAAAAAGGTGCTAGTGGAGTTTTAACATTTGGTATTAAGGGCGGATTAGAAGCAGCGAAAGAATTTATCGCAAATGTAAAGCTTGCAACTCTTGTAACGCATGTAGCTGATGCAAGAACTTGTGTAATACATCCTGCTAGTACGACGCACAGACAATTAAGCGCAGAAAATCAGCGTTTAGCTGGCGTTACATCTGATTTAATCCGTTTATCGGTCGGTATAGAAGATGTTTCTGATATTATTGCAGATTTAGAAGCGGCGCTAGTCGGAGGCAAACAACATGCCGATCATAATTGATAAAGATTTACCAGCTCGCAAAGTATTGCAGAAGGAAAATATTTTTGTAATGACGAAGGAGCGAGCAGTAACACAAGATATACGTGCTTTGAAAATTGCTATATTAAATTTAATGCCTACAAAGCAAGAAACAGAGGCGCAATTACTTCGTTTAATTGGAAATACGCCGTTGCAATTAGATGTACATTTACTTCATATGGAATCGCATCTGTCTCGCAATGTAGCGCAGGACCATTTAACGAGCTTCTATAAAACATTTCGTGATATTGAGGATGAAAAATTTGATGGACTCATTATTACAGGAGCACCAGTTGAAACTCTTTCTTTTGAAGAGGTAGATTATTGGGAAGAGCTTGAACATATTATGGAGTATTCAAAAACGAATGTAACATCTACGCTTCATATTTGCTGGGGGGCACAAGCAGGTTTGTATTATCACTATGGTGTGCCGAAGTATCCTCTTGCGGAAAAAATGTTTGGTGTATTTGAACATGAGGTTCGCGAGCAACATGTGAAATTGTTACAAGGGTTTGATGAAGTGTTTTTTGCTCCGCATTCTCGTCATACAGAAGTAAGAGAGAGTGATATTGAAAAGGTGAAAGAATTAACGTTATTAGCCAATTCTGAAGAAGCAGGTGTTCATCTTGCTATTGGGCAAGATGGAAGGCAAGTTTTCGCACTCGGACATAGTGAATACAGTTGTGATACGTTAAAGCAAGAATACGAACGGGACTGCCAAAAAGGGTTAAATATTGATGTGCCAAAAAATTATTTTAAACATAATAATCCAAATGAGAAGCCACTTGTTAGGTGGAGGAGTCACGGGAATTTATTATTCTCTAATTGGTTGAATTATTACGTGTATCAAGAAACCCCTTATGTATTGTAAATGATTGTGTAACACGTGGTAGCGTTTTCCTTGTAAAGATTAGCCTTTATTTTTCCGAATGTTCTAAATTCATTGTTTTTCAGATTTTTCGTCTATATAATTCATCTAAACACAATTTTTGAGGGGTGGACAGTATTATGAAAGAAATTCAAGTGGGGTTATTAGGTCTTGGGACAGTTGGTAGTGGTGTAGTTCGTATTATTACAGATCATCAAGAACGACTTATACACCAAGTAGGTTGTCCAGTGAAAGTAACGAAAGTATTGGTGCAAAACATTGAGAAAGAGAGAGAGGTCGACGTGCCTTCTACTCTATTAACACAAGATGTGAATGAAATTTTAGATAATCCTAATATTGATGTTGTCATCGAAGTGATGGGTGGCATTGATGATGCAAAAGCATATATTTTACAAGCTTTACAAAGTGGGAAGCACGTTGTGACTGCAAATAAAGATTTAATGGCGTTACACGGAGCGGAATTATTAGCGGTAGCAAAGGATAATAAGGCTGATCTATTTTATGAAGCAAGTGTAGCGGGAGGAATTCCGATTTTACGAAGCATCGTAGAAGGACTTTCTTCAGATCTTATTACGAAAGTAATGGGAATTGTAAATGGAACGACAAATTTTATTTTGACGAAAATGTCAGACGAAGGGAGAGCATATAACGACGTGTTAAAAGAAGCTCAGCAGCTTGGATTTGCAGAAGCAGATCCAACATCAGACGTAGAAGGTTTAGATGCAGCAAGAAAAATGACGATTTTGGCTACTCTCGGTTTCTCTACAAATGTAGAGCTTGGAGATGTGAAGGTAAAAGGGATTACTTCTATTACAGCAGAAGATATTGAATATAGTAAGAGCTTAGGCTATACAATTAAATTAATTGGTCTTGCAAAAAGAGATGGTGAAAAATTAGAGGTTACAGTTGAACCAACGTTACTTCCAAATGCACATCCTCTTGCGGCAGTACAAAATGAATATAATGCTGTGTATGTGTATGGTGAAGCGGTAGGAGAAACGATGTTTTATGGTCCGGGAGCAGGAAGCTTACCGACAGCGACAGCTGTTGTGTCAGATCTAGTTGCTGTAATGCAAAATATTAGGTTAGGTGTAAACGGAAATAGTGCTGTAGTCCCGCAATATCAAAAGGTACTAAAAGAGCCAGATGAAATTATTGTGAAAAAGTTTTTAAGACTTCATGTGAAAGACGAAATTGGTGTATTTGCAAAAATTACATCATTGTTCTCTGAACGCGGTGTTAGTTTTGAAAAGATCATTCAAATGCCACTTGAAGAGAAAGGGAAAGCAGAAATCGTAATTGTAACGCATCGTGCTTCTCTTGCGGATTATGAGTACATTCTACATACATTGCAATCGTATGAAGAAATAGATTGTGTGAAAGCAAATTATCGAATTGAAGGAGATGCTAAGTAGTATCCCTTCTAATAAAACGAAAAAACCTATTAAGCGGCTTGCTTAATAGGTTTTTTTCTATTTAAAATCTGCGTACCAACTTGAATAAAAGCTTGAATAATCCAACCTGTTGTAAAGGATAAGATAATTGTTCCAAAATAGATTGGCCCATCTAATAAGAAGCTTAATGTTAAAAATAAAAAAGCTAATGAAATTTCTGTTCTTCTAAATGTCCATTTCTTTTTCTCAGCAACAGTTAAAACGAAAGCCTCTTGAGGTGCTGCGCAAAGGTTAGTAGAGACGTAAAGACCAATTCCGGCTCCGACGAATAGATTTCCGCAAACAAGTGTTATATATTTTGGAAGAGAGCGGATAGCATCCATAATAGTCGTAATAGAACCAACCCAATCAACTAAAAGAGAAATAAGAATCATTGTGACAATTGTGCCGATTGTAATTTGTTTTTTGTCCCAAAAGAGTACGATCAGGGTAAAAACAAAGTTAATCATGAAAATCCAAAAACCAATACTTATCCCAAAATTTTGATATAGTGCAATAAAGAAGGAATCATAAGGGCTAAGTCCAAAGGAAGTAATTGTCGTCATCATATTAATACCGATGGCGAGAATGAGTAAACCGCCAATGAAAAATATATATTCTAGTTTGAATCGAAGCATAGTTGTATATCCTTTCAAAATGTATTTGCTAAGAAAGGATATACTGTGGAAAGCTTACCAGGTCAAGCGGGAATTTTTGAGGGGAAGGGGAGAATGAGATGACTAATATAAGAAAGATTGCTGAACTTGCTGGGGTATCTGTTTCAACTGTTTCACGTGTACTCAATAATCATCCGTATGTGAATGAACAGAAACGAAAAGAGATTTTAGCGATTATTGAAGAATTAAATTATACGCAAAATGTGAATGCGATTCATTTAGTGAAAGGAAAAACGAATGTAATTGGCGTTTTATTGCCGCACGTAAATGATCAATATTACAGTGCCATTATTGGGGGGATATCAAAGGAAACCGCAAAGAACAATTATAATATGATGCTTTGCCAGACAAATTATAGCGAAGAAAAAGAGCTTGAAATTTTACATATGCTAAAAATGAAAAAGCTTGATGGAGTAATTATATGTTCACGGACAAATAGTAAGGAAAAGCTTGAAGAGTATACGAAGTTTGGTCCAATTGTGATGTGTGAAGAAATAGATTCGAAATTCATTTCGAGTGTACATATTGATTACTACAAAGTATTTTTGCGCGGGATGAAAAGCTTAATAGATGCTGGTCATACACGTATCGGATATTGCATTGGAAGAAGTAATAGTATTAATAGCCAGAGGCGAAAAAAAGCGTATGAGGATTCACTTCAACAGATTGTTGTAACACCGTTAGATGCCTGGAAGTTTAAGGGCTGTTTTACGATGGAAGATGGGCGCAATGTAGTCAGGGAATGGGCTCGTATGTCTGTAAAACCGACGGCTTTTCTTGTATCTTGCAATCATATTGCTGCAGGAATGGTAACGGAGGCGAAAAAACAAGGAATTCGTATCCCAGAGGATATTACGATTATCGGATGTGATGATCAAGAGGTGGCAAATATATTAGGTATTACGACGATTTCGCATTCCAGTAAAAATGTTGGTGTAAAGGCATTTGAATTATTATATGAAAAGATTAATGATGAGGAAATAGATGTGAAACATGTAGAGTTATTACCAAATTTGGTAGATAGGGAAACGACATAATAGAGAAGGTGTGAAAATCGCTTTTCGAAAATTCGTTTGGTATAATTATGGACAATCTATAGGGGCTAAAAGGGGTTTTGATATGAGATCAAAATTAGTAAAAGTAATTCTACTCATTACAATTGCGTCTTTCTGTTTATTTGCATATGGTTTTGTTTCGGGTGTAAATGATGTATTAAATCCGAAAGCTTCAAAATTAATTACGAAGACTGACGTAGTGGAAAAAGAGAAAAAGAAAACAGGAACGTTACAAGTAGTTAGTTTAGGTGATTCGTTAACGCGCGGCGTTGGTGATAAAGAAGGAATTGGCTATATTGGACGAATGAAAGAGAATTTACAAAAAGATTATAAACAAAAAGTTGCACTAAGCAATTTGGCAGTTAGTGGTGCGAAAATGCCCGATTTGTTAAAACAAATCGAAAGCAGCGGAGCTCAATATTCAATTAAGCAAGCAGATGTAATTGTTTTAACAATTGGAGGAAATGATTTGTTCCCAGGATGGGAATCGCTCGGAAAGATAGATTTAGAGACGTATCGTCCTGATACGGAAACGTTTCAAAATGAAGCGAAGAAAATTATAGAAGAAATTCGTAAATTAAACACAGATAGCCCTATTTTTTGGTTAGGATTATACAATCCTTTTGAAGATGTAGAAGATTTGAGAGGTTCATCAAATATTGTTGTTGATTGGAACGCTTCTTTAGAGAAGTTAGCATTAAATGATAAAAACGTATATATTACACCGACATTTGATTTATTCCAAAATCGTGGGAAAGATTTATTATACTCAGATCATTTTCATCCGAATGAAGTAGGTTACACATATATGGCGGAGCGTTTAGTCCAAAATGTTGTAAGTAAATTAAAACTAGAGCAAGGAGGGGTAAAATGACGACGATACTTTCTGTACGAGACTTGAAGAAGGTAATTGGAAAGAAGACTCTTGTAGAGGACATTTCATTTGATGTAAAACAAGGAGAAGTGTTTGGCTTTTTAGGACCGAACGGAGCCGGGAAAACGACAACAATTCGAATGTTAGTCGGACTGATTAAAGCGACAGAAGGTACTATTTCTATCGGTGGTTATTCTATTAAGGAAAATTTCAGAGAAGCGATGCGTCAAATTGGAAGTATCGTTGAAAACCCAGAGCTTTATACATATTTAACGGGATGGGAAAACTTAAAGCAATTTGCGCGCATGCTTGGTGATATATCAGATGAACGTATTGTTGAAATTGCAAAAATGGTTCATTTAGATGAGCGTATTCACGATAAGGTAAAAACATATTCCCTTGGTATGAAGCAGCGCCTTGGAATTGCACAGGCGCTACTTGGAAACCCGAAATTGCTCATATTAGATGAACCGACGAATGGTTTAGATCCAGCTGGGATTAGAGAGCTTAGGGAATTTATACATAAGCTTGTAAAAGAAGAAAATATGAGTGTATTTATTTCGAGTCACTTATTAAGTGAAGTGCAACTGATATGCGACCGTGTTGCTATTATTCATAAAGGAAAAATGATAACAGTTGCACCTATTGAAGAGTTGATCAAAACAGCGAGTGATCGTGTGGAATGGGTCGTTACACCGATTTCCAAAGCGAAAGACATGTTAGACGCTGCTGAAGAGATAGAGGAAGTTAGTGTAGAAGATGAGCGTTTATTATGTCGTATGGATGTTGCGTCTATTAATGTTTGGAATAAGCACTTTGTAGAAAACGGGATAGATGTACATAGCGTCAAAGAGCTTGTATTTACGCTAGAAGATTTATTTATTGAACTCACAAGGGGTGAGCAATATGCGTGAATTTGCGAATCTAGTTTTAAATGAATCAGAAAAGATTTATCGTAAGAAACGAATTGTTGTTGTCATGCTTATTTTAGCAATCTTGATTCCACTTTTTGTGTATGCTCAGTATCGTGAAATAGAAACGACGCAAAAAAGGCTTGGTACGACCGATTGGAAAGTATCATTACAGCAACAAATTGTTGATTCACAAAACCGCTTGAACAATTCTAGATTGCCAGAAGAATGGCGGGATTGGTTAAAAGTAAGAGTGGAACAACAACAATATTATTTAGATCATAATATTAATCCGACAGCGCCAGGAGCACCGACATTTGTGAGGGCGTTTATTGAACAAGGAATAACGTTATTTATTCCATTGCTCGTTATGATTGTCGCCATTGATATTGTTTCAGGAGAACGAAGCGATGGTACGATGAAAATGCTTCTGACGAGGCCAATTCGGCGCTGGAAAATACTCCTTAGTAAATATGTGACGATGTTATTTTTCATTTCGCTCATATTGCTTCTTGTCGGTTTGTTTGCTTACGCATTATCAGGGCTTGTATTTGGATACTCTGGATGGAATTTACCTGTGTTAACAGGATTCGTCATTGATAAGGAAACGTTAAATACAAACTTTGTACACCTTATTCCGCAGTGGCAATACATTTTAATGGCGTACGGACTAGCTTGGTTTGTTGCTATTGTGGTTGGAAC
This sequence comes from Bacillus sp. RC242, assembly GCF_044908245.1. Classification (NCBI taxonomy): domain Bacteria; kingdom Bacillati; phylum Bacillota; class Bacilli; order Caryophanales; family Bacillaceae; genus Bacillus; species Bacillus sp. RC242. Next base: position 110,544 of record NZ_JBIYCZ010000004.1, read on the forward strand.
TATATCATTTATGGTTTCTGTTTTAATTCGGAATACACCAGCTGGAATGGGCGTTATGTTAGCTGCGTTAATCGCAGGCGGCATTTTAAGTTCATTCGCAACGTCTTGGGAAGGGGCGAAATACATTTTTAGTGTCAACTTATCGCTAACGGATTATTTATCAGGAAAACTGCCTGCATTACAAGGATTATCGATGGGATTTTCTTTAATGAATTTAACGGTTTGGGCAGTAGTTTCCCTTATCATTTCATTTGTAGTATTTACAAGGCAGGATATGGTGAATTAATTGGATAGGAAGTGAAGGCATGGAAAACATTTTGCAGAATGATTGGGGACCATTACTTGGGCCAGAATTTGAGAAAGAATACTATCAAGCTTTAGCTAACTTTTTAAAAGAAGAGTATGAGGAGCATGTGATTTATCCAAAGAAAGAAGATATTTTTAACGCTCTAGAGTATACAAGTTATGAAAATACAAAGGTTGTTATTTTAGGACAAGACCCATATCATGGACCGAATCAAGCACATGGTTTAAGCTTTTCGGTACAACCTGGTATTAAAACACCGCCATCATTGCTAAATATGTACAAAGAACTTCGAGATGAATACGGTTATGAAATTCCGAATAATGGTTATTTAGTAAAATGGGCGGAGCAAGGGGTTTTACTATTAAATACTGTGTTAACGGTTCGTCAAGGTGAGGCGAATTCTCATAAAGGAAAAGGATGGGAGCATTTCACAGATCGCGTAATTGAGCTATTAAATGAACGTGAAAAGCCAGTTGTTTTCATATTATGGGGACGCCATGCTCAGGCGAAGAAAAAGTTAATTACGAATACGAATCATTATATTATTGAGTCCGTACATCCAAGTCCATTATCAGCAAGACGTGGTTTCTTTGGAAGTAAGCCGTACTCTAAAGTAAATGAGATTTTATCTAACATGGATGAAAAAGAAATCGATTGGCAAATTCCGAATATATAAACGCAAAAAAGGTAGCTAACGATTGTTAACTACCTTTTTACTATTACTGTTCATTTTTTAGTTTTGCATCTAGTACAAAAGTACCAAATGGGATAACTGATGCAACAAGTGCACCAAGTGCCCATAAAATTGTTTTACGGTGTACGATTGTTACTTGAATTACCGCAAAGATGAATAGAATAAATAAAACGCCATGAGCCATACCTGTAATTTTAACAGCTGTTGCAAACCCTGCAAAATATTTTAATGGCATTGCTACAAATAATAGTAATAGGAAAGAAATCCCCTCAATTAAGCCGATTGCTCTTAATCTTCCGATTGGTGTAGATAACATGAAGTAGCCTCCTTTAATGTATGCTTGTATATAGTAAATTTGTATTCTTTTTCAAAATGAAATAGTCTATTTTGTTTAATTATATACAAAAAGAAAGTTTACACTACGAGAATAGTGCAAAGTTCAAAATATAGTCACAAAAGCATTGCAATTTAAATAAAAACCTATTTGAAGTATTTGACTTCAAATAGGTTTTATGAATGAAAATATTAAACAAGCGCTTTGCTTTTTAGTACAAATTTCTCTACAACTTTAGCAACGCCATCGTTCATATTTGTATCTGTTACATAGTTTGCAATTTCTTTAATATCATCTGGTGCATTGCCCATCGCAACGCCAAGACCAGCAAATTCAATCATCGCTTGATCGTTATAGCTATCGCCCATTGCGATAACTTCTTCGCGTTTAATACCAAGTTTTTGGATTAATTGGTTTAAGCTCGTTCCTTTCGTAACACCATGTTCAGTAAATTCTAAGAAGAATGGTTTAGAGCGCATAACACTTAATTGACCTTCTAGTTGTTTTTGTAGTTTCTTTTCTACTTCAACAAGGCGTTCAGCTTCTTTATTCATTAATACTTTTACTACAGGCTCTTTAACAGCAGTTTTAAAATCATCTACTTCAATAATTGGCATACCAGTAATTTCGCCCTCAATTTTAGTATAAGGATTATTTTCTTCTGTTACGATATCATCGCCAATATAAGTATGAATCCATACATCTTCAGTTTTACTAATTTCAAATAGGTTGTGAACGATTTCAGGAGATAGCGTGCTACTGAAGATTTCTTCATTTGTTTTACAGTTAATAATTTTTGCGCCGTTAAAAGATAGAATGAAGCTACCGTATTCCTCTAAACGAAGTTCTTTTGCAACATTGCGCATACCAAACGTTGGGCGCCCAGAAGCAAGTACAACTTTAACTCCTTGCTCTTGTGCTGTCATTAAAGCCTCTTTCGTACGAGGTGAAATTGTATGGTCGTCGCGTAATAAAGTATCATCTAAATCTAAAACAATCATTTTATAAGTCATATAGAAAATTCCTTTCTTTGTTGAAATAGAAATAAATTTTTATGAAGATAGTGGGGAATATATAGTAAGACATCGAACTTCTTTGCATGAAACTAGGAGAAGTTCTGCATTGTTAGTATAAATTATCATGAGCGTGTTGCCCATGATAATTTATACCGCTATTTGCGGGCAGTAAGACTCCCAACTCAAAATTTAGCTGGAGCAACGAAGTTAGATGGGGGATCCACTGCCCGTAAATGCCCGATTGGTGCGGGCTAATAATCAGTGGGGATGAACACCCCCCCACTGATTAAAGTTTCACTTTATCATTATCGTAACAACTCTAAAGATAGAGTGCAATAATGGAAGTTTTCCAATTTACGATGGTTGTTTTTCGTGCGAACGAGAAAATAATATTTCCAGCAAGATAGCCATTACAGATCCAAGAACAAGACCGTTACTTAAAAATGATGCTAAAAATGGTGGTAGCGTAGAAAACGCTCCTGCTGGAACGAACATAACGCCGACTCCTGTAAAGATTGAAAGACCTGCTACTTTAAATAATTGTTCTTTATTTTGTACAGTGTCATATTCGCGGAAAGCTAGACCAATCATGCTTGCAAATACAGGATAAATTGCAGCATACCCAACTGCAATGGGGATGGCTGCAAAGAATGAAGTAATCTTTGGGAATATACTAACAAGAATGATAAAGCTTGACCCTAACATAAATGGAAGGCGCTTATAAATATTTGTTGTTGCAATAAACCCTGCGGATCCAGAAATGGCAACAGGGCCAATGGCTGAAAATAGACCGCCTAGCAATTGATTTATTCCTGTTATAATGCCAGCTTGTTTGAAGCGATCTGGAGCATTTTCTTCATACTTAGAAACAACCTTTTGTACAACGCGAATACTTGCTAACATATTTGTTAGAAGTAGTAGTGTGACGAAAACTACCGTAATTGCCATGTTCCATTCAATGCGAGGCATTCCGAAAACAAACAGAGATGGAAGACGAATTATATCTGTTACAGGTGTTACTGGATTAGATAATCCGAAGCACGCAAATAATATCCAGCCGCAGACGATACTGAAAAGAACGGAATATTGTCCAATAATAGATAGCTTCATAATGAAAAAAGATAGTAAAATAACAACGAGTGAAAGAATAAATACCTTTGGCTGTACTTCTGTATGTTGTCCATCAAGGCCAAACATGCCTTTTAAGAAGGAGCCACTAAGTTGTGCGACCAAAAGGAATAAATACGTTCCAATTACTGTCGGTGTAAAGTAGCGAACTAGTTTATCAATAAGTCCAAAAACACTAAGAATAATACAAATAATTCCGCTTAGTAGGAAAGCGTACTGAAGGACCTTAAGTGTTTCATTGCTTGATCCAAATAATACGACGCCTAAACTTGCATATAGGGAGAAAATTCCCCACCAAAGGCCTGCGGGACCTTCTTGAATAGGAAGTTTATGACCGAATATAGCTTGCAGTAGGCCGGCAAAACCGAGAACAAATAATGTTCTTTGTACAAACGCGATAGCTTCAGTGCCATCAAGGCCGTAACTAGTTGCGACACTAATTGGTACAATAAGACTTCCAGCTAAAATAAATAGTGCCCATTGTAAGGCAGAAAGAAATAGCTTCATTATATCAACCTCTTTCATAGATTCCGTTTTCTAGTATATACGTATTTCATTTCCTCTGGCAAAGATTGTAGATAGAGAAAAGAGTTGAAACATAATATGAATGTACGGAAGCAATTATGGATAGCGATTATATGTATGACTTTTGTTGTAATTCTAGGAATGCTATGATTTATGACAATTGAAGAGATTAGCCTGTTTCAAGCATTTTGGATGACGATGATTACGGTATTAACGGTTGGATATTGCGAATCCGTTAACAGTGCATTATATTGATACAGTATTGTATAGAATAGAGCAATCATTTGTAATTGAAGAAATTCAAGTTGGTAAAGATTCTAACTTAGCTAGTAAATCGTTATTAGAGAGTAATGTGAGAAATCAATTTGGTGTAACAATTTTAGCGATTTTAAGAGATGGGGATATTATCCATAATCCAACGGGGCAGGAAAAACTGCAAGAACATGATATGATAATAGTATTTGGTTCAGTGGAGAAACTGAGGCAATTTGAGAAAGAACTACAAAGTAAGAGGTGACAAGGAATGCAAGTATCTAGCGATAAGGTTTTAAATAAAATGGCGAGTGAAATTGCAAAGGCAAAAAGTAGTGAAGGACAAAAATCAAAAGAGCATTTATTAGTTGTGCGTGCATTATGTGATTTATTATTAGATGAACAAGTTGAGCCTTCTACGTATAGAGAACCACAAGTTCAATCACAAATAATCGGATCTCAGCCTATAACAACAGTTCAACCGGTTATGCCAGTTTCTGGAGAACCTGTGTATATAAAAGAAGAAGGTGCAAATGGTAATTCTTTATTTGATTTTTAGGGATTAAATCGTTTGGATTATATGTGAAAATTGCTTATGATAAAAATAAAAAGGGGAATTAAGATGAAAATTTTCTTTTTACTAGGTTGTATTGCAGCGGGGCTATCTGTTGCATTAGGGGCTTTTGGAGCACATGGTTTAGAAAATAAAATTTCTGCAAAAATGTTAGAAGTGTGGAAGACAGGCGTTACATATCAAATGTTTCATGCAGGTGGCTTATTCGTAGTTGCTCTATTAATGGACAAAATGCAATCATCACTTTTAAGCACTGCGGGTTGGCTTATGGTAGCTGGGATTATTATGTTCTCAGGCAGTCTTTATGCATTAAGTACAACAGGTATTAAATTCTTTGGTCCAATTACACCCCTTGGTGGTGTAGCGTTTATTGTGGCGTGGATTTTAGTCGGAACTGCAGTTGTAAAAGGGTTATAAAAAACAAAAGCTGGCATTCGCCAGCTTTTTTTTTATGGTCTTGGAGCATAAGTTGCTTGTTGACCAGGTAAATACGTAATTTCTCCTGGAAATTCTACATAATCTAAATAAATCATTAGTAGTAAAAAGCGTTTTCCAGATTTCGGCTCACTAATTACGATATGATCACGGCCAGCTGCCTCGATGATCCCTGTATAAGATTGTGTACCAAGCGAACTACCGCGTTCATAAGTCATTACAACTGTAGCTGGCTTACCTTTATTTAAACGAAGGATGTTTTCAATATACGATTGCTCTAGTGGTAACATACCTTGAGAAACTGCAAGTTGAGCCTGAGCAGCTTGTTGTTGCATCGCTTGCTGTTGTTGCTGTTGCTGCGCGGTCATTTGTTGCGGTTGCACATAAGTTCCAGATGGTTGATAAAAACCTGTTCCGTAGTACGGGTTTTGTTGCTGTGTCATTCAAAAATCCCTCCTCATTTTCATTCCTTAATATACGCTTGGACAATCCTCCCCGGATGGTTGGAAGAAGCAGTGCTTTTTAAAACGTCCAGAGTTTTGCTGGTTATACCAAGTTGGTGGGCAAGGACCTTCAGGTCTAAAAAACCATAAAGCGAAATTTGCAGGCCAAAAACGTTGCCCTTGAATTGTTCGACGGGCTAAGGCAATATCTTGTTCTCTTGCTCGTTGATAAAAATACCCTTTTTGAGTAGCTTCAAAACCACCAGGATTTTGATAAACCATCTGACGTAAGTTCCGTACTTTTTTAAAATCTAAACAATTTCCGCGGACACGATTTACACCGACATTTCCAACCATTAGCATGCCTTGTTGTCCTTCTCCTTCAGCTTCAGCACGCATGAGTCTAGCTAATAACTTTACATCTTCTTCTGTATGTGCGATAACACCCATTATGTGTCACCTCTCTTTTTGGAATACCCTTTGGAAAGAGGTTTTTCTTAGATGAAGTGTGGAACAATTACTAGTTCATACGTATGAGAAAAAGGACGCAGATATGACAACCAAACGAAGTTTTACATCTAGAGGGGAAAATAAAAAAAGCTAGCGTGAGCTAGCTTTTCATCATTAAAATACTTTAGACCATAAATTTGAGAAGAAATCGCCAATTGAACGCATTGTTAATACGAACCAATTTGCTTTTTCTACTTCTGCAGTCGTTTTTGCAGTAACTTTTATACTTTTATTTCCGTCTAAGAAACCATATTTATCAGATGGTTCTAAGACGATTGAACCTACCTTTGCATCTTTCTTAATAGGAGCAACTAAATGCCCATCTTCAGCAAGTGATTTATCTGCTTCAGTAGAAATTTTGTAAGGTGATTTGCTACCTTTTGCAGTAACTACTGTCACTTCTTTTTCTGGTGCAACTGTTACGTAGTCTTCTTTTCCTTTTACTACAGAAATTTTGTTGTTTTTATCTATTTTTAATTTCTGTTTTTCGAAGTTATTAAATCCATACTCAATTAATGCGCGAGATTCTGTGAAACGTTCGTCCATTGATTTCGTTTTAATAATAACAGAAATAAGACGTAAATCACCGCGTTTTGCTGTAATGGTAAAACCATACCCAGCGGTATCAGAGCTTCCTGTTTTTAAACCATCTGCTCCTTCATAAGAGAAAGCAGCACCTGGTAACATCCAGTTCCAATTTTCCATACGAATTGGTTTTGGATGATTATCTGGGAAGTTTCTAAATCTTTGTTTTGTATCCTCTAGCATTTCTGGATACTTTGTAATAATTGTTTTTGAAAGAATACCCATATCGCGAGCTGACATGGAGTTTTCTCCATTCGGATCAGTTCCTTCAGGATGTTTTCCTTTTAAATCAGCGTTATTTAACCCAGTAGCGTTTACAAATTTATATTTCTTTAACCCTAGTTTTTTCGCATGTTCATTTGCGAGATTTAAGAAGTTCTTTTCACTTCCTGCAAGTAATTCTGCTAAAGCAATACTAGATCCATTTGCAGAGAAGATAACGATAGAATGGTATAATTCTCTTACAGTATATTGACGTCCCTTTTCGAACGGCACGTTAGAGAATTCATTATTACGTGAAACTTCATAAGCGTAATCAGAAATAGTTACTTTCGTATCCCAAGTGATTTTTCCTTCTTTAATTGCTTCTAATACGGCATAAATAACAATTAATTTTGACATACTAGCGATAGCTAGTAATTCATCTGGATTTTGTTCATGCAGTATTTTTCCTGTATCCGCATCAAATAGCAGTGCAGCAGCTGCCTCTATATGTATTTTTTCTTCTGCATGGGATGTTGTTACTCCTAAGGAAGAAATTGACAATAGAGACACTAGTAAAATAGACAAGATTTTCTTCATATACATTATCACCTTCGCATCGTTATTAGCATATAGCTCGTACCATTTTAGCATAAATTTGGATATAGAAAGGTTACAATTTTGTAAGGAAATTGAAAAGAATTTGTCGATTTTTGTTCAAATTTGCATAGAAAAGAAGTTTTTTGTGGGTAAATATAGAGGATAATAAAAAAAGGAACGAAATTCGTTCCTTTTTCATTATTATATGTGTAAAAATTTCTCTACTTTTTCGTCTGGTAAAATGTTCCCAACGAAGAATGTACCGAATTCACCGTAACGGGCACTTACTTCATCGAAGCGCATTTCATATATAAGCTTCTTAAATTGAAGAACATCGTCAGCGAATAATGTTACGCCCCACTCGAAATCGTCGAATCCGACTGATCCTGAAATTACTTGGCGTACTTTCCCTGCGTATTGGCGACCGATTTTACTGTGACTGTACATCATTTTTTTACGTTCTTCCATAGGAAGCATGTACCAGTTGTCATCACCTTGGCGACGCTTGTCCATTGGATAGAAGCAAATATGATTTGCTTTTGGTAACTCAGGATATAAGCGAGCTAAGATTTGTGGGTTTTGGTATGGATCTTCATCAGCTGGAAGGTAGTTGCTTAGTTCAACAACAGATACGTAAGAATATGCAGGAACTAAATATTCAGCTAATGTTGTTTTATTTAATTCTGTTTCGATTTCATTTAACTCTTCCATTGTTGGACGTAAGATCATAAGCATAATATCTGCTTTTTGACCAACAACTGTATACATTGCATGACTGCCTTTTTTTGCAGTAGCTACTTCGTTCCATTTTTCAACGACATTTAAAAATTCAGACACTGCTTGTCCGCGTTCGTCACTAGATAATGTTTTCCATGCTGCCCAATCAATAGAACGTAAATCATGTAAACAATACCAGCCATCTAACGTTGTTGTTGCTTCACTCATTCTATTCACCTCAGTTAATGATATTTTACACGTTAACTATAGCATATATAGGATTAAAAACATCTACATAAAGTTTCAGCGCATAAAATTGTCACATTTAAATTCACTTGAAAATAGGAGGAGATAGGGCTTAAAGGGGTTTTATTTATATGCTGAATTTTATGAAAATATAATTATTTTCATTTTATCTATTTTTTGGGAGCTATAAGTTTAAAATATAGAGGAAAAGCAGTATTCTTAAAGATAGAGTTTTTTAACATATGTAGGAGGGTTTATTCGTGAGCAACTTATTTACAACAGTAAAAGAACAAGTTCAAGGAAAAGGCATTTCTATCGTACTTCCTGAAGGAACTGATGAAAGAATTTTAGGCGCTGCAGAGCGTTTAGCAAAAGAAGAGTTAGTAAAACCAATTTTAGTTGGTAATAAAGAAGAAATTAGCGCAAAAGCTGCTAGCATGAACTTAACATTAGCAGGCGTTGATATTTACGATCCAGCTACATACGAAGAGATGGATGCAATGGTAGCATCTTTCGTTGAACGCCGTAAAGGTAAAGCAACAGAAGAAGATGCTCGTAAAATTCTTAAAGACGAAAACTACTTCGGTACAATGCTTGTATACATGGGCAAAGCACAAGGTTTAGTAAGTGGTGCAGCTCACTCTACAGCTGATACAGTTCGTCCAGCACTTCAAATTATTAAAACAAAACCAGGCGTTACAAAAACTTCAGGCGTATTCATCATGGTACGTGAAGAAGAGAAGTATGTATTCGCTGATTGCGCAATTAACATTGCACCAAACAGCCAAGATTTAGCTGAAATTGGTATCGAAAGTGCGAAAACTGCTGAACTATTCGGCATTGACCCACGCGTTGCTATGTTAAGCTTCTCTACAAAAGGTTCTGCGAAATCTCCAGAAACAGAAAAAGTTGTAGAAGCAACTCGCATTGCGAAAGAAATGGCTCCTGAATTAACTTTAGATGGAGAATTCCAATTCGATGCTGCATTCGTACCATCTGTAGCTGAGAAGAAAGCTCCAGGTTCTACAATTAAAGGTGATGCTAACGTATTCGTATTCCCAAGCCTAGAAGCTGGTAATATCGGCTACAAAATCGCTCAACGCTTAGGTAACTTCGAAGCAGTAGGACCAATCTTACAAGGTTTAAACATGCCTGTAAATGATCTATCTCGTGGATGTAACGAAGAAGAAGTGTACAAGTTAGCTTTAATTACAGCAGCTCAAGCACTTTAATTCTATAACGAATTAATATGAAAAAAGACCATCCTATTTCTTTTGAAATGAGGGTGGTCTTTTTGGTTTCTATTTTTCTAAACCAAGTGCCTTATTATTACGGTCAATAATACGTTGTAAATTCGTCTCATATAAAGGAACTTCATCTACTGTCAGCTGAGATGGTGTTAACTTTGGAGTGAATTGTTGCAACGTTTTTAAAAGGCGCATCATTAAATCTCGCACTGTAATTGTTTCGCCAAGTAATTCAGATAGTGAAGCCATCGTACTCGGTACAATTTCGGGATACGTAAATCTTGTTTCTTCGCCTTGAATTGCTACGTTGTAAAAATCACGAACGAGTGCGGCACGCTCAGATCCGCTTCCTGTCGCACATAAGTAAATTTGTACAGCAACGCCTCCGCGAATACGACGCTGAGAAATACCAGCAAATTTTTGATCGCGAATGCTCAAATCGTAGCTACCAGGACAATAAGAACCAACAATTTCTTTTGCCTCGATAGTAACATCGTAATCTTTTAACATTTCCTTAATTAAATGCCACATCGTATCGTATCCAAGGTCGATATCGATACCCTTTTCTGTTTCTTGGAATAAAAGTGATACGTTTAAAACACCTTCATCAAGTACAACAGCAAGTCCACCAGAATTACGAACGATAACATTGAAGTCGTTTTCTTTTAAAAAGGAAATACCTTCTTCTAAATGTGGGAGACGTGAATCTTGAATGCCAAGAACAATTGTATTGTGATGAACCCAAGAACGCATTGTTGCAGCGGATTGGCCTTTTCCGATACTTGTGCATAACGTGTCATCCATTGCGAATGACTGAAGTGCATGAAATGTTGGTCCTAAACTAGACTGATCCACAATACGCCACTCTGGCTGAGATAAAATCGAACGGGAATTGCTCATATAACTAACCCCTTATTTTTAAAATGACAATCTCTATTATAGCAAAAAATGTAGAAAGGGGTTTTCCCATATATAAAGGGAAAGTTTAGAGGTGAAAGAATAAAAAGGATGCATTGCATGCATCCTTCTTATTCTGCAATTTTTTCTAAATTACCGTTTCGATCCATGCGGAAAGATGTTTGCGAGCGTTCCTCATCATCCATTACTGCTAATTTACGAGCACGGTTCATAATATTCATAAGCGTTTCGTAATCCTCTTGTACAGTATGAGATTGTTGTTCTAATTTTTCTAGTTTCTTTTCTAGCTCTTCATTTCGCAGAATTTGCATTTTAATTTCTTGTTTCAATCTCGTATTCTCGTTTTCAAGAGCTGTTACTTTTATATTTGAAGATCCAACTGTTTGTAAAAAGTAAATAACATCTTGCATTGTTATTGAGCTTTTTGGAGCAGGGACAGTCGGCTCTTGATATGGAGTAGCTTCTGTATATTGAACAGCTGTTTCATACGGTACGTATTCTTCATAATCAGTTATCGCCGCCGCTGAAGCTGGTGGTGTGTAAAGCAAACGTTTTTTTGTCTGTTCACCGCCCGCAGCACGCATTTTATCTTTACGATGTTTTTTTGCTAGTTGAAGAGCTTGTTCATAGCTATAGCGAACAACAGCATTCCAGCGGAAACCACAAGCAGCAGATGTGCGATTTAACTGATCTCCTACTTCTTCAAAAGCATTTAATTGAGTACTTCCTTCTCGAACATGGCGAAGCACCGTTTCAGCAAGTAATAAATCGTCCTCGTCTGTCCAAGCATCTTGTCTTACTTTCATAGATTCAACTCCCTTTCTTTTTATGAACTTCCTATTTTTATAATGGGCAAAAAAATGAGCTTTTATACAAAGCTTTTAAAAATATGGTAGATTTCAATGAAGAGAAGAAATGTGGCTATGAATGATGAAAGCTTTTGAAGGAGAAAATATAAAAAATAGGTAGCTTTATATAGGAATAGAGCTACGCCCGGAGACTTGCAACAAGCTTCAAAGAGCGGTAAAATACCATTTAGTGTTTATTTTTAAATGTACTTGTGAAAAGTTTAAAATAGAGGAAGTGTTATATATAATGGGAAACGAATTTCGTGTGTGTGATGATTGTCAGGCAACGAACGTTAAAACGTTGATTCCGAAGTTAAAAAAAGTAGATTCATGTGCAACGATCGAGGTTGCATGTCAGTCTTACTGTGGTCCTGGTCGTAAAAAATCATTCGCGTTTGTAAATAATCGTCCAGTTGCGGCTCCAACAGAAGACGAATTAATTATAAAAATTGAAGCAAAGTTAAATAAGTAAGAAAAAGAAGAGTGAACAGATTACTCTTCTTTTTTTATGTCCATAAGATAGCGTTTTGTATGAATTCGTATTTCAAAATAATGGTTGACAGTCTTTTGACGTGGTAGGTAGAATAGAAAGTGTATGATTCTGAGAATCATTATCAGGAAAAAATCAATTCATCTAATTTTTTTATTACTATTTGAGAATAAATTTCATTTTATTAAATATATGTTGTTGGTTAGGATGGTTGAGGGATGGAAGCGAGCGCAAGGAGTATAGAACAGCAAGATGTGAATGTTAAAGAGATTAAGAGCAGACCGCTCGTTGCCTCTATTATTTTAATAGCAGGCACAATTTTGTTAGCTTTAAGCATGGCAGTTTCTATTTCGTTTGGTGCTGCAGATATTAGTTTAAAGACCGTTTGGCAAGCTGTATTTCAGTTTGATGGGTCTATAACGCATCATAACGTAATTCAAGAACTTCGCATGCCTAGAGCAATAGGGGGCGTAGTTGCAGGTGCCTTTTTAGCGGTATCAGGAGCAATTATGCAAGGTATGACACGAAATCCACTTGCATCCCCATCGTTAATGGGGATTACAGATGGTGCTGTATTCGGGATTGCAATTATGTATGCATTTTTCCCTAATTCACCTTATTTAATGTTTGTTATTGCATCTTTTATTGGAGCTGCGTTTGGAGCGAGCATTGTATATGGCATTGGGTCTTCTTCACCAGGTGGATTAACGCCTGTGAAATTAGCTTTAGCTGGTGCGGCAATTAGTGCTTTATTAGGGGCAATTTCATCTGGAATTGCATTGTATTTCAACCTTGCCCAAGAGGTAAGTATGTGGAATGCAGGCGGTGTTGCTGGAGTGAAATGGCAAAGTATTAATATGTTAGTACCGATTGGTCTTGTTTGTCTCATTATAGCAATTATGATGTCGAGGTATATTACCATTTTAAGCTTTGGTGAAGAAATTGCGATTGGACTTGGTCAAAATACGACATTAATTAAATTTATCGGAACAGTACTTGTTCTTGTATTAACAGGTTCTGCGGTTTCTATGGCAGGATCGGTTGGATTCGTTGGACTTGTAATTCCGCATATGACTCGTTTCCTTGTAGGCTCAGACTATAGATGGGTTATTCCATGTTCTGCAGTCTTAGGTGGATTGTTAATTGAATGTGCAGATATGTTATCTCGCGTTATTAATCCACCATTTGAAACGCCAATTGGAGCAATTACAGCGCTAATTGGAGTTCCATTCTTCCTCTACTTAGCACGTAATGAAGGGAGAGGAAAAATGTGAGGACGAGCGTCTTAACAAAAAAGAACATTTCTATTTTAACAATTTTAGTAGGATTAATCGTTGCTGTATTTTTAGTAAGCTTAAATACAGGAACATTTAAAATACCTCCAATGGATGTATTAAAGTCATTGGTTGGATTAGGTGCAGAAGATCAATCTGTTATTTTATTTGAATTTCGTATGCCACGTATGGTTATTGCTATATTAGTCGGTTCTGCATTAGCTATGTCAGGTGCAATTTTGCAAGGGCTGTCACGAAATCCACTTGCTGATCCAGGTATTATCGGTATTAACGCCGGAGCGGGATTAACAGTTGTAGTATTCGTTTACTTTTTCTTTGGAAAAGTTGGAACTGGTACATTTTTATCTGTATTTATCCTTCCATTCTTCGCGCTAGTTGGTGCGATATTAGCAGCGGTTATTATTTATTTACTAGCATGGAAAGACGGTGTTTCATCCACTCGATTAATTCTTGTTGGTATCGCTGTTGCAGCCGGATTTGGTGCTGTTAGTTTAATTTTTTCTATGAAGATGACATCGAACGACTTCCGTTTTGCAACGATTTGGTTGGCAGGAAGTTTATGGGGAACAGATTGGAAGTTCGTACTAAGTGTACTCCCATGGATGGTTATTTTCTTACCACTGGCCATTAGTAAAGCGCACATATTAAATGTAATGAATTTAGGCGACTCTACAGCAGTTGGTCTTGGTGTAAACGTAGAAAAGGAAAGACGTAAATTATTATTTATTGCAGTTTGTTTAGCTGGTGCATCTGTCGCTGTTGCGGGCGGTATTGGTTTTATCGGTTTAATGGCTCCGCATTTAGCGAGAAGCCTCGTTGGTGGTAAACATCAAATTATGTTACCAACGGCTGCATTAATAGGAACGTTTTTACTTTTATTTGCAGATGTAATTTCAAGAAGTGTGTTACCAACTTCAGAAATACCGGTCGGTCTTGTTATTTCTGTAATTGGCGCACCATATTTCATATATTTACTTATGAGGACAAAATAAAGGGAGGCTTTTTGTATGGCAACTTTAGCAGTTGATGCGGTATCTGTTGGGTATAATGAAGGGTTAATTATAGATGGATTAACGGTTGAAATTCCGGAAGGACAAATTACAACGATTATTGGACCAAATGGTTGTGGGAAATCCACATTATTAAAAACGGCTTCTCGTATTTTGAAAGCAAAACGAGGTACTGTTTATCTTGATGGAAAAGCAATTGAGAAACAGCCAACGAAAGAAATCGCAAAGAAAATGGCGATTTTACCACAAACTGCAGAAGTGCCAACAGGCCTTACTGTGTTTGAACTTGTTTCATATGGACGTTTTCCTCATCAAAAAGGATTTGGAACATTGAAAGAAGAGGATTATCGCTACATTCATTGGGCACTTGAAGTGACGGGGATGACAGAATTTGCAAATCGCCCAGCAGAAGCTTTATCAGGTGGTCAGCGTCAGCGTGTATGGATTGCGATGGCTCTTGCACAAGGAACAGATTTACTCGTGTTAGATGAACCAACAACATACTTAGATATGGCTCATCAACTTGAAGTATTAAACTTACTGAAGAAGTTAAACAAAGAAGAAGGCAGAACGATTGTTATGGTTATTCACGATTTAAATCATGCTTCTCGTTTCTCTGATCATATGATTGCATTAAAAGCTGGGAAGTTAATGAAACAAGGAACGCCAGATGAAGTTATGACAAGTGAAACGCTTCGTAACGTATTTGAAATCGAAGCTCAAATCGTTCCATGTCCAGTAAACTGTAAACCAATTTGTTTAACATACGATTTAGCGATGATTAATAATCAATTGCGTAAAAAAGCATAATTAATAGAATTTCCCCCTCTTAAAGAGGTGAGAGGGGGAGTTCTAATGGACGTTGAGCTTCTTACCCACGGATGGGAAGTTGAACGCCCGTTAGAACGGGTTATAAACAACAATTAATAAAAATATATTAATTAAATGTTGTTTTCGTTTCTTATAGTTACATGCAAATTATAAGAGAAATACAGCTAGAAGGAGTCGGAATATGAAGAATTTTAAAATGGCACTATTAGCAATGGTACTAGTTGTTACTTCTGTACTATTTGCAGCTTGTTCTAACAAAGAAGAAGAAAAGAAAGCAGATGCGAAGACTGAAGAGCGCACTGTACAACACGCAAAAGGGGAAATTAAAATTCCTGCAAATCCAAAGAAAATTGCTGACCTTAGTGGTTCAACAGAAGAATTATTAATCTTTGGTATGAAACCAATTATTACTGCTAATACATCTCAAGAAAAAATTGATGCACATATTGCAAATAAATTAAAAGACGTTAAACCAGTTGGTTCTGCTTGGGGCGATAAAATTAACATCGAAGCAGTGGCTGCTGCAAAACCAGACTTAATTATTGTAAACAATCGTCAAGAAAAAATTTATGATCAATTATCTAAAATTGCACCAACAGTTATGTTAAAAACTCCATTAGACCAATGGCGTCCAAAATTCGAAGAAGTAGGTCAAATCTTAGGTAAAGAGAAAGAAACAAAAGAATGGTTCAAACAGTATGATGAAAAAGCAAGCAAATTACATGACAAAATCATCGCTAAAACTGGATATGCAACATTCATGAAAATGGCTGCATATCCAAACGCATTCCGCGTATACGGTGACTACGGTTACGGTAGCGTAATCTTTAATGACTTAAAATTACCAGCAGTTAAAGGTACACCAACTGATAAACCGCTAGTACAAGTACAAAAAGAAGCTTTAATTGATTACAACCCAGATTACTTATTCGTATTTACAACGGGTGATGGTTCTCAGCGCTTAAAAGAATTCCAAGAAGAATCAATTTGGAAAAACATGAACGCTGTTAAAAACAACCACGTATTTACAATTAGCAATGAAGACCTAAATAAAGGATACTTCCCACTAGGTAAAGAAATGATCTTAGACGAAGTTGCTGAGTTTGTTTTAGGAAAATAATATATAAAGAAAAATCACTTTTACTTCGGTAAAAGTGATTTTTCTTTATATACAAGGAATTAATACAGTCTTTCATTTCTTTCTGTTTCCTATATCGTTTATAATATATAGTAAGAATGCAGTAAAGAAAGGGGGATGTCGGAAGGTGGTATATTTAAACGACAAACTCAGCGAAACAAAAGTGTTTAAAGACCCAGTACATAAATATGTGCACGTGCGTGATCGTGTTATTTGGGATTTAATCGGAACGAAAGAATTTCAACGCTTGCGCCGTATTAAGCAGCTTGGAACGACATTTTTTACATTTCACGGTGCAGAGCATAGTCGCTTTACTCATTCGTTAGGTGTATATGAAATTATTCGTCGTATGATTGATGATGTGTTTGATGGCAGACCAAATTGGAATGCTGAAGATAGATTATTATGTTTATGTGCGGCATTACTTCATGATGTCGGTCACGGCCCGTTTTCTCACTCGTTTGAAAAAGTATTTTCGTTAGATCATGAGAAATTTACGCAAAAGATTATCGTTGGCAATACGGAAATTAACGATGTGTTAAGCCGTGTTGATAAGGAGTTTCCGCAAAAGGTAGCAGATGTAATTGCGAAAACATCTACTAATAAATTAGCGATTAGTATGATTTCAAGCCAAATTGATGCTGATCGTATGGATTATTTATTAAGAGATGCATATTTTACTGGCGTAAAGTATGGGAATTTTGATATGGAACGTATACTGCGTGTCATGCGCCCGTACGGTAATCAAGTTGTCATTAAAAATAGTGGTATGCATGCTGTAGAGCATTATATTATGAGCCGTTATCAAATGTATTGGCAAGTATATTTTCATCCGGTAACACGTAGTGCAGAAGTTATTTTAACGAAGATTTTACACCGAGCTAAATCGTTGCATGAGAAGTATTATGCGTTTAAATATCATCCTGTTCATTTCTATTCTTTATTTGAAGAAGAAGTGACAGTAGAGGATTATTTAAAGTTAGACGAGAACGTAATGTATTATTACTTCCAAGTATGGCAAGAGGAAGAAGATCCAATTTTAAGTGACTTATGCCGTCGTTTTATGAATCGAAATCTATTTAAATATGTAGAGTTTACAGATAAGCACGGTTTAGATAATTGGATGGAATTAAGTAGCTTATTTAAGAAGATTGGACTAGATCCAGAGTATTATTTAGTTGTTGATTCAACATCAGACTTACCGTATGACTTTTACCGTGCAGGAGAAGAAGAAGAGCGTCTGCCAATCTTACTCCTTATGCCGAATGGGGAACTTAGAGAGCTTTCGCGTGAATCGGATATTGTTGAGGCGATTACGGGTAAGAAGAGAACGGATCAAAAGTTATTCTATCCGCATGATTTAATCTATGAAGATGGAAGAAAAGGAAAATATAAAGAGAGAATTATCGAGTTGTTAGAAGGAAAGAAATAAGAAGCAGCTAAGAGCTGCTTCTTATGAAAAAACTTGAAATTATTTGTCGCTTAAGCGTTTTCCGCCAACTGCATAATGGTTTTTAGACATTTCTTCGATGAAAACAACGATGTTTTCTTCAGGAGCACCAGTTGTTTCGCTTACTGCTGCGGTTACTTTCTCAGCAAGAGCTTTCTTTTGTTCTTCTGTGCGTCCTTCTAGCATTTTCACTGTTACGTATGGCATGTACAATCGCTCCTTTTATGTAAGTTACACTCTTATTATAGCGGATTATGAAGAAGAACAATCGGAAAAACGAATAATTTCTTTTTTTGACATATTGAAGAGGAGATGAGTTATGGATCAGTTATTTAGATACCCGTTGCAACAAATTCCATTGGTAGCAATGGCGATTATTATTGCGCTATCTGTGCATGAATTTGCACATGCGTATGTTGCATATAAATTTGGAGACGATACAGCGAAAAAACAAGGACGGTTAACGTTATCACCGATGGCTCATTTAGATCCTATCGGGATGATTGCGGTATTAATTCTTGGATTCGGTTGGGCAAGACCCGTGCCTGTTAACCCATATAACTTTAAAAGACCGCGTCTTGCAGGAATATTAGTTTCTATTGCGGGACCGATAAGTAATCTTATTTTAAGTGCAATTGGTTTAATTATTTGGTATAGCTTAATAACATTTGGTGTGTTAGATGCGATGCCACTTGCAGTAGCAGATACGCTGGATCAATTTTTCCAAATTTTTATTATGCTTAATATTGTTTTACTTGTATTTAACTTATTACCAATCCCGCCACTTGATGGGTATCGCGTTGTGGAAGATTTAGCACCAGCAAATATTCGTGCGAAAATGACACAGTATGAAAAGTATGGATCAATTGCGTTATTAATTCTTGTTATTACACCGCTTAGCAATTACACAATTCAACCTATTTTCAATGTTGTTATTCCATATGTATTAGTATTTTTACAAAATATCATTGCGCCTATTTTCAGGCTTTTTTAATCATTAAGTGAGGAGGAGTTTACATATGACAGAGAAAAAGAAAAAAATCGGTTTTAATATCGTGAAAAATGATTCAACAGATGGACATGGTGGTTTTGGCGTTGGGGCATTAAGTTTAGAAAATATTTCTCCTGTATTTGTTGATGTATTAGAGAAAACTGCGTTCGTTGATATCGGTGCGATGCATGCGCGTAGTACAGTAGAAAAAGGAATTAAGTTTTTAACAAATAAAGATGAAGTTCCAAACGGAAAACCGTTTTGGCTCGTTTGGGTAACAATTGAAAGAACACCAAACGGTGCTTATTACGCAGGTGCAACAGCCTGTGAAATGACAGTTGATCGTGAAATTCGCCGCGGATATAAATCACTTCCAGAGCATGTAAATAAAATGGATAAATCACTAAAGCGTCACATCATGATTGATCATATGGATGAATCATCTAAAAAAGTACTTGGTACATTCTTAAAAGAGCATAATGAAGCAATTTGGAACGAATCTAGTGAAGAATTGCGCCACGCATTATTAGGCGAATAAAAATAGCTGACGGATTTCCGTCAGCTATTTTTTTACCACGGGAGATATTTTTTCCACCAACCCGCCTTTTTCTTCTCTTCACTAACCTTTTCGAACTCTTCCTTATCATCAACGTGATCCATACAATACTCTGTTGGCTCTGTACCTTTTGCGAAATACATTTTCACAGAAATGGGACAGTTTTTTGTAGCAATCTTACCGTTTTCAGGATTAACATCGACTGCAACAACATCTGCTGGTTGTTTGAATTCTTGTTTAGGCTGTCCATCTAATCCTTTTTCCATTGTATCGGTCCATATTTTTTTTGCGTATCCTTGTTCTGCTACGTTTGAAATGGATTTAGGTTGATCGTATCCAATCCAAACCCCTGTTACAAGTTGTGGGGTAAATCCAATCATCCAACTATCAGTTTCTGTAGAACCAGACTTTCCAGCATATGTTCTTGATAGTTTTGATAACATCGATTGACCGGTCACAGCGGCATAACTGCTTAGTTTTTTATTAAACATACCTGCCATCATTTCTTCCATCACAAAGGCTTTGCTTTTATCTAGAACTTGTTTACTTTCTAAATGAGCGTCGTATAGCATATTTCCTTCGTGATCAACGATGCGCCTTATAAAGATTGGTTTTACTTCTTTCCCGCCGTTTGCAAACATGCTATAAGCATTGACCATTTCAATTGGTTTTACAGGAGATGTGCCGAGAGCAAGAGACGGAACATCTTTTAATGCGCTAGTAATACCGAATTGCTTCGCTGTTTTTGTAAGAATGTCTTCGCCTAAAAATAGATTTGTCTTCACAGCATATACGTTATCAGAAACAGCGAGTGCTTGTGCCATTGTCACAAAGTCGTCTGCATAATAGTTTTTATAATTTTTCGGTTTATATTTGGAAACACCGTCACCTAAAGTGAATACAGTATATTCGCTTTTTAAGCGCGTAGCAGGGGTGAATCCTCGTTCTAAGGCTGCGTAATATAGGAATGGCTTAAATGTAGAGCCGGGCTGACGAGCGGCTTGTGTAGCTCTGTTAAATTGACTCGTATTATAATCAGTTCCACCAACAAGGGCAGCCACTTCACCCGTTTTTGGATTCATAGAGACGAGGGCAGTTTGGATGTTTGTTGTTTCAGGTATATGATTTTTTACAGCTTGCTCTGCTACAGATTGTAATTTAGGGTCTAGCGTTGTATAAATACGTAAGCCACCTCGCTGTAAGGCTTGCTCATCTAATCCGATATCACGAAGAAGAGAAGCTTGTACAGCATCTTGGAAATAAGGTGCAATTTCTGCAACTTTTTTCGTATCCAATGAAGCAAAAGTAAGTGTTTCCTTTTTTGCTGAGGTAGCTTGCTGTTTTGTAATATAACCTTGTTCTACCATTTCATCTAATATGAGAGATTGACGCCCTTTAGCACGCTTTTCTTTTAAAAAGGGAGAGTAGAAGCTAGGTCCTTTCGGAATGCCTGCGAGCATACTAGCTTCTGCTAATGTTAATTCTTTTGCAGTTTTATCGAAATACAAGCGAGAAGCAGCTTCGATTCCGTAAGCACCATGCCCGTAATAAATTGTATTTAAATATCCTTCTAAAATATGATTTTTATTATAGTTCACTTCAAGGCGAACGGTATACATTGCCTCTAATAGTTTACGCTTCCACGTTTTATCATGATCTAAGTATAGGTTACGAGCATACTGTTGTGTAATAGTACTAGCACCTTGTACTTTTGCCATTGCTTTTAAATCGGCAACAATGGCACCAACAATGCGCTTTATATCAAATCCATGATGTTTGTAGAATCGTTGATCTTCAATAGATAGTGTTGCCTCTTTTACATAAGGAGAAATTTCATCAAGAGATACATTATAGCGCTTTTGTGTTTCGTTACTTTGTCCTATAACAGTGTCATCATTAGCGTAAAAGACACTCGTTTGCGGCACTGCAACAGGGGGAGGCCCCATAATTTTTGCAGCTATAATGATAATAAAAAAGGAAAAAACGAAAAAAAGAACACAAGAAAACATTACGGTGAAGAAAAGACGTTTATATTTTTTAAGTTTTGGATTCATAGTTTGATCCATCTTTTTCAGCCCCTCATTAATACAAGCATTATTGTATTAGTATTGAGGGTTTTCGTTTATTTTAAACAATGAAATTTTGAAAACAAAAAAGCCCCTTCAATTAAGAAAGGAGCTCAAAGGCACGTGCTGGCCAATCGGTAATGATGACATCTACACCATAGTCAATCATAGTTTGTAAATCTTTATATTCATTAATGGTGTAAGGACGAAAAACGTATCCTTGCCCCTGTGCTAATTGGACAAACTCTTTCGTTAATAATTGAAAGTTTGGATGTAATCCAGTCGCCTCGCGCCTTTTTGCTTCAGCAATAGGATCTGCAAGTGGTGTATCGTACAAAATCGCTCTTGGAATTTCTGGAGCAATTTCTGCTAATAATGAAACGGAATCGTGGTTAAATGATGAAAATGCAATTTGATTGGATAGATGATATTCACGAACAAGAGCAACAACTTTTTCTTCAATATTTGGATAATGAAGAACATCTGTTTTTAATTCAATGTTAAGTTGTAAATTTGTTGTAGAGAGCCAAATAAATACTTCTCGTAATGTTGGGATTTTCGCCTCATGGAAAGAAGGATCTTTATGGCTACCAGCATCTAAAGCTTGTAATTCCTCTACAGTTTTTTCAGAAACAAGTCCTATGCCATTTGTTGTACGATCGACGGTTTCGTCGTGAATTACGACAAGTTCACCATCTTTTGATAAATGGACATCAAGTTCAATTCCATGAGCACCAATGCGTTCGGCTTCTTGAAAGGCAATCATCGTATTCTCTGGATGTGTCCCTTTTACCCCGCGGTGAGCGAAAATAAGTGGTTTATTCATGTGAAAATCTCCTTATCATCTCTTTTTCTTCATTATGAAACTGCCTTGGAAAAAATACAATTGAATAGGACAAACATTTACAAAAGTCTAACAGTTGCATAAAAGTTAACGTTAACGTAAAATGTAACAATCAAGTGAAGGGAGGAATAAACATGTATAAAATCGATGAAGTAACAAAGCAAGTTGGTTTAACAAAGCGTACACTTCGTTATTATGAGGAAATTGGTTTAATTCATCCCCCAGAACGAAGTGAGGGGAACATTCGCCTGTATACAGACGAGGACATTGCGAGAATTAAAAGGATTGTGGAAGCGAAAGAAGTACTAGGAATTACGCTTCAAGAAATGCAACATTTCTTATCGTTAAAAGAAAGAATGGAACAAAGAAGAAATAGTGAGAATCCGCGTGACCGTGAAGTGATTCAAGAAATTAAAGAGATGCTTGAAAAACAAGTGCAAACGTTAGACGAAAAAATGGAGCAAATGCAGCGTGTTAAGGCAGAGCTAGAGGATAGTTTAAGCCGTGCAGTTACATTTTTAGAGAATACAAAAGGAGAGTAATCAAAATGGAGAGCAAACAAAAATTAGGGAGATTGATTACAGTGGTGGCTACCTTCCTTGCCTTTTCAGGTATAGGAGTAGTCGACCCAATTTTACCAAGTATTGCTGAACAAATTGGTGCTTCGCATTGGCAAGTCGAGATGTTATTTACAGCTTATATTTTAACGATGGCAATTATGATGTTACCAGCTGGAATATTTGCATCAAGATTTGGTGATAAACGAATGATGACAATCGGTCTTGCGATTGTAACTGTATTTGCATTTATATGTGGTATATCGCAAACGATTGCTCAATTATCTCTTTTCCGCGCGGGGTGGGGATTAGGAAATGCGATGTTCTTCGCAACGGCGATGACATTATTAATTGCATTAAGTAAAGAAGTTCATGAAGCAGTAGGATTATATGAAGCAGCTATCGGTTTAGGGATGGCAGGTGGCCCATTGTTAGGTGGTATATTAGGTGGACATTCTTGGCGTTACCCATTTTTTGCGACGAGTATTTTAATTTCTTTAGCATTTATTTTAGTTTTCTTTTTTGTAAAAGAACCGGAGCGAAAAGTGAAGCGTAAAGCAGCAGGCGTAGGTGAATTACTTAACCTGGTGAAGTATAAACCGTTTATGCAAGGTGCCATTTCCGGGATGTTATATTACTACGGATTTTTCGTCGTGTTAGCATATTCACCACTTATTATGCATTTATCTGCTATTCAATTAGGATTTGTATTTTGCGGATGGGGATTAGCATTAGCTTACGGATCAGCAATTTTAGCGCATAAGCTAGAAGGTAAATATGAACCGAAAACATTGTTAAAAGGTAGTTTACTCGTATTTGCGATTTTCTTAATTGCACTATTCTTCGTTAAAATTATGTGGTTACAAATCGTATTAATCGTTCTATCAGGATTAGCATCAGGCTTAAATAACGCGTTATTTACAAGTTATGTAATGGATATTTCACCTTATGAAAGATCTGTTACATCAGGTGTTTATAACTTCGTTCGTTGGTTAGGGGGCGCGATTGCTCCAATTTTATCAGGAGTCATCGGTCATACAGTTTCACCACAAAGTCCGTTTTTAGTCGGTGGAATTGTTGTGTTAGTTGGTTGCGTAATGATCTTAATTCCGATTCGTAAACCGGTAGAAATAGAGACAGAAGCCCTTTCTTAAGAAAGGGCTTTCTTTCCTATTACAGAGCAAACCCTTTTTACATATATGTTAGAACCCTCTGACTAAAATATATTTTCGGTATTTTTTTACTTTTAACTATACTTTTTGGATGTTTTGTTTTATTTTTGGTAGGGGACATTAATGATGTCCCCATTATAAATTTGCAGCGAAAGGCGTGATTGTACGATGGAACTATGGTTCACTGAAAAACAAACAAAGCATTTTGGAATTACGGCGCGTATTAACCGCACATTACATACGGAGCAAACAGAATTTCAAAAGCTTGATATGGTTGAAACGGAAGAGTTCGGAAACATGCTTATTTTAGACGGCATGGTTATGACGACAGAAAAGGACGAGTTCGTTTATCATGAAATGGTAGCGCACGTACCTTTATTTACACATCCAAACCCTGAGAACGTATTAGTTGTTGGTGGTGGCGATGGTGGTGTTATTCGTGAAGTGTTAAAACACCCAAGCGTGAAGAAAGCAACTCTTGTTGAAATCGATGGAAAAGTAATTGAGTACTCTAAGCAGTACTTACCATCAATTGCAGGTGCATTAGATGATGAGCGTGTAGAAGTAAAAGTAGGAGACGGTTTCCTACACATCGCAGAAAGCGAAAACGAATATGACGTAATTATGGTAGATTCTACTGAGCCAGTAGGTCCAGCAGTAAACTTATTTACAAAAGGCTTCTACGCTGGAATTTCAAAAGCGTTAAAAGAAGATGGTATTTTCGTTGCCCAAACGGACAACCCTTGGTTTACACCAGAACTAATTACAACTGTGTTTAAAGACGTAAAAGAGATTTTCCCAATTACTCGTCTATACACAGCAAACATTCCGACGTATCCAAGTGGACTTTGGACGTTCACAATCGGATCTAAAAAACATGATCCATTAGAAGTAAGTGAAGAGCGTTTCCATGAAATCGAAACGAAATATTACACAAAAGAATTACACAATGCAGCATTCGCATTACCGAAATTTGTTGGCGATTTAATTAAGTAAGAGCGTTAAATTGAAATAAATAAAGTGTAAGTAACTCATTTAAGGTGTTTGTCTAGAAGGCTTGAACATGCTAGTTACTTACACTGCTACAAATGAAGTAGTCTTCTTGTGATAACAAGAAGGCCCAGGTAAATCGAGAAAGAGGAGCAATGCGCTCCAAATTTGAGAAATAGTGAAAGGTTGGGATACCTTAAGTTCCACATAAGGAGGAAAAGAATATGCGTTTTGATGAAGCTTATTCAGGTAAAGTATTTATTAAAAGTCATCCAAGTTTTGAAGAGTCAGAGGCAGTTATTTACGGGATGCCTATGGATTGGACAGTAAGTTTCCGTCCAGGATCTCGCTTTGGCCCTGCACGTATTCGTGAAGTATCAATCGGTCTTGAAGAATATAGTCCGTATTTAGATCGTGAACTAGAAGAGGTAAAATATTTTGATGCGGGTGATATCCCATTACCATTTGGGAATCCACAGCGCAGCATAGACATGATTGAAGAATATGTAACAAAACTATTAGATGCCGGTAAGTTTCCACTAGGTCTCGGCGGAGAGCACTTAGTGTCTTGGCCAATTTTTAAGGCAATGGCAAAAAAATATCCGGATTTAGCAATCATCCATATGGATGCTCATACTGACTTACGTGAGTCATATGAGGGAGAGCCTTTATCCCACTCTACACCAATTCGTAAAGTGTGCGATTTAATTGGTCCGGAAAACGTATATTCTTTCGGTATTCGTTCTGGAATGAAGGAAGAATTCGAATGGGCAAAAGAAGTAGGTATGAACTTATATAAATTTGACGTATTAGAACCGTTAAAGGAAGTATTACCGAAACTTGCAGGACGCCCAGTCTATGTCACAATCGACATCGACGTATTAGACCCAGCTCACGCTCCTGGAACAGGAACATTAGAAGCTGGAGGTATCACATCTAAAGAACTATTAGAGTCCATCGTAGCAATTGCAAATTCAAATATAAAAGTAGTCGGAGCAGACTTAGTAGAAGTAGCTCCAGTCTACGATCATAGTGATCAAACACCAATCGCAGCAAGCAAATTCGTGCGGGAAATGCTGCTCGGTTGGGTTAAATAAAAGCGTAGGCAGCTCGCTCAGAATCGCAGGTCATTGGAACGCTCGACCGAGAAGCGCTTTTGGCTTCGAACGAGAGTGTGAAATGGCCGGAGATTCTAGCTGCTGTAGCTAGATAAAGTAAAAGTGAAGCCGACTCAAAAAGTATTTTGAGCCGGCTTCTTTTATTAATAGGTAGGTTATTATTGTCTTATTTAGTAGTTAAGTCGATATCCTTTGTCGAAACGTCGATATATGCGGAGTTGTGTTCAATATAATTTCACTTACCGTCACGCGACATAAAAAAGAGCTATTCTCAAACGATGAGAATAGCTCCCTTTCTTTACGCAACCTTCTCTTCCGAAGTAATTCCGCGAATTTCATCAGCAGAACGGATTGGATATTTGCGGAACACAATGGACCCGAAGTATCCAACAATAGTGGTAACGATTCCACATAATACGGCAGCAATCGTTACTTTTATTACATCATTAAATCCGAACAGTACGAGAAGTCCTGGAATTGGTGATGCTGTCCCTGGTGCATTATTAACGAGCTGGAATAGCGACGTAATAATACCGGCAAGCGCACCGCCAACAAAGTTTGTCATATAGATAGGGATTGGATTTGCTGAGACAACATCGGCCTGTGTTAACGGCTCGATTGCCACGGCGATTGTATCTTTCTTTGAACAGATTTTTAGTCGTTTAAAGAAAATGAAGTTCATTGGGGCAGAAGCTGCTACGGCAAGACTACCAATTGCCATTGGTAAACCAGTTAATCCAAGCATTGCAGTTAGTGCCATAGAACTTAATGGAGATGTAGAAATAACTGTTATTAATCCACCAAGCATAATACCCATAATGATAGGACTTTCTGTAGTTGCAACTGAAATCATAGAACCGATTTTACCAAGTGTTGCGTTAACGAGTGGATCCATAAGCATGGCCATTCCGCGTGAAATTGGTGCAGCGATAAATAGGATTGCTAAAAACTCTACACCAGCTGGTAATTTCTTTTCGAGAAACTTCACGACGAAGGCACAAACGTATCCAGCGAAAAATCCTGGTAAAATACCGAATCCGCTAGTAGCGATACCGATTAAAACAGCGTATACGGGTGAGACACCGATTGCTAATGCGACTAAAATTGCCGCTGCGACACCGCTCATGCTACCAGAAGCTACTCCTACTGATTGTAAAAAGTCATTATGAAACATTTCTCCACCAATATAACGGTGAAATGCTTCAATAAGAAAACTTGCGATTGCTGCATTAGCTAAAGCGCCCATTGCTTTCATTCCGTAAGGCGCACGGTAACTGAAAAGTGTAAATAGACAAAGTACAACAAGTAATAGTGCTAAACCTTGCAAGATAGCCATTTGAAAATTGTCTCCTTTGATTTTTGTAATAAAAATTTGTATCATTCAATAATAATATAAAAGTTTGTTAAACGGAAAAATTTTTTATTGGGAAATCGCTGTAAGGTGAAAAACTCTTACAATAATGTAAGGAAAGTGTAAGGCATTTCGATAGAGTATAGTATGCCTTTTTTCGTATAATACAGGTATAGACATACGGCTAGTGAGAAAGCAGTGCAAACAGGAGGCGCATTTATGAAATTGGTAATTAAAGTTTTAGCTGTGTTCGCCATTATTTTAGGTGGAACAGCATATTATTTAAACACGAAAACAGAAGGTGTGCATGCTTTTGTAGACAACTTCTTTTCAAATAAAGAAATACAAGATTATTATGCTGTTATAGATAAAAGTGAGAAAAAAGACGATGAATATTTGTATACATTTAAAGGGTATACAGAAGATGGAAAGCTACAAGTTATTAAAAGAATGGTGAACCGTGAATTGCATACGGGTGCTTTTATAAAAATTTATGCAAAAGGTATGCAGGGAAAAGGATGGGCTGAAATCTCGAAAGAATCAATCCCGCAAAAAGCGTTGCAAAAAATAGAAAAACCATAAAAGGAGCGAATCGTTCGCTCCTTTTTTAGTGCGTTAAAATGGTGATAGCTGAACTTTCTTTATTAGAAATGATTTTTGCCCTTCCGCCAATTGGGAAAGTAAAGATTGGAGTTGTATGTCCGAAACTGGCATTCGCAATAATAGGGATATGAGCAAGTTCAGGCTTTGAAGCAATCATTTCTTGAATGTCCTCTATCATACATTCTGTTCCTTTTTGCATTCTTCCTATAACGATGCCTTTTACGTATTCAAAATCAGTTTGCTGCATAAGAGAATGTAAATATCGATCGAAAGTTTTAAGTGTAGCTTTTCCCGTTAAACTATCTTCTTCAAGAAATAAAACTTTATTTCTTAAGCTTGGCATATATGTTGTACCTTGCAGTAAATTAAATGTGCTCATATTGCCACCAATAATATCTCCCATCGCTTCCCCTTCTTGAATTGAAACATATCCTTCATTTTTAATAAATTCTCGATTTTCTTGATCCATATACCAAGAATCATCGCTCCATGTTTCAGATGGTAGGATTTCAATAGGTTCATGAGAAGTTAAGCACTTTAAAAAGTAATCGGTCGTATAATCGAGTCCTTTCTCCATTCCAAATGAAGAGAAGTGAGGACCTGAATATGTAACTAAGCCTGTTTTAGCATAAATCGCGTTACTTAAAGCGGTAATATCAGAATAACCGCAGAAAATTTTCGGATTTTCTCGAATTAAATCATAATTGAGATGTTTCAATAAACCATTAGAGTTGTATCCGCCAAGTGTCGTCAAAATGGCTTTTACATTAGGATCTCTAAATGCTTCGTGGAGGTCTTGAACTCGTGAAGAAATAGAAGAGGAAGCGAATCGATCTATCTCATCAGCATATTTTGAGAATGTAACTTGAAAGCCTATGTCGGTTAATCTTTTTATAGCAAGGTCTCTGTTTTCATTTGAGACAATACTTAAACTACAAGATGGTGAAATAACCCTTATTTCATCACCTTTTTTTAATTTTGTTAGTAGCACCAAATTCACCCCTTGAAATGAAAGAATATTTAGATTTAAAAAATATTTTAACATATGAAATAAAGTGAAGGTGAATTATTTTTTGAAAAGGAGTTTTCCTGATTTTTCAGCAGACAGACAGAGTCTTTTTTTGATATGATAGGAAAAGTGATTTATTATAAGTAGTATTTAATATCTATAACATTTGAAGGGTGTGCAAGACGTGAAGAAACAACTTGCAGGCTTGCCGGTACACGTTCATTTCGTAACAGAAATCCGTGAAGGGGCGAGGAAGGAAACCGTTGCTTTTGAAGCAAATGGTCAATACTATGTAAAAGGTCAAGGTACATATATAACATTCCAAGAGCCGAACGAACAAGGCGAAGTGAAAACAATTATTAAAATTCAAGATGAACAAGTTCTCATTATGCGTTCAGGTGCTATTTCTATGCGTCAGACGCATGTGAAAGGTGAATGGACAACTGGTACGTATACGAGTGAACTTGGTACGTTTGCATTGCAAACGAAAACTGATAACGTTCTTTTTAAATGGTCGGATGAAAAGAAAAAAGGACAACTCTTCTTAACGTACGCATTGCTTCTAAGTGAACAAGAAGCTGGCAGATATACAATTACACTTAATTTGAAGGAGGCAAAATAATGAATTCTTTAGAACAAGTAAAAGGATTGATTAAAGAAGAAATTCAAGCTGCTGTATTAAAGGCAGAACTAGCGACAGAAGAACAAATTCCAAACGTTGTATTAGAATCTCCAAAAGATAAAACAAATGGTGACTTCTCTACAAATATGGCAATGCAACTTGCACGCGTTGCGAAAAAAGCACCTCGTATGATTGCAGAAGAATTAGTTGCAAACTTCGATAAAGCAAAAGCTTCTATTGAAAAAATTGAAATCGCTGGTCCTGGTTTCATTAACTTCTACATGGATAATAGCTACTTAACAGACTTAATCCCAACAATCGTCAACGCTGGTGAAGCATACGGTGAAACGAATACTGGTAAAGGTGAAAAAGTACAAATTGAGTTCGTATCTGCGAATCCAACAGGCGATCTTCACTTAGGACATGCACGTGGTGCGGCAGTAGGTGACACTTTATGTAACGTATTAGCAAAAGCAGGATATGATGTATCTCGTGAGTACTACATTAATGATGCTGGTAACCAAATTCATAACTTAGCTCTTTCTGTTGAAGCTCGTTACATGCAAGCTTTAGGTTTAGAGAAAGAAATGCCAGAAGACGGTTACCATGGTGCGGACATCATTGGAATCGGTAAACGTTTAGCTGAAGAGTTTGGCGATCGTTATGCAAAAGCTGATGCAGAAGAAAGCTATGAATTCTATCGTTCATACGGTTTAAAATATGAGTTAGCAAAACTTCAAAAAGACTTAGCAAGCTTCCGTGTTAACTTCGATGTGTGGTTCTCAGAAACATCATTATACAAAAACGGAAAAATTGATCAGGCTCTTGCTGTATTAAAAGAGCGTGACGAAATCTTTGAAGAAGGCGGAGCAACTTGGTTCCGTTCAATGACTTACGGTGACGACAAAAACCGTGTATTAATTAAAAATGACGGTTCTTACACATACTTAACGCCAGATATCGCTTATCACCGTGATAAATTAGAGCGTGGTTTCGATAAGCTAATCAACATTTGGGGTGCTGACCACCACGGTTACATTCCTCGTATGAAAGCTGCTATTCAAGCACTAGGTTACGATAAAGAAACACTTGAAGTAGAAATCATCCAAATGGTACAACTGTACCAAAATGGTGAAAAAATGAAAATGAGTAAGCGTACAGGTAAAGCAGTTACACTTCGTGAGCTTATGGAAGAAGTAGGCGTGGACGCAATGCGATACTTCTTCGCAATGCGTAGCGGTGATTCTCATTTAGACTTCGATATGGACTTAGCTGTATCAAAATCTAATGAAAACCCAGTATACTATGCACAATATGCACATGCTCGTGTATGCAGTATCCTTCGTCAAGGTGAAGAGTTAGGATTAGCTACAGGCGGAGACGTAAATTACAAACTTGTTACTTCTGAGAAAGAAGTAGAGTTACTGAAAAAACTTGGTGAATTCCCAGCTGTAGTTGCGGATGCAGCGCAAAAACGTCTGCCACACCGCATTACAAGCTATGCATTTGAATTAGCTGCAGCATTACACAGCTTCTACAATGCAGAAAAAGTATTAAACCAAGATAACTTAGAATTAAGTAAAGCTCGTTACGAATTAATGAAAGCAGTACGCACGACACTTCAAAATGCATTAGCAATCGTAGGAGTATCTGCACCAGAAAAAATGTAATAAAGAAAAGCGGAGCCGACTGTTTAGTCCCGAAGGCTAAGGTTCTTTCTCACAGAAGATGCATTTTATCTTCTCGTGGGGAAGGTTCTTAGACAGAAGGGGCTAGGAGGCAGAGCTAGACATAAAGAAAAGCGGAGCCGAGTGTTCGTTTTAAATAAAAAGCAATCACATGATGTTGTGATTGCTTTTTTATATGGAATAATAAAAAAAATTATCCAACAAAAGGAGAGCTTGCATCGTCTTATATAAGTGACAGGGGGGTACGATGGAAGAAAAGATGGAGAGATCGAGTATTGGATTTGTTTCATAAAGAAGGGCCTTGTAAGAGGCCCTTTTTCTATTGAATTGTATAAGTAACAGAAAAGCTAACAGGACTGTAGTAAACGAAAGGTGCATGAAATTGAACATACATATTCCCATCTGTTTTTGCGGTAAAAATTCTCCCATAACCATCAGAATAACGTCCGATGAGATTATTATTTGTATCGTAAATGCTGTAACTAGGGGTTTTACTATTAGGATGAATTGTTAGCTCTTGTCCTTTTTTAAGGTAAATTGGTTCTTTTTCAGAGCTACTGCCAGTTTGAATAGAATAAAATTTTGTGAATTTCTGTTCTTGAGTAGCTGCAGCAGCCTTTGTTTCAGGAATAAAAGCGGTAGCTCCTGTAACACCTGCTAAAGTCAATGCGCCTGCTAGAATAATTTTTTTCATAGTAGAAAAGCCTCCTTATTAGTTGTAATCATTTTCGTTACAGTTAACATTGTATACGATAATTGATAGGAGAAAATATGCGTTTATGCATATATATTTTTTCTCAATAAAAAACCACCGAAGAGATCGATGGTTTTACGTATTATTAAGCCGCTTTTTGTTCTATTTGATTAACAGGTTTTTGGAGTGTGTTATAAACGCCTGTTCCGATGATTTCTAATGCCATTTTCATACGTTCTGGCGAAATGTTTTCTAATACATTATCTTGAGGTGTGTGATATACCTTTTCAATATGATAGATTAATGGATTCCAACTATCGACGCCCATCCAAATAAATAGTGCAGAAGGAATACCCACTTCAGCAAATGGTACGTGATCACTAGAGCCGAATTTTCCTTGAAGAACAAGATTATTATTTAATTGTTTACCTGCTTGCAAGGCAGCATCTGTTACAAGGTTTGTAGAACCATCAGGAGTCATAGCATATAAATTTTTTGCTTTATCATAATTTGTTGCAACCATGTCTGCGTTAAAGACACCTAAAATTCGATCACGTTCCTTTTGGGACAGACTATTAACATAATAATCAGAGCCAAGTAAGCCAGTTTCCTCAGAACCAAAAGCAATAAAACGAATTTCTTTATCAGTTTCTACATTTTGAAAAGTACGAGCCAGTTCTAATACTAATCCTGTACCAGAAGCATTATCATTTGCCCCAGGTGCTCCAACGACACTATCGTAGTGTGAACTTACAACGACGGCCTTTTCATTACCTGTACTATTTTTTGGTTTCTTTTTAGCGATGACATTTAAGGATGTTAAATTAGATTCATGTCTCGCTTTTAGGGAAAGAATTGTTGTCTCTTTTTTAGCGATTTCTTCTTTAAATGCATTTCCTTGAGCATAAGCAAGACCGAAGACAGGGATAGCCTGTTTTTTAGTTAAGCGAGGATTGAAAGTTTGTCCATAGTTTCCGCGTCCGCCAATTAAGCTGTATAAAAGAACACCTTTTGCCCCTTTACTAACAGCATTTTCAACCTGTTTATTATAATCTGCTACTGTTGCACCTCTTTCGAATAAAACAATTTTTCCGTTTACCTCATTTGGAATATCGTCTAATTTTGTACCACCTTGAACAAAGATAAGCGGAGCTGTAACAGCTTCTGTAGAAATTAGTGCATTTGGAGCAGCACCAGCTTGCCAATTACGCTTTGTCCCTAATGGTGATTCGATAAATCCAACGTATTGATCCGGCACTTGAAAGGGTTGGTACTCTACTTCATATCCCATTGATTTAAGCTTCATACCAACATAGCGAGAAGCCCATTCTTCTGATTTTGTACCACCTGGACGGGGACCGATTGTTTCGGATAAGAAACGGATATGCTCGATGGCGCGGTTTGCATCAACTTGTTTTGTAATAGGTGGAGTCTGTGTAATTTCTGACGTGGAATCAGCTTTTGCTTGTCCGATTGGAGCTAAGCTAACGGCGAGTGATACAGCAAGCAAGGAGCTTACTATTTTTTGTTTCAGTGATTTTCTCATTTTTTCCTCTCCCATTCTTCTATTCTCTCTGACTGACAAAAGAAGACGGATAACGACTATATTTTACCTTTATATGTATGAATTTTCAATAAATGTATGTTGAGAAATAAAAAACGCTATATGCATATTTGCATATTTTTAGCGGAGATATGTATGCTATCATTTTAAATGAAGGATCGCTTTCTGTTTGGAAGGCTCCTACATTGCATGAATCTAGTGTACCCAAACTTTAGATTATGTAGGGAAAAGAGATCCGTTATAGGATTTCTTTTCTTTTGTTTGAATCATGTGATGATAACTATGTTTCCGCATTTCATAATTATCATCAGTGATATATGTAAGGCATCCATATGAAAATACGAGGCTGTTCAAGAGTTTTCCGTACTTTTGGACAGCCTCACCCCGTTAAAAAGGTGATACTTTGATGTATCACCTTTTTATTTTTATAAGCTTTCTGTTTATGGGGATGTTACATAATCAAAAACAGCCGCTTTAGTAGAAGGAATCTACAAAACGGCTATTTTTGATTATAGTTGAGTTAAAATAATTGGCTCGCCACGAGTGACGACAACTGTATGTTCACATTGTGCAACAAGGCTTTTATCTGGTGTAACGAATGTCCAACCATCATCACCGCGCTCAATGATATGATCAGCTTTCATAGAGATGAATGGTTCTACAGCGATAACAAGACCGTCTTTTAGAAGCGCATTATCCATTGGATCATAGTAGCTTAAGATGTGGTTTGGAGCTTCGTGTAAGCTAAGACCAATACCGTGACCAGTTAAGTTTTGAATAACGTTATATCCACTTTTATGTGCAAAGTTAGAAACAGCACGACCAATTTGATTTTGTTTTGAGCCAGCTTTTACTTTTTTCATTGCTTCCCAAAATGAGTCTACTGCTGCTTGGCAAAGTTTTTCTTTTTCTTCATCGTCACCAAGAACAAATGAGATACCTGTATCTGCATAATATCCGTCAAGTGCTGCCGATACGTCTACGTTTACTAAATCGCCTTCTTTTAATACGCGATCGCTTGGAATACCGTGAGCAACTTCTTCGTTTACACTAATGCAAGTTACACCTGGGAATTTATATTCTTTTTCAGGCGCTGAAATAGCACCGTTCTCGTCTAATACTTTTTTACCAATTAAATCAAGCTCTTTCGTTGTCATACCTGGCTTCGCTTGTTTTTTCATTTCTTCGCGTGCAAGTGCAACGATGCGGCCGATTTTTCGTAAACCTTCTAAATCTTGTTCATTACGAATAATCATGAAAACCACTGTCCTTCCTCGAATATATGTCTTATCCGATTGTATCATGTTTGTTTTTGTACTGCTACTCGCATGCGGTATGCAGGCTGATTCCTCTCATAAAGAATACATGACAATTGTCATATGGATGTCATGACGCATCATACTGTTTCCTAACTTTTCCAACGCATACAATGTAAATATAAGAAACGGCGGGGGTGGAGAGATGGAAAAGATTATTGAAGTAAATGGTGTTTCTAAAACATTTAAACATAAAAAAGCAGTAAATAACGTTTCATTTCATGTAAATAAAGGGCAAATAGTAGCATTACTCGGCCCAAATGGTGCGGGGAAAACAACGACAATTTCAATGATGCTCGGATTAAAAGATCCGACAGAAGGGAATGTTTCGATATTTGGAAAGAGCCCGAAGCATAGAGATGTTCGTAATAGCCTCGGTGCGATGTTGCAAGAAGTAAGCGTTATTGACAGCATCACAGTAGAAGAGGCAATTGAGTTATTCCGTAGTTATTATACGAATCCAGTAGCGAAAGAAACATTACTTCAGCTATCGAATTTAGAATCAGAGCGAAAGCAAAGATGTGAAAAGTTATCAGGTGGTCAAAAGAGAAGGTTGAATTTTGCACTCGCACTTGCGGGAAATCCAGATTTATTATTTTTAGATGAACCAACTGTAGGGATGGACATTACGTCTCGAAAAGTGTTTTGGGAAACGATTCGAAAGTTAGCAAGTGAAGGGAAAACGATTATTTTAACGACGCACTATTTAGAAGAAGCAGATGCGTTAGCGGACCGTATTTTATTATTCGCAAACGGAAAAATTATCGCAGATGGTACGCCGGATGAAATGAAAGCGACGATTTCTCGAAAAACGATCTCGTTTTATTCAAAAGAAAGTATCCCTACGGGCCTGCTAAAGGAATTGCCGAATGTAACAGGAGTACAGTCAAATGAGGGGCGGATTATTTTAACAACGGAGGATACCGATGCCACGTTACAAGCAATTTATCAAAAGAACTTACCTGTAACAGATATTTCAGTTGAACGTGGAAGTCTCGATGAAGCATTTGAACAGTTTGTCGCAAATCAGAAGGGGGAAATCGCATGAGAGCACTATGGATGCAATGTAAAATAGAGGTTTTACGTACGTTCCGCAATAAATTATTCATCTTTTTCTCATTATTAATGCCAGTTATGTTTTATTACATCTTTACAAATGTTATTCAAGTCCCGCAAAACGGAGATGCATGGAAAGCACATTATTTAATTTCAATGGCGACTTTCAGTATTGTAGGGACTGCCCTTTTTAGTTTCGGTGTGAGACTTTCTCAGGAAAAAGGGCAAGGATGGACACATTTGTTAAAAATTACACCGCTTCCAGAGGGAGCATATTTAGCAGCTAAAATTATTGCTCAAACAGTAGTGAATGCTTTTTCAATCTTAGTTATTTTTATGGCAGGAATATTAATTAATAATGTTGAGTTAACGATAGGCCAATGGATTGGTGCCGGATTATGGTTATTATTAGGCGTGACACCATTTTTAGCACTCGGAACAGTAATAGGTTCGATCAAAAAGGCGGATGCAGCTGCTGGCCTGGCTAATATTTTAAATATGAGCTTAGCTGTAGTTGGCGGATTATGGATGCCAATTGAAGTATTCCCAAAAGTATTAAGAACCATTGGAGAATGGACACCAACATATCATTTTGGTAGCGGGGCATGGGATATTGTAGCTGGAAAATCAATTGGATGGGAAAATATCGCGGCACTAGGAGGTTATTTCCTTATATTTGTTGTAGTATCAATATATATAAGAAAGAGACAGGAAGCGGTATAAATGATAGAGAAGAAGAGGTTTGAGTTTTTTCCGAAACATATGGGTTTCTTCCCATATATGTGGTTAGTGTATTTATTATTTCCAATTTATAATTTAACACAAGTATCGGGATGGAAGCTTGTAATAGGGATCGGTATGTTGATAGTTTTCATTATCACATACCGTCAACTTTATTTTGTTCAGAGGACGTTCGTGTTGTGGGCGTGTATTCAAATGATACTAACCTGTTTATTTGCCGTATTTTATAATCCTTTCATGATATTCTTTGGTTTTTTTACGGCAAGTGCGATGGGATTTGCGCCAAGTAAGAAGGCATTTCGTGTGTTGTTATGTTTATTAGTTGTAATGCTTGGGGCTTTTATATTTATAAATGTTAATCAACTAACAATCCCGAGTTTAGTGAATATCGTTCCGATGTTTATTTTAATGCTTCTTACGCCATTTGGAATGCGTAATTTTAATCAAAAAAAGATGTTGAAAAATCAACTAAACGAAGCAAACGAACAAATTAAAGACTTAGTAAAACGTGAGGAACGGCAGCGAATTGCAAGAGATCTTCATGACACATTAGGACACACACTATCTCTTATTACTTTAAAAAGTCAGCTTGTGGAGAAACTGATTGTGAAGAATCCAGAACGCGCAAGTATAGAGGCGAAGGAGATTACACAAACATCTCGTACAGCTTTAAAACAACTGCGCGAGTTAATTTCGGATATGCGTATGATTACAGTGGAAGAAGAACTTGAGCAAATAAAAGCGATTTTGCAAGCAGCCAATATTGAATTGGAAGTAAAGCAAGAGGCTAATTCTAGTTCGCTATCGCCAATTGAGCAAAATATTTTAGGTATGTGTTTACGTGAAGCTGTTACGAATGTCGTGAAGCATAGTAAGGCAAAGGCATGTACAGTTTCTATATTAGAATCACAGGGTGAGTTAATTTTGAAAGTAGAAGATAATGGCGTAGGTTTGGAAAATCAAAGTCATGATGGAAACGGTATTCGAGGTATGAAGGAGCGGATTTCCCTTATTGATGGAATAGTTGAACTGGATACGATCAATCCAGGGACACTGTTAACGGTGAAAGTTCCAATTGTAATTAGAACAGGAAAAGATGAGGTGAGGGCATGATTCGAATTATTATTGCAGAAGATCAACGAATGCTTCGTGGTGCATTAGGAGCCCTACTTGATTTAGAAGACGATATTGAAGTAATTGGGCAAGCTGCGAATGGTGCAGAAGCGTTAAAATTAATTGAATCGTTAAAGCCAGATATAAGTATTATGGATATTGAAATGCCGATCCAAAGTGGTTTAGATGTTGCTGAAATTTTAAAGAAAGAAAAATCATCTTGTAAAGTAATGATTTTAACAACATTTGCGCGTCCTGGTTATTTTGAAAGGGCAATGAAAGCTGGTGTTCACGGGTATTTATTAAAGGATAGCCCGAGTGAAGATTTAGCTTCAGCAATTCGAAATGTTATGAAAGGGAAGCGAGAGATTTCTCAGGAGTTAATGTTTGGCTTATGGCAGGAGAAAAATCCGTTATCAGAACGTGAAAAAGAAGTGCTTTTACTTGCGAAAGAAGGAAAGACTACAAATGAAATTGCTAAGATGCTTTATCTTTCGCCTGGTACAGTACGTAATTATATTTCTGAAGTATTAGCGAAACTGGAAGCAAAAAATAGAATTGAGGCAATTACAATTGCGGAAGAAAAGGGATGGATATAAAAAGAAGTTTACCTATGAGTGGTAAACTTCTTTTTTCTTATAAACAACGGTTTCACTAGAGAATTCCGTCTCAGCTGAGTCGCTTGGAATTTGAAGTGTAGTACGTAATGTAGATTTTGCTTCATTTTTCGACAAAAAATTTGTTATAGTAAGATTAGGTTGTTGGTCTAAATTTTGGACAACTTTGCCACTAACAGTTGTAATTACTCCATTTTTATCTACTTTTACAATGAGATCTTGACCATATACTTTATAGTTTTTGTGAATTTGTGCAAGGCGAACTTCGGTTTTATTTGCTTTTGTATCTTTATTTGTAGGTTGGGAATCTACATTCATTTCAGTTGTCACTCACTCTTGTTGGGCTTTAGCCTCGTTTATCTCATCTTTTAAATACTTTTTCGCCATATTTTTTTCGTATTATTTTGAGATTGTGTTAATTTTTTTATCGTTAAACTAGGCTGAGCAATTTCAACTTTTACTTCATTTTTATCTAATTCTTGGGTGTGAATAGCTTCTGCTGATAAAGGATAAAGAAGACCGAATGTAACGAAAGCACGGGCAAATTTTCTATAATTTATCTATAAAATTACTAGTCTATTATATTATGTGAGATGGATTGTATGAAAAATTTGCCGAATTTTATATATATTATGCATTATTTCATATCAAAAATTGTCGAATTCACATTATTGTAGTGGTATGACAACTTAAAAAATTAGATTGTTATAATGGGATGGTGAGTAAGTATGCACGCAGAAAAATTAGGAAGCGAAATAAAGAAAATTAGGGTGATGAGAGGATTAACACAAAAACGGTTATCCGATAATATATGTCACCAATCGGAAGTGAGCCGAATTGAATCGGGCGCGGTATACCCAAGTATGGATATATTGCAAGGTATTGCGGCGAAATTACAAGTTCCCATTATTCATTTTTATGAGGTACTCATTTATTCTGATATTGAGAGGAATAAGCAGTTAAAAGATCAAATTATTATGCTTTGTAAGCAAAAGAAATATAAAGAAATTTATAATAGGGTATGGAATGAGTTGAAGAAGGAAGAATATCATCCCGAGCTTGAGCAATTTCTTCAATGGCAATATCATGTAGCTGCTTACATATTGAAAAAAATCGATTACGATTATTGTATTTTAGAATTAAAGAAATTGCTCAATCAACAATTGGTAGGAATAGATGTATATCAGAATCTTTATATTGAAAACGCAATTGCAAACATTTATGCTGAAAATGGCTATTTTAAGAAGAGTATTGAGTTATTTGAAAATATATTAAAACAATTAGAGGCATTGCATGATAATAAAGAGTTTGATGTGAAGGTGAGACATAATCATGCAAAAGCATTATACTTAGATAATCAATATGAAGAAGCGCTTTGTCACGTAAATAAAGCCATTGAACTATCGTGTCAAATTAATAGTATGACATTGATTGGACAGTTATACTATCAAAAAGGTGAATGCCTAGAAAAGCTAGAGTGTGATAGAGCAGAAATTGAAGATGCTTATGAAAAAGCGTGCTTCTTTTTCGATATATTAGGAATCCATGCATTAAAAGAATCACTTATAAAAAAAATGAAGAAATAAAAAAGACCTAAAAAACAAATATGCATAATTGCATACGATATGGATAAATTTTCATGATATATTTAAAGAAAAAATGTGGGTGATGGAATATGAAAAAACTACTTATTGGTAGTCTATTAACGTTAGCGATGGCATGGGGTATTTCACTAGGAGATACAGCTTTAGAGAAAAGTCAAGTGATTTCCTATAATGATCAAGAGATACAATTAGCTTCAGATGTACCTTTTGAGTACTAAAAAACAACCGTCTTACTTAGACGGTTGTTTTTTTGTGGAGTAACATCCAAACATCTTTACTAGAAACAGGTTTGCTAAAGAGGAATCCTTGAATATGGTCACAGTTTTGTTCATGTAAAAACTTCCATTGTTCTTCTGTTTCTACACCTTCCGCAATAACCTCTAAATTTAATTCTTTCGATAGCTTAATAATGGAAGCGATAATCGCTTCTTCTAAAGGGCTATTTGTAATTCCACAAATAAATTCTCGAGCAATTTTTAATGTATTGATTGGATATTTCGTTAAATAAGCTAAAGAACTATAACCAGTTCCAAAATCATCAATTGAAATTTGAATACCGAGATTTTGAAGTTCTTCTAGTTTAGCAATTACAGAATGATTTTGATTAATCGCGATACTTTCCGTAATCTCAATATCTAGTGCTTCCGGTTTTAGTTCGGTTTCTTCCAAGACTTTTGAAATAGTTGGGATTAAATCTGAACGGTTAAATTGAACAACAGATAAATTCACACCAACCTTTAAGTGAGAAAACCCTTGGTTATGCCACTTCTTTGCTTCTAAGCAGGCTGTACGTAAGATCCAATTACCAAGTTCAATAATAAATCCTGTCTCCTCTGCTAGAGGGATGAATTGGGCAGGTGATACAATTCCGAGTTTTGGGTGTTTCCAACGAATTAACGCCTCGAAACCGATAATTTGTTTTGTTTTTGTGTTTACTTGTGGCTGGTATTCAAGGAAAAATTCATTTTGTTGTAGTGCTTTTGAAAGCTCACCTTCTAGGAAGTGTATTTCATTTTGCGCAATACTCATTTCTTTTGAGAAGAAAACGAATCTGTTTTTTCCATTTGCTTTTGCTCGATACATAGCCATATCTGCATTTTTCATTAATTCGGTTACATCGGTTCCATAGTCAGGGTACATTGTAATTCCGATACTCGGTGTAACAGAAAGTTCTTCATCTTTAATAAAGTAAGGCTTATTTAAGATAGTTAAAATTTGTTCAGCTATAAAAGAAGCACTTTTTTCAGAGTACATATCTGGTAATAGAATCGTAAATTCATCTCCGCCTTGGCGGGCAACGATATCTTTTGAACGTAAACATCCACGTAATCTTTTTGCTACTTCAATTAATAATAAATCCCCGACATCATGGCCGAGTCGATCGTTAATTTTTTTAAATCGATCTAGGTCGAGGAACATAACCGCAACGTCATTAGTGTTGTTTTGAGCTAGATTTAAAATCGTTTTTAAATCTTTTTCGAATTTCCGTCGATTCGGTAGTCCTGTAAGTGCATCATGGAAAGCCATATGCTCTACTTGCTTTTGTTTTTCATATAAAGTTGTAATATCACGTGCTATACCAAACATCCCAACAACTTCTTTATTTATAAAAATAGGGATGAATGTAATGTGAAGGTGATAATAATAGCCTTCTTTTTCTTTTGTACGAATTTCTAGAGTTTGTGGTCTACCTTCTTTTGTAATTTGTAAAGATTTCTTCAATAATTCATGATCTTGTGGATCAATGAAGTGTTGAAGAGAATAGCTTGTTACTTCACAATAATAGGCTGTAAATAAACTTTCACAAGCCTTATTAGATTGTTGAAAAATCCCGTTCATATTTAAAGAAAAAACAGCATCAGGATGATCTTCGAATAAAGATTTATAACGTTGTTCACTTTTTGATAGGGCAGATACGCCTTCTTCAACTTCATCTTCTAGTTGTGTAGTCAACTGTTCATACGTATCGATTAATACTTGATTATCTTTCCACATGTAAAGTTGTCGTAGGAATAATAATACTAGTGATAATACTAGACCGATTAGCATGAACTTATCATCCCAAGGTTGAATAACAACAAAGGAAAAAGTAATGATTATACTAAAATAAGGTAATATAAAGCGTACATAATCGAATCGATAATATTTCGTTTTCGTTTCATGTTGCATTGGTTTATCCAAAATGTACAGTATGGACGATAAACCGATTAGTAAAATCGAAGCAGTATGTATTAAATAAGAGACTTCAGAAGAAGTTCCCATTCCCATTTTTAAT
The DNA here is from genome assembly GCF_044908245.1 of Bacillus sp. RC242. Taxonomy (NCBI): domain Bacteria; kingdom Bacillati; phylum Bacillota; class Bacilli; order Caryophanales; family Bacillaceae; genus Bacillus; species Bacillus sp. RC242. Next base: position 152,885 of record NZ_JBIYCZ010000004.1, read on the forward strand.
TGGAATAGATGTATATATCCGTATGCAAGTATGATAGTAAAGCCAATAATTAATGAGATTCTACTAGAAGAATACCGTTCTCTTCTATATAGGCTAATAACGGCGTAAATTACTAATGATTGTGCGATAAAATACCCAATCAAAATCCACGTGTCCTTTGTTAACATACGAAAGCTTGAAATATCTAAAATAAAGGTTAAGGTAAAATAAATATTCATAATAATAATGAATATGCTATCGAATGAAAATTGAGCAAGACCCCTAATGGAGTAATGTTTTATAAACTTTATAGCAAAGCCAGAAAAAAGCAAAATATATTGTATGATGAAAAAAGGTAGTGATTCATATGAGAATATAACTTGATCATAAATAGAAAGTGAATGAAGAAATAAAGTTATTTCCATAATTAGTCCACATATGCAAGTACATAGTAGTAAAACCCAAAATAGTTTATCACCGCGCTTCATTTTTTTAATTGCTTTATATAAGCAATAGCAAGAAAAGAGTGCAGCAAAACAAAATAAGAAGAGAATTCCAATTTCTTTTATATTTAAATCCTTAGGGATAAGGAATATCCAAAGAGAAAATATAATTATATACATCATGACAAATTGTACATATTTTTTTTGATTAATCATATTATGACTCCGTTTCAATAAGGTTGAATCTCAGGGGAAAATGCTAATCTAAATAATAGCATACAAACGGGGATGTTTTTTACTATAAAAATTACTTTTTTTTGAAAAAAATAGCGCAACGTTACAATTTACCATTGTAACGTTGCGCCATTTTTTCTTTTTATCCCTCTTATAGAAGAGATTTCATCTATTAACTGAAGAAGTGCTAAATCCTTTTGTTTACTTTCAATCATAATATCGAAATCATGATCAATTTTTTTTGTAATGTGTAAAAAGGGTTTAATAAATTCTAAATCAATATAATCTGCGTGGGCCCTAAATTCTTTTTCTGATCTAGGAGAAGAAATATGAACTTTAGGAAGGACATTTGTATGTGACCAAGTTTTAAATATCATAGGAAGCAATTCTTCTAGCGGTTCATTACAAAGGTTCGCTATGTGATGATGATAATCGAACACGAAAGGGATTTTTTCTTTTTGACAAATGGCCAAAGTTTCAGAAGTTGTATACGTTTTATCGTCATTTTCAAGAGTCATTTGTCCTTTTATATGGTAAGGGAGTTTTTGTATGTTTTCATGAAAACGTTCGATTGCCTTCTCCTTATTTCCATACGCACCACCTACATGGATATTAATGTAGGAAGAATCTGCAATTCCCATAGCATTTAACACATTATAATGATAGGTCATATCTGTAATAGCATTAGTTGTAATATGTAGTTTGTCGCTTGTAAATAGTGTGAATTGGTTGGGATGAAAACTTACGCGTAAATTGTGTTCTTGAATTAATGCTCCTATTTTACGCCATAGTGGAGCAAATATTTGAATGTAATCAAATTCAACTTCAGGATGTGTTGCAAGCGGGACGATAGAAGATGATAAACGATATAATGGAATTTCGTGTGCAATATTGTAATGAAGGATGCGTATTGTGTGTTCTAGATTTTGCAGTGTAACATTATATAATTTATCTTCACGCTCTTGTTTTTTTAGCTTTTTCCAGCTTGTAAATGTCATTGTTTTGGCAGGCGAACAGTCCCATAATGCCGTAGCATGTGAGACATATCCAAATCGAATTATCATATGTGATGCACCTCCTTGGCTCTTGAAATTTCTCTATAAAAAGAACGCGAGTATCGTTCCTATCCATTCCTTTCCTCTATCGATAATGGAGAGGGGGCTGACATCTTCAAAGGAAAGTAATGAGGAGCGTCCCAAATCTTCCTCGAATTTACGTTTTACTTCTTGTATGAAATGTTTATCGTATAAAAGGCAATTGATTTCATGGTTAATATATATACTTCTCATATCGAAATTAGCAGTTCCGATATCACAAGTATGATCGTCTACTATAATAATTTTTGCGTGGAAAAATCCTTGCTGAAAAGCGTAAATATTACAACCAGCTTGTATTAACTTTCGGCAATATGGGAATTTTGCTTCTCGAACGAGGGCGTGATCAGCCTTTTGTGGAACGAGAATAGTTATTTGAACCCCACGTTTTCGCGCTTTTAATAATGCATTCATAATTTTTTTTCCAGGAATAAAATATGGTGTACCGATAAAGAGTTCTTTTTTCGCGCTTTCGATTAAATGTAAAAATGTATTTTGTAAATAGGCACCATCAGTAGGGATGAAACGATGTAGAACGGTCCCTGGCTGTTGCGTAGGAAAATAAAGAGATGAATCTAATAAATTTTGGTCTGTATCGTCGAGCCAATCATGTAAAAATTGTTTTTGTAAATCTTGTATCCCTTCTCCTGTAAGACGTAAATGATAATCTCGCCATAACCCTAACCTTTGATTATGCCCTAAATATTCCTCGCCAATGTTAAATCCACCAATATAACCAATTTTCCCGTCAATAACTGTAATTTTTCTATGGTTTCTTTGATTTGCAGAAAAGAAAGGAAAAGGAAATTTCACTTTATGACAAAATGAAAAAGAGACACCATGTTTTTGTAGGGAGTAAATCGCTTCTTTTGATAAATAATGACTTCCAAACCGGTCGAGTAAAAGTCTTACTTCAATTCCTTCTTGTGCTTTATCGATAAGTAACTTTAAAAACGTACGACTTATATCATCGTTTTTTACAATAAAAAATAAAACGTGCACATGGTGTTTAGCTTGTTTTATATCAGTAAAGAGAGCATCGTATAGATCATTTCCATATGTATAAAGGCGAAAATCACTTTGACGTAAAGGGAAAGAACGAGAACGTACACGCTTTAAATGAACAATTCTCCCATATGAAAGGTCGATTGTAATCCAGAGAGCGCTGCCTAATAACAAGAGAGATAAGAAAAACATAAGTAAATTCCCACCTTCACGGTCTTTTCACCATCAATTTTTTACAAATCAAAATTTCACTGTATCCCGCTATTTGCGGGCAGTAAGACGCCCACCTAAAGCAAAGAAGTTGGTTGGGATTCGGGCCGCCCGTAAAAGCCCGATTGGTTAGGGCTAATACTTAGTGGGGATGAATAGCTCTCCGCCGATTAAAGTTTCACTTTATAGTTTCACCGAAATAAACAGCTTTATTAAAAAATGTGTTGTTGTATAACAAAAAACTGTTGACTGAATGCTCACTCATTATATAATGGGAACAGGGGATATAATTCAGAAAATTATATATTTTCGAAGATTCTAAAAAAGAAAGAGAGCTTACAAAGAGAGGGGTAGCATAAAATGAATAGCTTACTAATCATTAATTGGCTGGCTGCCATTGCTGTTATTGCTTATGCGGGGTATTTGTTTGTATATCTTATACGAACAAGGATGGCCTACATACAATTAGGAAAAAAGATCGAATTTGACCGTCGTTTTAAAGAGCGTTGGGATCTTCTTAAGGTCAATGTTTTCGGTCAGAAAAAGCTGCTGAAAGATAAAAAGAGCGGCATCATTCACGTTATGTTCTTTTACGGATTTATTCTTGTCCAATTTGGAGCAATTGACTTCGTTTGGAAAGGACTTGCACCAGGATCGCATCTTCCACTTGGACCACTATACCCTGCATTTACATTCTTCCAGGAAATTGTCACACTCGTTATTTTAATTGCAGTCTTTTGGGCTTTTCATAGACGCTATGTTGAAAAGCTTGTTCGTTTAAAACGTAATTTCAAATCAGGTCTTGTTCTTATCTTTATTGGTGGCTTAATGATTTCTGTGCTACTTGGTAATGGGATGGGAATTATATGGCACGGCGAAGAGCTTTCGTGGAGTGAACCAATCGCTTCTGCAATCGCTTACGTTTTCTCAGGGATAAATGAAACCGTAGCCATTTCAGTGTTCTATTTCTCTTGGTGGGTGCATCTATTAATCTTGTTAACGTTTTTAGTTTATGTACCACAATCAAAACATGCGCATTTAATTGCTGGACCAGTTAACGTATTTTTTGGTCGTCTTTCAAATCCAGGAAAACTTGAAAAAATCGATTTTGAAGATGAAACGCAAGAAACATTCGGTGTTGGTAAAATTGAAGACTTTAGACAAAATCAACTTATCGACTTATATTCCTGCGTCGAATGTGGTCGTTGTACAAATATGTGTCCGGCAACAGGAACAGGGAAAATGTTATCACCGATGGATTTAATTTTAAAACTTCGTGATCATTTAACTGATAAAGGAGCAGCGGTAACATCAAAAGCACCGTGGGTTCCAGTTGTTGCTTTTAATAATACACAAGGAAATCAGTTAGCGATGATGGCAGCTGGAAAAGGACAACAAGAATCAGCGGCTACAGCGCTAGCGTACGACCCAAGTTTAATCGGAGACGTTATTACAGAAGAAGAGATTTGGGCATGTACAACGTGTCGTAACTGTGAGGACCAGTGCCCAGTTATGAATGAGCATGTTGACAAAATTATTGATTTACGCCGCTATCTCGTTTTAACAGAAGGAAAAATGGACGCGGAAGCGCAGCGTGCAATGACAAACATTGAGCGTCAAGGTAATCCGTGGGGACTGAACCGTAAAGAGCGTGAAACATGGCGCCAAGGTGACGATGAAGTAACAGTTCCAACTGTAAAGGAGAAATCAAAAGCTGGCGAAGAGTTTGAATACTTATTCTGGGTTGGATCAATGGGTTCGTATGACAATCGCAGTCAGAAGATTGCGATATCATTTGCGAAGCTAATGAACGAAGCAGGCATTTCATTCGCAATTCTTGGTAATAAGGAAAAGAACTCTGGTGATACACCGCGCCGCCTTGGAAATGAATTTGTATTCCAGGAAATGGCGACTAAAAATATTGAAGAATTTGAAAAAGCAGGAGTGAAGAAAATCGTTACGATTGACCCTCATGCTTATAACACTTTTAAAAATGAGTACCCGGACTTTGGCTTACAGGCAGAAGTCTATCATCATACAGAATTACTAGCCCAGTGGGTGAAGGAAGGTCGTTTAAAACCTGTCCATTCTATTGAAGAGACAGTTACGTACCATGATTCCTGTTACTTAGGAAGATACAACGAAGTATACGAAGCACCGCGCGATATTCTAAAAGCAATTCCAGGTGTAAACCTTGTAGAAATGGCGCGTAACCGTGAAACGGGAATGTGCTGTGGTGCGGGTGGCGGCCTAATGTGGATGGAAGAAACGACAGGTTCTCGTATTAACGTTGCTCGTACAGAACAAGCGCTAGCTGTACAGCCGTCAATTATCGGTACAGGATGCCCGTATTGCTTAACGATGATTAGTGACGGCACGAAAGCGAAAGAAGTTGAAGAAACAGTTCAAACTTTGGACGTAACAGAGATTTTAGAACGCTCAGTTATCGGACAGAAGAAAGAAGCAATGTAGTTTGTAGGAATGCATTCAAATTTAGAAAGAGGTGCAATAATTGCACCTCTTCTAGGCGCAAGGATACCGAGCGAGCGCTCGGTGCTAAAAAAAGAAATGGGGGAAAGAAACATGAGTAAAACAGTTATTTTAAGTGCTGCAAGAACACCGGTTGGAAAATTTGGAGGAACTTTAAAAGACGTGAAAGCAACAGAGCTTGGAGGAATCGCAATTAAGGCAGCGCTTGAAAGGGCGAATGTTTCCGCTAGTGATGTTGAAGAAGTTATATTTGGAACGGTTATCCAAGGAGGACAAGGACAAATTCCATCACGCCAAGCAGCAAGAGCGGCCGGCATTCCTTGGGAAGTGCAGACAGAAACAGTAAATAAAGTTTGTGCATCAGGGCTTCGTGCAGTTACGTTAGCAGATCAAATTATTCGTACTGGTGATCAATCACTGATTGTAGCTGGTGGAATGGAATCGATGAGTAACAGCCCTTACATTTTACGAGGGGCAAGATGGGGATACAGAATGGGTAACAACGAAGTTATCGATTTAAACGTTGCAGACGGTTTAACATGCGCATTTTCAGGTATACACATGGGTGTTTATGGCGGAGAAGTTGCGAAGGAAGATGGAATCTCTCGCGAAGCACAAGATGAATGGGCATATCGTAGCCATCAACGTGCGGTTTCGGCACATAAAGAAGGGCGTTTTGAAGAGGAGATTGTACCAGTAACAATTCAGCAAAGAAAAGGCGATCCTATCGTCGTGGCTAAGGATGAGGCACCACGCGCGGATACAACGATTGAAAAATTAGCGAAATTAAAGCCTGTATTTGATAAGACGTCAGCGGTGACAGCAGGTAATGCTCCGGGACTAAATGATGGCGGTGCTGCACTTGTATTAATGAGCGAGGACAGAGCGAAGCAAGAAGGAAGAAAACCATTAGCGACAATTTTGGCGCATACGGCGATTGCGGTAGAATCGAAGGATTTCCCAAGAACACCAGGTTATGCAATTAATGAATTGCTGAAAAAGACAGGTAAGACAATTGAAGACATAGATCTATTTGAAATCAATGAGGCATTTGCAGCGGTAGCAATTGCAAGTACAGAAATCGCAGGGATCGATCCGGAAAAATTGAATGTAAATGGCGGTGCTGTAGCAATGGGGCATCCAATTGGAGCGAGCGGAGCACGTATTATCGTTACACTTATCCATGCACTGAAGCAGCGCGGCGGCGGAATTGGAATTGCTTCTATTTGTAGCGGTGGCGGTCAAGGTGATGCAGTGATGATTGAAGTTCACTAATTAAGATTAGAAGATATATAGTTTATTAACAATTAAGGGGGAAGAAAAAATGAGTGTACAAAAGATTGTTGTAATTGGTGCAGGGCAAATGGGTTCAGGTATCGCACAAGTGTGTGCAATGGCAGGCTATGATGTGAAAGTGCAAGATTTAAAGCAAGAGCAATTAGATAGAGGGCTAGCTGTTATTTCGAAAAATTTAGCCCGCCAAGTAGAAAAAGGCCGTATGAAGGAAGAAGAGAAAGATGCGACTTTAAATCGTCTTACATGGACGCTCGATTTAAATAGTGTCAAAGAAGCTGATCTTATTATTGAAGCAGCTGTTGAAAAAATGGATATTAAAAAGAAAATTTTTGCGAATTTAGATGAAATCGCTCCAGAACACGCAATTTTAGCGACGAATACGTCATCGTTATCAATTACGGAAATTGCAGCGGTAACGAAACGTCCTGAGAAAGTAATCGGCATGCACTTTATGAATCCGGTTCCAGTTATGAAACTCGTTGAAATTATTCGTGGTTTAGCTACAGATGATGCAGTGTACGAAACGATTGAGGATATTACGAAAAAAATCGGGAAAGTGCCAGTTGAAGTAAATGATTTCCCAGGGTTTGTATCGAACCGTATTTTATTACCGATGATTAACGAAGCGATTTATACGTTATACGAAGGAGTAGCGACGAAAGAAGCGATTGATGACGTAATGAAGCTCGGTATGAACCATCCGATGGGACCACTTACGTTAGCTGACTTTATCGGTTTAGATACGTGTTTATACATTATGGAAGTGTTGCATGAAGGATTAGGAGATAGTAAATATCGCCCATGTCCATTATTACGTAAGTATGTGAATGCAGGATGGTTAGGACGTAAAACGGGTCGTGGTTTCTACGTTTACGAATAAAGGCCTCCCTTTATTGAAGTAGTGGTCTTACCAGATTGTTAAAAAGATATATAGCAAACGGAGGCGAAGTACATGAATTTTCATTTTACTGAAGAGCAACAAATGATGAGGAAAATGGTTCGAGATTTTGCACAGAAGGAAATAGCTCCCTTTGTTCCTAGTATGGAACAAGGGGTGTTCCCGAAAGAGATTTTGCAAAAGATGGGTGAGCTTGGACTAATGGGTATTCCAGTGCCTGCAAAATATGGCGGGGCAGAAATGGATTTTATTTCTTACATTCTAGCAATTGAGGAAATTTCAAAGGTAAGTGCAACGGTTGGTGTAATTTTAGCTGTACATACGTCAGTTGGAATGAATCCGATTTTATACTTTGGAACAGAAGAACAGAAGCAGAAATATGTTTCTAAATTGGCGACTGGTGAGTATTTAGGCGCATTTGCTCTAACAGAACCGAATGCAGGATCAGATGCAGGTAGTTTGAAATCAAGAGCTGTAAAGAAAGACGATCACTACATCATTAATGGATCGAAAGTCTTTATTACAAATGGTGGTGAAGCAAGTACATATATCGTCTTCGCGTCTACAAATCCAGATGCGGGGAAAAGCGGGATTTCAGCATTTATAGTAGAGAAAGATACACCAGGCTTAATCATTGGAAAAGATGAGCATAAGATGGGTCTTCTTGGTTCTCGTACAGTGCAACTTACGTTTGAAGATATGAAAGTGCCGGCCGAGAATTTACTTGGCGAAGAAGGACAAGGATTTAAGGTGGCAATGGCGAATTTAGATGTTGGGCGAATTGGAATCGGAGCGCAAGCATTAGGAATCGCGGAAGCGGCGCTTTCATGTGCGATTGATTATGCGAAAGAGCGTGAGCAATTCGGAAAGCCAATTGCGGCGCAGCAAGGACTCGGATTCAAACTTGCAGATATGGCAACAAGTGTAGAAGCATCGCGATTACTTGTATACAGAGCAGCATCGCTAAGAGCACAAGGATTACCATGCGGTAAAGAGGCTTCTATTGCGAAATTATTTGCTTCTAAGACGGCTGTTGAAGTTGCGATTGAAGCGGTGCAAGTATTTGGTGGTTATGGTTATACGAAAGATTATCCAGTAGAAAGATTTTTCCGTGATGCGAAGATCACACAAATATACGAAGGAACGAGCGAAATACAAAAGCTTGTAATTAGTCGAGCTTTATAAAAAGGCAGAGGGGGAGACGGGAATGCATTTTAAATTATCAGAAGAACATGAAATGATAAGAAAAATGGTTCGGGATTTTGCAAGGAATGAAGTAGCACCGACAGCAGCTGAACGTGATGAGGAAGAAAGGTTTGATCGCGCTTTATTTGATCAAATGGCAGAGCTTGGTTTAACCGGTATTCCGTGGCCTGAAGAATACGGCGGAATTGGAAGCGATTACTTGGCGTATGTAATTGCCGTTGAAGAATTATCCCGCGTTTGTGCTTCTACAGGTGTAACGTTGTCTGCACATACTTCACTTGCTGGATGGCCAATTTTTAAATTTGGAACGGAAGAGCAAAAACAAAAGTTTTTGCGCCCAATGGCTGAAGGGAAGAAAATTGGTGCATATGGCTTAACAGAACCAAGCTCTGGATCAGATGCTGGTGGAATGAGGACGACTGCAAAACGAGATGGAGACCATTACATTTTAAATGGTTCGAAAATCTTTATTACAAATGGCGGTATTGCTGATATTTATGTTGTTTTTGCATTAACAGATCCTGATTCGAAGCAGCGCGGCACGAGTGCATTTATTGTGGAGAGTGATACGCTAGGATTTTCGGTTGGGAAGAAGGAAAGTAAGCTAGGGATTCGTTCTTCGCCAACAACTGAAATTATATTTGAAGACTGCCGTATTCCTGTAGAGAATTTACTAGGGGAAGAGGGCCAAGGATTTAAAGTTGCGATGCAGACATTAGATGGCGGCCGTAATGGTATTGCGGCACAAGCAGTCGGTATTGCACAATCCGCTTTAGATGCTTCTGTAGAATATGCAAGAGAACGTCATCAGTTTGGGAAGCCAATTGCAGCGCAACAAGGAATTGGCTTTAAACTTGCGGATATGGCAACGGATGTAGAGGCAGCGCGTCTTTTAACATATCAAGCGGCTTGGCTTGAATCTGAAGGGCTTCCGTATGGGAAAGAGTCAGCGATGTCAAAAGTATTTGCAGGTGATACAGCGATGAAGGTAACGACTGAAGCGGTACAAGTATTTGGTGGTTATGGTTATACGAAAGATTATCCAGTAGAGCGTTATATGCGCGATGCAAAGATTACACAAATATATGAGGGAACACAAGAGATTCAAAGGCTTGTAATTTCTCGTATGTTAACGAAGTAGGAACGAAAGCGTAGGTATTTTCCTACGCTTTTTACTTCCAAAAATAATAGAGAGAGGTGAAGGGATGGTTAAACATAATGTACATGCGTCAGTGAAAGATGAAAAATTAGTTGCGTTAAGACGTGAACAAATGATTAAAGGTGCGGTGCAGCTGTTTAAGCAAAAAGGATTCCCGCGTACAACAACGAGAGAAATTGCGAAAGCGGCTGGATTTAGTATCGGAACACTTTATGAGTATATTCGCACAAAAGATGATGTATTATATTTAGTTTGTGATAGTATTTATGAACATGTAAAAGAGCGATTAGAGGAAGTAGTGTGTACAGAGAAGGGAAGTATAGAAAGCTTAAAGATAGCGATAATGAATTATTTTAAAGTGATGGATGAATTGCAAGAAGAAGTATTAATTATGTATCAAGAGGTACGTTTTTTACCGAAAGAATCACTCCCATATGTATTAGAAAAAGAGTTTCAAATGGTCGGGATGTTTGAGGATATTTTAGAGCAGTGTACGGAAAATGGGACATTTACACTAAATAAAAAGGAGATACAGCTTCTTGCACATAATATTTTCATACAAGGACAAATGTGGGGATTTAGACGTTGGGCCCTGCAAAAACTGTATACTCTCGAAGAATATACAGAAATGCAAATTAGGTATGTACTGCAAGGAGCACATATGTCTCCGAAATAAAGAATGGACAAATTATAATTTTATTGCCCGTAAATAGCGGGATAAAAGTTTCCCGTTTTTTTTGTAGCATATTTGTGCGACTTTTGTTTATAATGAATAGTATGGATTTTTTTAAGCAGACCGTTATATATAAGCTTATATTTGAAGAAAGGAAGTGCCGCATAAGTGGGTTTTAAGCAATATTCACCAGAAGAGCTAAAAGAATGTTCAATGATTGAAGTTGTACATAGTGTTTTAGGGAATAAAAGACAAGCAACGACATTCAACGAGTTGGTTCAAGAAATCGCTCAAGTGCTGGGACTATCTCAAGGGCAAGTTAATACGAAACTCGCACAATTTTATACAGATTTAAACATCGATGGACGTTTCATTAATTTAGGAGAAAATCGTTGGGGGCTACGTAGCTGGTACCCATATGAGCAAATTGATGAAGAAATTCTGCCTCAGCCAAAACCGAAGAAGAAACGCAAAGTTGAAGAAGACGGTTTTGACGACTACATTGAAGAAGATGATGTAGAAGAAGAAGCAGAAGAAGTAGAAGAAGATGTAGTAGATTTGGACAAAGTTCTTGAAGACGAAGACGCAGACGATGAAGATGATGATCTTGATGATTTAGAAGAAGATAATGAAGACTTCGCAGAAGAAGAACTTGAGTATGATGAAACTGAAGAAGAAGAAGAGGAAGAGCGGTAGTTCTTGACTTTTCATTATCGTCCATGTAGAATCATTTTTGGGCTCTTTAAAAAAAGACGATAATACTTTTAAAGTGTAAATATAAAAGAAAATTGCTCCCTACTTATTACTTTATGTGATGAGGGGAGCAATTTTCTTTTTTGTTTTTTGTTTAGAAAATAAAAAGAGCCTAACAATAAGATAGATACAGTGTTATCTACATACGTTGCGCTTTGCAACGGTGATTATATAACAACGAAGTAGAAGGGAGTATTTTCATGACTAAGTATATTTTTGTAACAGGCGGTGTAGTATCGTCTTTAGGTAAAGGTATTACAGCAGCATCTCTTGGAAGACTTTTAAAGAATCGTGGTTTAAACGTAACTATTCAAAAGTTTGATCCATACATTAACGTAGACCCAGGGACTATGAGCCCCTACCAACACGGTGAGGTATTCGTAACAGATGATGGTGCAGAAACGGACTTAGACCTAGGTCACTATGAGCGTTTTATCGACATCAACTTAAACAAATACAGCAACGTAACAACAGGTAAAATTTACTCTTCAGTTCTTCAAAAAGAGCGTCGTGGTGAATATTTAGGAGGAACAGTTCAAGTTATTCCTCACATTACTAACGAAATTAAAGAACGTGTATATCGTTCTGGTCGCGAAACAAATGCCGACGTTGTTATTACAGAAATCGGTGGAACTGTTGGTGATATCGAGTCTTTACCATTCTTAGAAGCAATTCGTCAAATTAAGAGCGACATCGGTCGTGACAATGTAATGTACATTCACTGTACGTTAATCCCGTACTTAAAAGCAGCGGGTGAAATGAAAACAAAACCAACGCAACATAGCGTTAAAGAGCTTCGCAGCTTAGGTATTCAACCAAATATTATCGTTGTTCGTACAGAACTACCTGTTTCTCAGGACATGAAAGACAAGCTTGCATTATTCTGTGACATCGATACAAAAGCAGTTATCGAAGCACGCGATGCAGATACTTTATATGCGGTTCCATTATCTCTTCAAGAACAAAACATGGACCAAATCGTTTGTGATCACTTGAAGTTAGACAATCCAGCTGCAGATATGACAGATTGGACTGCGCTAGTTAATAAAGTACGTAACCTTTCTAAGAAAACAAAAATCGCTCTTGTTGGTAAATACGTAGAGCTTCAAGATGCATACATTTCTGTTGTAGAAGCGCTTCGTCATGCAGGTTATTCATTCGACACAGATGTAGAAGTAAAATGGGTAAATGCTGAGCACGTAACAGCAGAGAACGTAAAAGAATTAGTTGGCGACACAGATGGTATCCTTGTACCAGGTGGCTTCGGCGATCGTGGTGTAGAAGGTAAAATCGTTGCAATTCAATATGCTCGTGAAAACAAAGTTCCATTCTTAGGAATTTGCCTAGGTATGCAACTTGCATCAATCGAATTTGCACGTAACGTATTAGGATTAGAAGGAGCTAACTCTTCTGAAATTAATCCTGACACACCTTATGCAATTATCGATTTATTACCAGAACAAAAAGATGTAGAAGATTTAGGTGGTACACTTCGTCTTGGTCTATATCCATGTAAGCTTGCTGAAGAAACAAATGCTTACAATGCTTACAATGAGCCGGTTGTATATGAGCGTCATCGTCATCGTTATGAGTTCAACAATCAATTCCGTCCAGATATGGAAAAAGCAGGATTTGTATTCTCTGGTACAAGCCCAGACGGTCGTCTAGTGGAAATTATTGAATTACAAGATCACCCTTGGTTCGTGGCAGCACAGTTCCATCCAGAACTTGTATCTCGTCCAAACCGTCCACAACCATTGTTCCATGACTTCGTAAGTGCTTCTATTACGAATAAAGAGAGCAAGTAATAAAAAAAAGCGCCTGAAATAGGGCGCTTTTTTTAATATTCGTTTAACATTTCATCAATTGTAAATTTCAATCCGTGATAAGCAAATAAAGCTATAATTAAACTTGGGAACCCATAGCGGTTACCTTCATCATCTGGAATAAGACCTTTTAACAGCTTTGTATCAATATGTACATCTGTATATTGTTCCAGTGATTCAACACCTTCTTGAATAGCCGAGATTCCAACGATAGATTGGCCTTCTTCATGAAGTTTTTTCGCGGTTTTTATAATTTCTTCATCTGTCGAAAAACGACTAATAAGAAGTACGCGGTCCGCAGAAGTCACTGCCGCCGGTTCACCGTTTTCTATTAAACGTTTTGCTTGTTTCATTGGTTCGGCGCCAAATAATGCTTCTGAAAAAATACCTTCCATTTCGTTTGTACCATGCAAGTAAATGAAGCCGTCGCCAACTAACGCCTGGGCAAGTAGACGAGCGCTATCTTCTATATTCAATTCCTCTTTTTGAGAAATTCGAGAGAAATATCCACTTAATTGAGTCGAGAAAATTTTTAACATGTTGTTGCTCCTTTCTTTCGTGTTAGCTGGTTCTCATTATAGCTTATTTTTTTTGGAAAGGGGAAATAGTAGGGTGGCATAACAAAATAGGAAACGGTAAAATAAGAAAGAATAGGAAGGGATTTGGCAAAGAGTAGCGAAAATAAACCGATAAGATATAAGAAGCTTTAAATCTTGTACTTACACAGAAAGGTTGGGAGTTATGGAAGGGAAAATTTTAATCGTTGATGATCAATATGGCATTCGTGTTTTATTGCATGAAGTGTTCCAAAAAGAAGGTTATCAGACGTTCCAAGCAGCGAATGGATTTCAAGCTTTAGATATCGTGAAAAAAGATAATCCGGATTTAGTAGTGTTAGATATGAAAATCCCAGGTATGGATGGTATAGAGATTTTAAAACATGTAAAAGAAATTGATGAGAGTATTAAAGTGATTTTAATGACTGCTTATGGAGAATTGGATATGATTCAAGAAGCGAAAGATTTAGGAGCTTTAATGCACTTTGCTAAACCGTTTGATATTGATGAGATTCGTCAAGCAGTGAGAGATCAGCTTGCTGTAGAGGCGTAAAAAATGAATTTTTTATAAAAAATATGGAAAAAAGCGTTTACATGGACTATTGAGCAGGTGAATACAGTTGAGTTTTTGAGTACAAGTTGTTATCCTATTGAGTGTAGAAAGAAGTCCGGTATGTAAATATACATATTTTACCTTATTCTGGTCATACTACCAGCGATAAGAATTTATCGGATACAAAAAACGTTTTTTAGGAGGATTCACCATGCCTTTAGTTTCTATGAAAGAAATGCTAAACACAGCACTAGAAGGAAAATACGCAGTTGGTCAATTCAACATGAACAACTTAGAGTGGACTCAAGCTATCTTAGCTGCTGCGGAAGAAGAAAAATCTCCTGTAATCTTAGGTGTATCTGAGGGTGCAGCTCGTCATATGACTGGTTTCAAAACAGTTGTAGCTATGGTTAAAGCTTTAATCGAAGAAATGAACATTTCTGTTCCTGTAGCGATTCACCTTGACCATGGTTCAAGCTTCGAAAAATGTAAAGAAGCAATTGATGCAGGTTTCACATCTGTAATGATCGACGCTTCTCACCACCCATTCGATGAAAACGTTGAAACTACTAAAAAAGTGGTAGAATACGCACACGCTCGTAACGTATCTGTTGAAGCTGAGCTTGGAACAGTTGGCGGACAAGAAGACGACATCATCGCT
The DNA here is from genome assembly GCF_044908245.1 of Bacillus sp. RC242. Lineage (NCBI taxonomy): Bacteria > Bacillati > Bacillota > Bacilli > Caryophanales > Bacillaceae > Bacillus > Bacillus sp. RC242. The sequence continues at coordinate 167,922 of NZ_JBIYCZ010000004.1, forward strand.
GAAGGCGTAATTTACGCTGATCCAGCAGAGTGTAAGCACCTTGTTGAAGCAACAGGTATCGATTGCCTAGCTCCAGCTTTAGGTTCTGTACACGGTCCTTACAAAGGTGAGCCTAACTTAGGATTCGCTGAAATGGAACAAGTTCGCGACTTCACTGGCGTACCTTTAGTATTACACGGTGGTACTGGTATCCCAACTGCTGATATCGTAAAAGCTATTTCTTTAGGTACTTCAAAAATTAACGTAAACACTGAGAACCAAATTGAGTTTACAAAAGCTGTTCGTGAAGCATTAAACAAAGACCAAGAAGTTTACGATCCTCGTAAATATATTGGACCTGGCCGCGACGCTATCAAAGCAACTGTTGCTGGTAAAATGCGTGAGTTCGGTTCTAACGGTAAAGCGTAAGAATAAAATTCCGTTTTGGAAACCGTCTAGTCTTTTAGACGGTTTCCTTTCGTTGTATAATGAAAGCGCGAACAAGTCTAAAGATTTTATAAAGTGAATTTTTGGTTTGCGAATATAGAAAATAATGTGCATAGTCCTATTAATAAATGTGGTAAGTATCTGAATTGAGTAATTTGATTCGATGAATAGTTAATCTTCATCTATTTGTACAGCAGGGGAGCTACAGGTGATGGTTTTCTACTTATTGAGTTTCAGGATGGAAAGAGTGATTGAGATTCTTAAGGGGGAATCTTCTACTTCTTATAAAGAAGTAGAAGATAAATACATTCACAAGAAGGGAGCTCAATATGGAAAAGTTGCTAATTGAAGGCGGAAGAGCTTTAAATGGAACGATTCGTGTGAGTGGTGCAAAGAACAGTGCTGTTGCACTAATTCCAGCGACAATTTTAGCAGATACTCCAGTAACTATTGGCGGTGTTCCTAATATTTCGGACGTGAAAATGTTAGGAGACTTACTAGAGGAAATTGGAGGGAAAGTAACTTATGGGCAGGAAGAAGAGATGGTAGTCGATCCTTCTAACATGGTTGCGATGCCTTTACCAAATGGAAAAGTGAAAAAATTGCGCGCCTCTTATTATTTAATGGGTGCAATGCTTGGCCGTTTTAAAAAAGCTGTTATTGGGCTTCCAGGTGGATGTCATTTAGGGCCACGACCGATTGATCAGCATATTAAAGGGTTTGAAGCGTTAGGGGCATATGTTACAAATGAACAAGGTGCCATTTATTTAAGAGCAGACGAACTACGTGGGGCACGTATTTATTTAGATGTTGTTAGTGTAGGAGCTACGATTAATATTATGCTAGCGGCTGTACGAGCGAAAGGTAGAACTGTTATTGAAAATGCAGCGAAAGAACCAGAGATTATTGATGTAGCTACATTGTTAACGAGTATGGGAGCACGTATTAAAGGTGCTGGTACAGACGTAATCCGAATTGATGGTGTGGATTCACTGCACGGTTGTCACCACACTATTATTCCAGACCGTATTGAAGCTGGTACGTATATGATTTTAGGAGCAGCATCAGGAGGAGAAGTAACAGTTGATAATGTTATTCCTCAGCATTTAGAATCCGTTACGGCGAAGCTAAGAGAAGCTGGTGTTCAAATTGAAACGAACGATGACCAAATTACAGTGAACGGCAATAGAAGGTTAAAAGTAGTTGATGTAAAAACGCTTGTATATCCAGGGTTTCCAACAGATTTACAACAGCCGTTTACAACGCTTTTAACAAAAGCGCATGGAACAGGAGTTGTAACTGATACAATTTACAGCGCACGTTTCAAGCATATTGATGAATTACGCCGTATGAACGCGCAAATTAAAGTAGAAGGCCGTTCAGCAATTGTGACTGGACCGGTTTTATTGCAAGGTGCGAAGGTGAAAGCGAGTGACCTACGAGCTGGTGCATCCCTTGTTATTGCGGGTTTAATGGCAGATGGCATTACAGAAGTAACGGGACTTGATCATATTGATCGAGGTTACGAAAATATAGTAGACAAGCTTAAAGGGCTTGGTGCAAACATTTGGCGAGAACAAATGACAAAGCAAGAAATTGAAGAAATGAAGAATGCATAAAGTGAAACTTTAATCAGTATGGGCTATCCCACGCTGATTATTAACCCTCACCAATCGGGATAAGGTGGTGATACTTCCGTTAATGGGGAGCGAAGAATCACTACTAACGGAAGTACACTTTATAGAAAAACAAGGTTCACAAAATACGGCAGAAATATAAAGACTTAAAGGAGAGGGATTATCGTGGAAAGAAGTTTATCTATGGAGTTAGTACGTGTAACAGAGGCTGCAGCATTATCATCAGCGCGTTGGATGGGGCGCGGAAAAAAAGATGAGGCAGATGGTGCAGCAACATCAGCTATGCGTGATGTATTTGATACAATTCCGATGAAAGGTACAGTTGTAATTGGCGAAGGTGAAATGGATGAAGCGCCAATGCTATATATCGGAGAGAAGTTGGGTACAGGATATGGACCACGCGTAGACGTTGCAGTTGATCCTTTAGAAGGGACAAATATCGTAGCAGCTGGCGGATGGAATGCGCTTGCTGTTATTGCAATTGCAGATCACGGCAATTTGTTACATGCTCCTGACATGTACATGGATAAAATAGCGGTTGGTCCAGAAGCAGTTGGTGCAGTTGATATTGACGCACCTATTATCGACAACTTACGTGCAGTGGCGAAAGCGAAAAATAAAGATATCGAAGATGTTGTAGCGACAGTTTTAAACCGTCCACGTCATCAAGCAATTATCGAAGAAATTCGTAAAGCTGGTGCTCGTATTAAATTAATTAACGATGGAGATGTAGCTGGAGCAATCAATACAGCATTTGACCGTACTGGTGTAGATATTCTATTCGGTTCTGGTGGAGCACCTGAAGGTGTATTAGCTGCGGTCGCATTAAAATGCTTAGGTGGAGAAATTCACGGGAAGCTCTTACCTCAAAACGAAGCTGAACTAGCTCGTTGTAAAAGAATGGGTATTGAAGATATCAATCGTATCCTTCGTATGGAAGACTTAGTAAAAGGTGACGATGCAATCTTTGCAGCAACAGGTGTAACAGACGGAGAACTATTACGAGGCGTTCAATTTAAAGGTAGCGTTGGAACAACACAATCCCTTGTTATGCGTGCAAAATCAGGCACAGTACGCTTCGTAGACGGCCGCCATAGCTTAAATAAAAAACCGAATTTGGTTATTAAATAAAAAGCGTAAGCAGCTCGTTCAGAATGGGAGGGGGATGGAGCTTCTGACGTAGAGGCGCTTTTTGCCTCGCAGGAAGAAGTGAAGCCACCGACCATTCTAGCTGCTGAAGCTGGATTAAATAAAAAGCGTAAGCGGCTCGTTTAGAATCGCAGGACACTTCAAGCTCTCGACCTTGAAGCGCTCTTTGCTTCGAGTGAGAGAGCGAAATGACCGGAGATTCTAGCCGCCGGAACTGGATTAAATACAAGCAGAAATACCTTATCTATTCTACCTTAAAATCAGGTGAGTAGAAAAAAGAAAGAAATATGAAAAGGCGAAGACAAATTTTCTTGTCTTCGCTTCTTGTATTTGTGTTTCAACGTATTGATTAAAACTAGATAAAAGGGTTACAATAGTGAATATTATCCTACTTGAACTTATTGCCTTTCATTATTATTTATTTGCCTTCCGTATTTTTCCCTTTACCCATGTGAAAAGAGAATAAAGTTAAAGTGTGGTGTCTGAATGAATTTGTCAATTGCAGCATTAGAAAACATGAAATTAAAAGAGTTATACGAGCTTGCGAAGGAATTTAAGATTTCGTATTACAGCAAGTTAACGAAAAAAGAGCTAATCTTCTCTATCTTAAAAGCTCGAGCAGAAAAAGAAGGTTTCTTTTTCATGGAAGGCGTATTAGAAATTATTCAATCAGAAGGATTTGGATTCTTACGTCCTATCAATTATTCTCCAAGCTCAGAAGATATTTATATCTCGGCTTCGCAAATTCGTCGTTTCGATTTACGTAATGGAGATAAGGTTTCTGGTAAAGTACGACCTCCGAAAGAAAATGAGCGCTATTTTGGATTGCTACAAGTTGAAGCTGTAAATGGAGATGATCCAGACTCAGCAAAAGAGCGTGTACATTTCCCTGCATTAACACCGTTATACCCAGATCGCCAAATGAAATTGGAGACGGAAACGAAAAAGTTACCGACACGCATCATGGATTTAATCGCACCAGTTGGATTTGGACAACGTGGTTTAATTGTTGCGCCTCCAAAGGCTGGTAAAACAAGTCTGTTAAAAGAAATTGCACACAGTGTCACAACAAATCATCCGGAAGCAGAATTAATTGTACTTTTAATTGATGAGCGTCCAGAGGAAGTAACAGATATTGAACGTTCTGTTAAAGGTGATGTTGTAAGTTCTACTTTTGATGAAGTGCCAGAGAATCATATTAAAGTAGCTGAGCTTGTATTAGAGCGTGCAATGCGTCTTGTAGAACATAAAAGGGACGTTGTTATTTTAATGGATAGTATTACCCGTTTAGCGCGTGCTTACAACCTTGTTATTCCGCCAAGTGGTAGAACCTTATCGGGTGGTATTGATCCTGCTGCTTTTCATAGACCGAAGCGTTTCTTTGGGGCTGCGCGTAATATCGAAGAGGGCGGTAGCCTAACGATTTTAGCAACAGCGCTTGTTGATACAGGGTCTCGTATGGATGATGTAATTTACGAGGAGTTTAAAGGAACTGGAAATATGGAACTTCACTTAGATCGCTCATTAGCTGAGCGCCGTATCTTCCCAGCGATTGATATTCGTCGCTCTGGTACGCGTAAAGAAGACCTATTAATTCCGAAAGAACATTTAGACAAGCTGTGGGGTATTCGTAAAACAATGCGTGATACACCAGACTTTGTTGAAGGCTTCTTACGTAAACTTCGTCAAACAAAGACAAATGAAGAATTTTTACAAAACATTGTTGCAGACTCAAAAAGGTATGTAACCACTAAGTAAAGGGAAAAGATGGGGACTCGCTTATTTCGTAGTAAGCGAGTTTTTTATGTTTTTAAGGGAATATTAGAGAGAGTAATATATGGAAAAAATTTGTTTTTTGAGATGGAAATCATATTTGGATTGAGAGCTTGAAGTGCCCTACGATTCTGGGCGAGCCGCTTGCGCTTTAAGGTGTATCTAGTTCCATCTCCAGCGGCTAGAGAATGGTCGGTGGCTTCGCGTCTTCCTACGAGGCAAAAAGCGCCTCTACGTCAGAAGCTCCATCCCCCTCTCATTCTGAACGAGCCGCTTGTGCTTTTAGGTATATCCAGCTCCAGCGGCTAGAATCTCCGGCCATTTCGCTCTCTCGGTCGAAGCAAAAAGCGCTTCTTGGTCGAGAGCTTGAAGTGATCTGGATTCTGAACGAGCCGCTTGCGCTTTTAATTGATATCCAGTTCCGGCGGCTAGAATCTCCGGCCATTTCGCTCTCTCGGTCGAAGCAAAAAGCGCTTCTTGGTCGAGAGCTTGAAGTGACCTGGATTCTGAACGAGCCGCTTGCGCTTTTAATTTTTAAAAAGACAAAAACAGGTAGTTGCAAAATGGAGTTAGCCTTGTTATAATTTCATCATATGTGTTTCATCAATATAGTTGTGTAAGCAGCTGAAGATGAAAAACTCTGTTTCGAAAATGATTCAGGGCGGAAGGAGATGAAAAGAATGAAAGCAGGAATCCATCCAAATTACAATAAAGTTGTATTTATGGACACGAACACTGGCTTCAAATTCTTAAGCGGGTCTACAAAAGGCTCTAGCGAAACTGTTGAGTGGGAAGATGGTAACACTTATCCATTACTAAAAATTGAGATCAGTTCTGATTCTCACCCATTCTACACTGGACGTCAGAAGTTTGCTACTGCAGACGGACGTGTTGACCGCTTCAATAAGAAATACGGTATTAAGTAATAAAGAACATAAAACAGGCAAGTGTATGTATTCGCTTGTCTGTTTTTTTTGCGAAAATATTAAACCTTTGCCCTACTTTGGATTAGGAAAGTAGATGAAAGGAGAGCTCAATGTACTTAATGAATCAAAATGGTTGGATTGAAGTGATTTGCGGGAGTATGTTTTCTGGAAAATCAGAAGAGCTCATCCGCCGTATACGCCGTACACAATTTGCGAAACAACATGCAATTGTATTTAAACCATGTATTGATAATCGTTATAGTGAAGAAGATGTTGTATCACATAATGGATTAAAGGTTAAAGCAGTTCCTGTTTCAGCTTCAAAAGATATATTTAACCATGTAACAGAAGAAATGGATGTTATTGCAATCGATGAGGTACAATTTTTTGATGGGGACATTGTGGAAGTGGTGCAAGTATTGGCAAATCGTGGCTATCGTGTCATTGTAGCTGGATTAGACCAAGATTTCCGTGGTCTACCATTTGGACAAGTTCCTCAGCTGATGGCGATTGCTGAACATGTAACTAAATTGCAGGCAGTTTGTTCTGAATGTGGATCTCCTGCAAGTCGTACGCAACGTTTAATCGATGGAGAACCAGCGGCATTTGATGATCCAATTATTTTAGTTGGGGCTTCAGAATCGTATGAACCACGTTGTCGTCATTGTCATGCAGTACCTACAAAACAAAGATAAGTGAAACTCGCTATGTAGAGCGGGTTTTTTTCGAAAATAGATGAAGATTGGTGGCAAGAATCTCCGGCCATTTCACTCTCTCGCTCGAAGCAAAAGCGCTTCAAGGCCGAGAGTTCCAATGTCCTGCGATTCTGAACAAGCCACCTGCGCTTTTAAATATAATTTGCGTTTTTTTGATTAAGTACCATATACTATTTGTATTAGATACTAGGATGTAGAGGTGAATGGTGTGTTAGATCGTTTGCAAGCTGTAGAAAATCGTTATGAGAAGTTGAATGAATTGTTAAGTGACCCAGAGGTTATTAGCGATACAAATAAGCTTCGTGAGTATTCAAAAGAGCAATCTGATATTCAGGACACGGTAGAGGTGTACCGTGAGTATAAAGATGTTCGTGAGCAATTACGAGATGCAAAAGCAATGTTAGAAGATAAGTTAGACGCTGATATGCGTGATATGGTAAAAGAAGAGGTTTCTGAATTAGAAGGACAAGAGAAAACATTATCAGAACGTCTGAAAATTTTACTTGTTCCAAAAGACCCTAATGATGATAAAAACGTTATCGTTGAGGTTCGTGGCGCTGCTGGTGGTGACGAGGCAGCTTTATTTGCTGGTGATTTATATCGTATGTATAGCCGTTATGCTGAGGTGCAAGGTTGGAAAACTGAAATTATCGAAGCGAGCTATACAGAGTTAGGTGGATATAAAGAGATTATCTTTATGATTAATGGTAAAGGTGCTTTCGCGAAGCTGAAATTCGAGAATGGTGCTCACCGTGTACAACGTGTTCCAGAAACGGAATCTGGTGGACGTATTCATACATCTACAGCAACTGTAGCTGTACTACCAGAGGCAGAAGAAGTAGAAATTAATATTCATGAAAAAGATGTTCGTGTTGATACGTTTGCTTCTAGTGGTCCTGGTGGACAAAGCGTTAATACAACGATGTCAGCGGTACGTTTAACACATTTACCGACTGGTGTAGTTGTATCTTGTCAGGATGAGAAATCACAAATTAAGAATAAAGAAAAAGCGATGAAAGTATTACGCGCACGTGTTTATGATAAATTTAGACAAGAAGCGCAAGCTGAGTATGATCAAAACCGTAAACAAGCTGTTGGTACGGGAGATCGTTCAGAGCGTATTCGTACGTATAACTTCCCGCAAAACCGTGTTACAGACCATCGAATCGGTTTAACGATTCAAAAGCTAGATCAAATCCTACAAGGTAAGTTAGATGATTTCATCAATGCCTTAGTGATGGAAGATCAGGCGCAAAAGATGGAGGCAGCTGAGTAATGCGTGTCTATGAAGCCCTGAAATGGGCTTCTTCTTTTTTACAGGAAAATGGACGAGATGAAAATGCGGGAGAAATTGTCCTTTGTCATGTATTAAAGACAAACAGAACCGGAATGCTCATGAATATGCGTGAAGAAATAACTGCGGAACAAGAGAAAAGTTTTGCAGAATTTATCCACAACCATGTAGAAGGTATTCCGATCCAATATATGCTCGGTTATGAAATGTTTTATGGCCGATCATTCTTTGTAAATGAAGAGGTATTGATACCAAGACCGGAAACAGAGGAACTTATAGTTGGAGTGCTAGAGAGAATTGAGCGCCATTTCGGTAATGAGGAGCTTCACATAGCGGATATTGGAACAGGTAGTGGAGCGATTTCTATTACGCTCGCTTTAGAAAATAAAAATCTTCATGTGTATACAGTAGATATCGCACAGGAGTCGATTGAAGTTGCAAAAGAAAATGCAAAAACTTTAGGGGCGGATGTAACTTTCTATCACGGCGATTTACTGTCTCCGTTTTATGAAACAGGTCAGAAGTTAGATGTTGTTGTTTCCAATCCTCCGTACATACCAGAGGAAGATTGGCGTGGTCTTTCTACTGTTGTGAAGGAGCATGAGCCGAAGCGTGCGCTTGTTGGTGGTGAAGATGGACTAGATTTCTATCGTCGTTTTATGGAAGAATTGCCGAATGTATTACAGAAAAAGGCGATTGTGGCGTTTGAAATTGGTGTAGGGCAAGGTGAAGATGTGAAAGCATTATTACAGCAAACTTTCCCGCGCGCTCAAGTTGAAGTTGTATTTGATATTAATGGAAAAGATCGCATGGTATTTGCAGAGATGGAGTAAGGCATAAGCCTTACTCTATTTTTTGTATGAAAAATTCGTAACTACTCAGCCATACATTTTATTTAGAATTTTGGTAAGGGGTATTATTCCAGAGAAAATACGCCTCTTATTACCTATAGAAAGTTATTTTCATTTTTCAGCATATAGATTGCTGCCACGAAGATAAAAATGGACATACACTTTGCTAGCTTTCTTTGTTTTAAAACTTTGCGCGTGGCAGGAAAAGGCCCTGACCGCTCCTGTGCATAGCCAGTCCCTCTCGTCTATTTAAAAAAATGTTTTTCTGTCGGTTTTTCATAGAGTGGCTGATTAGTTACAAAAATTCATATAGATTTTGAATTTAATAGTTTAGAAAGATGAAAGTCTGTCCACACTGTTTTTAGAGGGGACGGTGGAGGAAATGAAAAAACAAGTTATTGCTTACTTTCTTTTATTATTAATTGGTGCACAGTTACTTGTGCAGTTTGGATATATGAAAGCTGATGCAAAAGGGCCTACTGTTATTCCGAAAGAGGCCGTTCGATTACGTATTTTAGCTAATAGTGATTCCGATAAAGATCAGGCATTAAAACGTAAAGTACGTGATGAAGTGAAAGCGCAAATTGATGGATGGGTAGCGGATTTAACGTCATTTGAAGAAGCTCGAAAAGTAATTCAAAATCATATTCCTGAAATTGAAAAGACAGTGGCGAATACGCTGAAAAGAGAAGGAAGTAAAGAGGCGTTTCAAGTGAAATTCGGTAAGAATGTGAAGTTTCCTACAAAGGTATATGGGAATTTTATTTATCCGGCAGGAGAATATGAAGCGGTACTTATTACAATTGGAAAAGGTGAAGGTGCAAACTGGTGGTGTGTATTATTTCCACCGATGTGTTTCTTAGATTTTTCAAGTGGTACAGCTGTAAGAAAAGAAGAATATGTTGTGAAGGCTGAATCTCCTGAGGAGGGGGAAGTTAAGGAGCAAGATGAGGAAGTAGTGGATGTACCAGAGAAGAAAGAGGGTAAAGTGAAAGAAACGAAGGTTGTAAAGCAGGAAGTCGCAAAAAAAGTAACAGATTCTGAAAAGAAAGTAGTAAAACACGAAACACAAGTAGAAGAACAGCCTGTAAAAAAAGTAGAAACAAAAACTGTGGAAAAAGTGGAGAAACCTGTGGAGCAAAAACAAGAAAAGCAAAATGAGTATGTAACAGTAGAAGAGGAAGAGAAACCAGAGGTTAAATTATTTATCGTCGAAGCTTTTACATCTTTATTCTCTAAATAGTGCTATTAATAAATCCTTCCTCATATATATCAATGAGGAGGGATTTACTATGAAGAACGTGTATTTTGCTACGAAAGCAGATGTAGAAAGATTACATTCTTTTTTCGGACAAGCTAATAAAAAAGATGATAAAATAAATGAGTTGTACGCACAATTTATGATCTTGGAAGAGGCGGGAGAAATACGAGCGGTAATTGGATATGAACAAAGTGGAGAAAATGCACTTATCCGTTCTTGTTTATTCACACCTAATGTGGATAAACAGACTTTCTTATATTTTTTCGAGATGTTTTTGCAGTATATGAAAGAAAAAGATATTCGACAATTGTACTTACTCACAAATCATCCACAATCTGTGACCATCTTTCAGTTTTTTAACTTTGTCATTATAGAGAAAGAGGAAGTGCCAGAGGAAATTCGACAGTTAGAACACTTTTGTAAAAATATAAAAGAGCTAAATGCAATAATACTAAATTGTCAGCTATTCACAAAGTTATCCACGGATTAACAAGGTTTATCCACATTTTGTGGATAAACCTTGTTTGTCTTTTGGATAAATCTCATAGTAAACTAAAAATAGACAAGTATTTCATGGTAGAAAAGGACGTGGGAAAAAATGCATACAAATATGTGGGTTGTGGATAATGTTGTGGAAAGAAAAAAATATTATCCACAATTAAAAGAAGCAGCGAGATTATTAAGAGAAAATGAAGCGGTGGCCTTCCCAACGGAAACGGTTTATGGGTTAGGAGCAAACGCAATGGATGATGAAGCGATAGCGAAAATTTTTGAAGCGAAAGGGAGACCGAGCGATAATCCACTGATTGTCCACATAGGAACAAAATCTCAGTTAGATGGTATCGTAAAAGAAATTCCGCCGGTTGCAGAAAAGTTAATGGAGCATTTTTGGCCAGGACCATTAACAATCATTTTACCGAGAAAAAAAGGGATTTCAGAGAGGGTTACGGCAGGACTTAATACAGTCGGAGTGAGGATGCCGGATCATCCAGTAGCGCTCGCCCTTATTGAAGAGGCAAACGTGCCTGTTGCGGCACCGAGTGCGAATCGTTCAGGACGCCCAAGTCCAACGTTAGCTTCTCATGTGTATGAAGATTTAAATGGGAAAATTGCTGGTATTGTTGATGGCGGGGCGACAGGAGTAGGTGTTGAATCAACTGTAATTGATTGTACGAGCGAAGTTCCGACGATTTTACGTCCTGGTGGGATTACGCAGGAACAATTGGAAGCAGTAATAGGAAATGTTTCTTTAGATCCAGCTTTAAAGGATGAGAAAGAAAAACCGAAAGCGCCTGGAATGAAATATACACATTATGCACCGAAAGCGCCACTTAGTATTGTTGAAGGATCCCGTGAGTTTATTCAACGTATTGTGGATGAGAAAAAGAAAGAAGGATTTAAAGTAGGTGTATTAACGACCGAAGAGTATCAACATGTGTATAGTGCAGATGTTGTATTGTCTTGTGGTGTGCGAAGCGATTTAGCCAGCGTTGCGACTAAGTTATATGATGTGCTTAGAACGTTTGATGCAAGTGAAGTAGATGTTATTTTTAGTGAATCATTCCCGAATGAAGGCATAGGAAATGCAATTATGAATCGTTTAACAAAAGCTGCGGGACATCATATTATCACTGAATGATAATGTACCTTTAGCAAACAGAATATTTTTCCTCGGATAAGCATATTGTGAAGTAGCACGTCCGAGGGGGGATATGAATGACACTTGAACAATTAATACCTTTAATAATTATGGCATTTGCCCTGGGGATGGATGCATTTTCAGTGAGCCTCGGTATGGGGATGGTAACATTAAAGTTAAGACAAATCCTTTATATAGGTATGACAATTGGGATATTTCATATTATTATGCCATTTATCGGAATGGTACTAGGACGTTTTCTATCAGAGAAGTATGGGGATGTCGCGAATTTTGCAGGAGCTATTTTATTAATTGGGCTAGGGTTCTATATTGTATATTCGTCTATTTTAGAAAGTGAAGAGACTAGAACTGCTCCAATTGGAATTAGTTTATTTGTATTTGCATTTGGTGTCAGTATAGATAGTTTTTCAGTAGGTCTTAGTCTTGGAATTTACGGAGCAGAGACAATTATTACGATATTATTGTTCGGACTAATAAGTATGTTACTGGCGTGGATGGGTTTATTGCTCGGTAGGCATGCCAAAAATATGCTTGGTACATATGGTGAAATAGTAGGTGGTATCATTCTGGTTGGATTTGGATTATATCTCCTTTTTCCTATATAATTTTATATAGGAGGGAATTATGAACAAGTTATTGGAATGGTATGTTAAGTTTTTAACCTTCTTTCCTAGATGGCTAAGAAGGCTAATAATCTGGGGTATTATTTTGCAAATTTCGATGTTAGGTTGGATTAAGTTAATTCGTGAATGGTGAGATCGTTCCTTTCTGTGCATAGTTTCGTTTGTACTATATTGATCACACTAAAAAATTACAAATATAGAAAGGATGAGATGGATGACGAGATTGAAGCAAGTTTTTGGTATTATTATTAGTTTTTTTGTTTTTTGGTTCAGTATGCTCGGTGTACAAATGTTTGCTGAGTTTTTAGATATTGAGTCATTGAAGTTTGTTGCAGGAAAATCGGAGGCGGCGCGTACTTTTTATTCTCCGTACCCGTTTTTAATTGTTTTCCTTATTACGTTACTTTCCTTATATTTCTTTGTAATAAAGCTTGGTAGATCTAAAAAAGAGAAATTCCCGGCATTAGAGGAGAAGAACGAAGAATTACGATAAAAAATCCCCCGCTTTCAGCGGGGGGGGGTATGTTTGAGTGATGAAGCTGGAGCTTTTCGGTGGCATCCAGCTCCAGTGGCCAGCTCTTCGCGTCTAAGAACCTCCCGCAGGTATAAAGCACCTTTTGTGCGAGAGAACCTTAGCTGGTCAGAGCTAAGCGGGCCCCTTCCTGCGAGGCAAAAGGCGCCTCTACGTCAGGAGCTCCATCCCCCTCTCATTCTGAGCGAGCTGCTTCCGCCTTTAGTTGTATCCAGCTCCAGCGGCTAGAATCTCCGGTCATTTCACTCTCTCGCTCGAAGCAAAAAGCGCTTCAAGGTCGAGAGTTCCAATGCCCTGCGATTCTGAACGAGCCGCTTCCGCCTTTAAATGGGCCTCACTAATTCAAATTGTTCTCCTAGTTTTGCGTAGTTGTGTCCTGCTAGGCGGCTTATTGGTTTTAGTTCTTCGGCGTGAATTCGGCCGTTTTCGTATAAGTGTTCAGCGACGTGGAAGCGAACGACGCGGCCGATTAGTAGGTCACAAGCTGGCGAGTCGTCGGTTCCGCCGAGCGGTATAGCGCGTTCTAATATGCACTCCATTCGAATGTTTGCTTCTTTAACCCCTGGTACTGAAATGACATCACTGTCAATCGGTGTTAGTTTTGCTAATTCGATTTCACTTTCATTAGGAGGTAGGTTCGCTGCTGTTTCGTTGATCGCTTCTACGTAAGATTCATCAGAAATATGTACGACAAATTCCCCTTTTTCTATTGCGTTTCTGGAAGTGTCTTTCGGTTTTCCTTCTTTGCGTTGTACTGAAACTGAGATAAGTGGTGGATTGGCAGCGACGATATTGAAATAACTATATGGCGCACCGTTCAATACGCCATCTTTAGTTACAGAAGTAACGAATGCAACAGGACGTGGAATGATACTTCCAGTTAGTAATTTGTAATTATCTTTTTCGGTTTGTTCGTTTGGATTAATGGATAACATGTTGTAATCCCCTTTCTAAATATGAATACTTATTGTTCCTTTACAAGATATCAATGGGAATCTCCTGCTGAAAATAATATTTTTTTGATGATGTAAAAAAAAGAGATTACCTCGATTGTACTGAAGTAATCTCTTTTTTTGTAAATATCTTGAAATAGAGATAAACATTAAAGTAAAACGTAAGCGCCAGGACCGATTAAAGCTACACCGATAGCGACAGCGATTAACATTAAATTATATTCGAATCCGTTTTGTGTTACCCAGTAACCATTTTTTCCGTGAACTGTGAAAATTGCTACTAACATTGTTCCTAAGATAAATAATGAACCAACTACAGTGAAAATACCTGCTGCGAATAAGAAACCACCTAATAGTTCAGTTGCGCCAGCCATAAATGCCATAAATACACCAGGACGTAAGCCGATTGACTCCATCCAGCCGCCAGTTCCCTTTAAGCCGTAACCGCCGAACCAACCAAATAATTTTTGAGCACCATGACCCATGAATGTAATTCCTATAATAAGACGAATAATAAGAAGACCGATATCCATCATTTTAAAAAACCTCCTAAAAGTTATTAACTTATCTTATGTAAGTAATAATAAAATAGTTACTTACTTTAGTCAAGTGGATTTCGACAAAAATTTGAAAGTAATTTTACAAATTAACAACAAAAAATAAAATGTAGTAAAGACCTCTAGACAAGTAAGTGAAAAAAAGAGAAAATATAAGTAGAAGTTAACTTCTCATTGTTGTTCAGACAATCAGAATTGACTGGAATTTTGTGAAGCGCTACAATAAGAGTCTAGTAGTAATGACATGATTTATTTCGAAAGAGTTTTTACAGTATAACATTCGAAGTATGAAGTCTTACGTGTATTTCGATCTTGAATAGAGATTGCCCTATAAACTTTTAGGTAAATTATAAGGAGGACTATCCTATGTTTAAAAAATTATTCGGTTTTGGTTCAAAAACAAATGAAGAAACAATCGTAGCTCCATTAACTGGAGCAGTGAAAAATATTGAAGAAGTACCAGATCCAGTATTCGCTGGTCGTATGATGGGTGACGGTGTTGCGATCGATCCTACTGAAGGTGTAGTTGTATCTCCAGTTGATGGTGAAATCGTACAATTATTCCACACGAAACATGCTATTGGAATTAAAGCGAAAAACGGTACAGAAATTTTAATCCACGTTGGATTAGAAACTGTAAAAATGGAAGGTGAAGGTTTCGAAGCTCACGTTTCTGAAGGACAAGCTGTAAAAGCTGGAGATAAATTAATCTCATTCGACTTAGAATTAATTCGTGAAAAAGCGAAAAGCACAATTACTCCAATCGTTATTACAAACACAGATGCAGCTGAGTCTATTAAGACAACTGTAGGTGTAACAGCTACAAAAGGTTCAACAGAAGTAATGAAAGTTACAATGAAATAATTATTTGATAGAAGGAATCCGTTTCATATGAAATGGATTCCTTCTTTTGTTTCGTAGTGTGTTCATTATGTATGGTGAAATACTTTGGGCACTTGGAAATAGGGTTTCACATATATGTGGATAAGGCGCATTTTTCTTAGAAAAAATATAAGAGAAATGCGCCTTTCGTATATTCACATTCCTTTTGTTCTATTCTAATGTACGCTATGATAAATGGTAGGAAACAGAAAAAAAGGGGTGGGTTTAGATGAAACGGGTGTTATTTGTTTGCACTGGAAATACATGCCGTAGTCCGATGGCTGAGGCTTTGCTTCGCCATTATGGAGAAGGTAAATTTGAAGTGCAATCTGCTGGTGTTTTCGCCTATCCTGGAAGCGATGCGTCGGTACATGCAAAGGAAGCTTTAGCTGAAAAAGGAATTGTAATCGATCATGCC
The DNA here is from genome assembly GCF_044908245.1 of Bacillus sp. RC242. Taxonomy (NCBI): domain Bacteria; kingdom Bacillati; phylum Bacillota; class Bacilli; order Caryophanales; family Bacillaceae; genus Bacillus; species Bacillus sp. RC242. The sequence goes on from NZ_JBIYCZ010000004.1 coordinate 183,580, forward strand.
GCGCAGCAGGTAAACGATACTTTGGTTGATTGGGCGGATATTGTAGTAACAATGACGGAAAACCATAAGCAAATTGTACTTGGGCATTATCCGAGTGTTGAAAAGAAATTGGATACATTATATGGATTAACTGAGGGTGTAAGTAAGGATATTTCAGACCCATTTGGCGGATCGCTTTCTATTTATAAAGAAACGTTAGAAGAGATGGAAAAACTTGTACAAACTTTACTGAAAAAACATTCAGAAGGTTGATGTTTCGTGTATAATACGATATTGGAGATCACTTTGTTCCATTAAGGTAGCGAGTGTGAAATGAAGATAATTGATTGAGACTTCGGAGGGGTAAAAATGAAAGTAGTAGTAGCATCTGATCACGGCGGTATGAATATCCGTAAAGAACTTGTAAATTTATTAGAAGAGTTAAATATTGAATATATTGATTTAGGTTGTGAATGTGAAGCTGGTTCTGTTGATTACCCTGATTTTGCGTTTCCAGCAGCAGAAATGGTCGCGAATGGTGAAGTGGATCGTGGTATTTTAGTTTGCGGGACAGGCATTGGCATGTCAATCGCAGCAAACAAAGTAAATGGTATTCGTTGTGCATTAGTTCATGATACTTTCAGTGCGAAAGCGACGAGAGAGCATAATGACACTAACATGTTAGCAATGGGCGAGCGTGTAATTGGAGCTGGTCTAGCGCGTGATATCGCGAAAATTTGGCTAACAACTGACTATGAAGGTGGCCGTCACGAAAACCGCGTAGGAAAAATTAAAACGTACGAAACAAAGTAATAGATTCTAACTATAAGTAGTATGAAATATAATTTGGTGAACCAACCTGTGAAAGGAAGAGGCGTAATGACAGAAATCGTAAAGGTAAGAGAACAGCTACAAATGTCGCTTTCTGATTTCCAAGAACAAGCCACGCTGCAAAGAGGCCAAATTTTTGTAGTGGGGTGTAGCACGAGCGAAGTGCTAGGTGAAAGAATTGGAACATCAGGAACGATGGAAGTGGCAGAGGCGATTTTTTCTGAATTAAAACAATTTCAAGAGAGAACAGGTATTGAATTGGCGTTTCAATGTTGTGAGCATTTAAATCGTGCTTTAGTAGTTGAGAGAGATGTAGCGATGAAATATCAATTTGAAATTGTAACAGTTACGCCTGTTAGATCAGCAGGTGGTGCATTAGCGACGTATGCGTATCACAATTTTAAAGATCCGGTAGTAATTGAGTTTATTAAAGCAGATGCAGGAATGGATATCGGCGATACATTTATCGGTATGCATTTAAAGCATGTAGCTGTACCGGTTCGTACAAGTGTGAAGGAAATAGGAAGTGCGCATGTAACGATGGCGAAAACACGTGGGAAACTAATAGGTGGAGCACGTGCCGTTTATGCGGCAAATGAAGAAGCTATTCCTTGCCGTTAAACATGAAAAATTATAAAGTCTTATAACAGCTTTATATCGAAAGGTAAAAGGTATGTAGTCTGACTTTATAATAGAAGAAAGAAAAGACCAATTTTGGTCTTTTTTTTTCTTTTATGATATAGAAAGTCATGTTAGAATGTAGTTGAAAACATGAAGGTTCGAAAGAATTACAACCTGAATTTTCGTTTTTTCTGAATAAATGAGAAAAAACTATTGGGAATTGATGTAATTCGTTCAGAAAAGGGGGATTTTGGTGAATCATTTAAAACGTCAAGATGAAAAGGTATTTGCTGCAATTGAGGCAGAACTAGGAAGACAGCGTTCAAAGATCGAGTTAATTGCTTCGGAAAACTTCGTAAGTGAAGCAGTAATGGAGGCGCAAGGTTCTGTTCTAACGAATAAGTATGCTGAAGGATATCCTGGAAAACGTTACTATGGTGGTTGTGAACACGTAGACGTAGTAGAAGATATCGCACGTGATCGCGCGAAAGAAATTTTTGGCGCAGAGCATGTAAATGTTCAACCACATTCTGGTGCACAAGCGAACATGGCAGTATACTTTACGATTTTAGAGCAAGGCGATACAGTACTTGGTATGAATTTATCTCATGGTGGTCACTTAACACACGGAAGCCCTGTTAACTTCAGTGGAGTACAATATAATTTCGTAGAGTATGGCGTGGATGCTGAATCTCACCGTATTAATTACGATGATGTATTAGCAAAAGCGAAAGAACATAAACCAAAATTAATCGTTGCAGGTGCAAGTGCATATCCTCGTGTTATCGATTTCAAACGATTCCGTGAGATTGCAGATGAAGTGGGCGCATACTTTATGGTTGATATGGCACATATCGCTGGTCTAGTAGCTGCTGGTTTACATCCAAACCCAGTACCACATGCACATTTCGTTACAACGACAACACATAAAACATTACGTGGTCCACGTGGTGGTATGATTTTATGTGAAGAGCAATTTGCAAAACAAATTGATAAATCAATCTTCCCTGGTATTCAAGGTGGTCCACTTATGCACGTAATTGCTGCAAAAGCTGTTGCATTTGGTGAGACACTACAAGATGATTTTAAAACATATGCACAAAATATCATTAATAATGCGAATCGTTTAGCTGAAGGCCTTCAAAAGGAAGGACTTACACTTGTTTCTGGCGGAACAGACAATCATTTAATCTTAATTGATGTTCGTAACTTAGAAATTACAGGTAAAGTAGCAGAGCACGTATTAGATGAAGTTGGTATTACAGTGAACAAAAATACAATTCCATTTGAAACAGCAAGCCCATTTGTAACAAGCGGCGTACGTATCGGTACAGCAGCTGTAACATCTCGTGGTTTCGGTTTAGAAGAAATGGATGAAATTGCGGCACTTATTGCTTATACATTAAAAAATCATGAGAATGAAGTTGCATTAGAAGAAGCAAGTAAGCGTGTAGAAGCGTTAACGAGCAAATTCCCAATGTATACAAGTCTATAATAGATTGAAAAAGACTGCTGAAACGTAATTGTTTTGGCAGTCTTTTTTGTGGACATATATTATTTTTAAAGTATGTATACAAATGATGAATAAATTTTGGCGATATAATGAAGGATACAGCTCCCATAATTGGTAAAGATACTAGATAGATTCATTCTAATTCACGATTTTACCAAATTTGCCCTTGAATATTAGTAGCGTTTTCTTTACAATCGTAAATAGTGTAAAAAAGCGTGTAAACGCATGAATATCATCTAAAGGAGAGATTCACATGGGAAAACTGTATGTATTTGATCACCCGTTAATTCAACATAAGATTACATATATTCGCGATAAGAATACAGGTACGAAAGATTTTCGTGAATTAGTGGACGAAGTAGCAAGCTTAATGGCTTTCGAAATTACTCGCGACCTTCCACTTCAAGACATTGAAATTGAAACACCTGTAAGCAAAGCGACAACAAAAGTGATCGCTGGTAAAAAACTTGGTTTAATTCCGATTTTACGTGCAGGTTTAGGAATGGTTGATGGAATTCTGAAATTAATTCCAGCAGCAAAAGTAGGACACGTTGGTCTATACCGTGACCCTAAAACATTGCAACCGGTAGAATACTATGTGAAACTTCCAACGGATGTAGAAGAGCGTGACTTTATCGTACTAGATCCGATGCTAGCAACAGGTGGTTCTGCGGCTGAAGCAATTAATTCTCTGAAAAAGCGCGGTGCAAAGCAAATTAAATTAATGTGTATCGTAGCTGCTCCAGAAGGAGTAAAAGTAGTGCAGGAAGAGCATCCTGATGTTGATATTTATGTAGCGGCATTAGATGAGAAGTTAAATGACCATGGTTATGTAGTTCCAGGTCTTGGTGATGCTGGTGACCGTTTATTCGGAACGAAGTAAGACAACAGACGAGAGGGGGGATTCCCCGCTCGTTTTTTTTTCGCCCTCAGCGCACGGGGGAGGGGGAGATAAATATACAGGGTATATACAACATAAGTTATATACACATCACATATAATATAGAAGTCTTACGTCTCGGGGACACTATATTATGGAAGGAAAGCGCTATATCTTAAAAATATAATAGTGACAAACTTGTGAACATTTTCTTCTATTATAAAGAGAAAACTGTTAGAAATTGCATATCTCTAACCAGTATTTAGAAGGGGAACGTTTTCATTTTTGGGAGGAAATGCCTAATACTCAAATTTTTTGATTTTTTACGATTTCTCGTTGACACTGTTAATACCCTATTGTATGCTAACAACGGGGATAGATGGTAGGGCTTTCAGTGACAAAAATGCATCTATTCCGTGACGAAAATGTAAACTTTTTATTTTGTATAGAATTTATGCAGAAAAATGAGTTATTATTAACACATCGTGAATGAGGGTTACATATTGGAGGGATGAATCCTTGCAAAAAAACGATCGCAGCCATATAAAAGCGTATGCTTTAATGTCAGGAATACTTGCTCAGTTAGTTGGTTCTATTCTTATTGGAATCTTTGGTGGGCAATGGATTGATAATAAGGTTGGAACGTTTCCGTTGTTTCTTATTATAGGGTTATTACTCGGGTTAGGAACAGGGGTATACGCAATGATTCGACTCATTCAACATTACTATTCGGGAGAGCAATGATGATAGACGTACATGGACTTGTCCAACGACAAAAGAAATATATGTACTACTTGCTTGCGCTTCTAGTGCTAGGATGGGGAATTACCTCTTACAAGGATGTATTTCTTGGGCTGATTATCGGAACGATTTTCAGTTTTCTTAGTTTGCGCATCATTGCACGTAGAACAGACAAGCTATTAGATCGCGTAACAAATGGAGAAAACGTGAAGTTTAAGGCGACAGCGGTAAGTACATATTCAAGATTCGCCACGATTGGGTTATTAATTTTATTTGCAGCCAAATATCAAGAGTTAATTGCGATGTGGGGCTTAGGTGTAGGATTGCTGACAGGATACCTTGTCATGATCATAGATTTTCTTTATTTAGAGTATACGAGCAGGGAAGAGAGGTGAATTACTAGTGGAACACGGTAAATTAGTTGAATTTCTAGGTTTAACGTTCGATTTGTCATCAGTTATGATGGTTACTGTAGCAGCAGTTATTGTTTTCTTAATCGCTGTTATCGGAACTCGCAGCTTAGCGCTTCGCCCAACCGGAATGCAAAACTTCATGGAATGGGTGTTTGACTTCGTGAAAGGGATTATCAATAGTACGATGGACTGGAAAACAGGTGGACGATTCTTAACGCTTGGCGTTACGCTTATCATGTTTATCATCGTATCGAACTTCCTTGGTTTACCATTCATGTATTCAACAGTTGAGGCTGGCGAACATATTGCATGGTGGAGATCACCAACGTCTGATCCAGCAGTTGCATTAACATTAGCCGTGATGGTAGTTACCCTCACCCATTACTATGGAATTAAGATGAAGGGTACGAAAGAATATGCTAAAGGTTATTTCCAACCTATGAAATTCTTATTCCCATTAAAGGTTATTGAGGAGTTTGCTAACACATTAACGTTAGGTCTTCGTTTATTTGGTAACATTTACGCGGGTGAAATCTTATTAGGATTACTTGCTAAGTTAGGTGGGGCATCATTCTTAGGAGCATTAGGTGCACTTGTACCGATGTTAGCATGGATGGGATTCAGCGTATTCGTTGGTTCAATCCAGTCATTTATTTTCGTAATGTTAACGATGGTTTATATGGCTCATAAAGTAAGCCATGACCATTAATATAATTTAAGTAAGAAAAAATTTATTTTTTTATAATACAAAGGAGGACAAATTAAATGAGTTTAGGTGTAATCGCAGCTGCAATTGCAATTGGTTTATCAGCATTAGGTGCAGGTATTGGTAACGGTCTTATCGTATCACGTACAATCGAAGGTGTTGCTCGTCAACCAGAATTAAAAGGCGCACTTCAAACAATTATGTTCATCGGGGTTGCATTAGTTGAGGCACTTCCAATTATCGGTGTAGTTATTGCTTTCATCGTAATGAACAAATAAGGGAGACTCCCCTTACATAGATGGCGAAGAGTGTTTTTTGAACTTTCTTCGCCATTGCTTTATGAACTAAACGTATGTCTTTTTTTTTCATATGATCAATTTAGATATTTTGAAGGGAGTGAATCCTTGTGCCAACTTTATTATTAGGGGCTTCCATTCCATTTGGAACGATTGCTTATACATTGTTCATTTTCTTACTTCTATTAGTAATGCTACGCAAATTTGCGTGGGGTCCTTTAATGGGAATTATGAAAGAACGTGAAGAGCATGTTACTAATGAAATCGACGCTGCAGAAAGAAGTAACACTGAAGCGAAGAAGTTAGTAGAAGAACAACGTGAAATGTTAAAACAATCGCGTGTTGAAGCACAAGAGTTAATCGAAAGAGCGAAAAAACAAGCTGTAGATCAAAAAGATGTTATTGTTGCTGCTGCGAAAGAAGAAGCAGAATCAATTAAAACATCTGCTGTACAAGAAATTCAACGCGAAAAAGAGCAAGCGATTGCTGCTTTACAAGAACAAGTCGCTTCTTTATCTGTTCAAATTGCTTCTAAAGTAATTGAAAAAGAGTTAAAAGAAGAAGATCAAGTGAAGTTAATTCGCGATTATATTAAAGAAGTAGGAGAAGCGCGATGAGCAATGGGATTGTAGCAAAACGTTATGCTGTCGCTCTTTTCAAAATTGCAAAAGAAAAACACGTATTAGAAATGTTTGAAGAGGAATTACGCCTTGTACAAAACGTTTATGTAAAGAACGGAGAACTACATAGCTTTTTAACGCAACCGAACATTTCAAAAGAGCAGAAGAAAACGTTTCTTGCAAACGTATTCGCATCTGTTTCTGAATCTATTTTAAATACGTTATATATTTTAATTGATAACAAGCGTATTGATATTCTACCTGAAATTGCAGATGAATATGTTGTTCTTGCTAATGAAGAACGTAACGTAGCGGATGCAACTGTATATTCTATTCGTCTTCTATCAGAAGACGAAAAACTTAACATTGCAGAAGCATTTGCAAAAAAAACAGGAAAAGATGCAATTCGCGTGAAAAATGTTGTAGATGAAGATTTACTAGGCGGCATTAAAGTACGTATTGGAAATCGCATTTACGACGGAAGCTTACAAGGAAAATTAGCACGTATTCAGCGTGAATTAATGAAGAATAGATAGGGGTGAAGCACATGAGCATCAGAGCTGAAGAAATTAGCGCACTGATAAAGCAACAAATCGAGAACTATCAGTCTGAAATCGAAGTTAGTGATGTTGGTACAGTTATCCAAGTTGGTGACGGTATTGCGCGTGCTCATGGTCTTGATAACGTTATGGCTGGTGAACTTGTAGAGTTCTCTAACGGCGTTATGGGACTAGCACAAAACTTAGAGGAAAACAACGTAGGTATCATTATCTTAGGACCTTACACAGAAATCCGTGAAGGTGACGAAGTTCGTCGTACTGGTCGCATCATGCAAGTACCAGTAGGAAAAGAACTAATCGGTCGTGTTGTAAACCCATTAGGTCAACCAGTTGATGGTTTAGGCCCAATCAATACAACAAACACTCGTCCAATCGAAAGTCCAGCACCAGGTGTAATGGATCGTAAATCTGTTCATGAGCCACTTCAAACAGGTATTAAAGCGATCGATGCTCTTGTACCAATTGGCCGTGGTCAACGTGAGTTAATCATCGGTGACCGTCAAACAGGTAAAACAGCAGTTGCACTTGATACAATCATTAACCAAAAAGATGAAGATATGGTTTGTATCTATGTAGCTATCGGACAAAAAGAATCAACTGTACGTAACGTAGTAGAAACACTACGTAAGCACGGTGCATTAGATTACACAATCGTTGTAACTGCATCAGCTTCTCAACCAGCTCCATTATTATACCTAGCTCCTTACGCTGGTGTAACAATGGGTGAAGAGTTCATGTACAATGGTAAACACGTTTTAGTAGTATATGATGACTTATCAAAACAAGCAGCGGCTTACCGTGAGCTTTCATTACTATTACGTCGTCCTCCAGGTCGTGAAGCATATCCAGGGGATGTATTCTACTTACATTCTCGCTTATTAGAGCGTGCAGCAAAATTAAGTGATGCAAGAGGCGGCGGTTCTTTAACTGCACTACCTTTCATCGAAACACAAGCAGGGGACGTATCAGCTTACATCCCAACAAACGTAATTTCTATTACGGATGGACAAATCTTCTTACAATCTGACCTATTCTTCTCTGGCGTACGTCCAGCAATCGATGCGGGTACTTCTGTATCTCGTGTAGGTGGATCAGCTCAGATTAAAGCGATGAGTAAAGTATCAGGTACACTTCGTCTTGACCTTGCATCTTACCGTGAGTTAGAAGCGTTCGCTCAGTTCGGTTCTGACCTTGATAAAGCAACACAAGCGAAACTAAACCGTGGTGCTCGTACAGTTGAGGTATTAAAACAAGGATTACACAAACCGTTACGTGTAGAGAAACAAGTTATCATTCTTTACGCTTTAACACGTGGATTCCTAGATGATATCCCAGTAGTAGATATCACTCGTTTCGAAGAAGAATTCCATGCTTGGTTAGATTCAAATGCAACTGACTTATTAAGCGAAATTCGCACAACTAAGAAACTTGCGGATGACGACAAATTTGCAGCAGCAATTAACGGATTTAAAAAAGTATTCGTAGCTTCTGAATAATAATTAAAAGTGAAGTCGACTGTGGCTTAGCTAGATCATATAAAAGGCATCTCAGCTTTTGAGATTGCTGACGGTTATGTAAAGGAAAAGAGTAGGTGCACCTATTCTTTTCCTTCAATCATGAGCAAGAATATCTTGCAACGTAGATTAGGAAGAGGATTCTTACTAATCGTGCCAACTTCCGGAAAAAAGGTGGTGAAAACCTGTGGCATCTTTACGCGATATAAAAGCGAAGATTAACTCGACAAAGAAAACGAGTCAAATTACGAAAGCGATGGAGATGGTATCTGCATCTAAGTTAAACCGTGCAGAGCAAAATGCTAAATCTTTCGTTCCGTATATGGAAAAGATTCAAGAAGTAGTAGCGAGCATTGCGCAAGGAAGTAAAGGGATTAATCATCCAATGCTAAATGCGCGTCCTGTAAAGCGTACAGGATACATCGTTATTACATCTGATCGCGGACTAGCAGGTGGTTATAACAGTAACGTATTACGTACAGTAAGTAACGTAATTCGTGAACGTCATAATATGGATTCAAACCAATATTCAATTATTGTGCTTGGACGACTAGGACGTGATTATTTAAAACGTCGCGGCTTTAACATCATTGATGAAGTAGTTGGATTATCTGACCACCCATCATTTACTGATATTAAAGATATTGCTTCTCGAGCAATTGCGATGTTCGCAGATGGTGCTTATGACGAGCTGTATATTTACTACAATCATTATGTAAGTAAAATTTCACAAGAAGTAACGGAAAATAAAATTTTACCGCTTACGGATGTGGCGTCTGATAAACCGACGACAGCTTATGAATTCGAACCTTCTGAAGAAGAAATTTTAAAAGTATTATTGCCACAATACGCAGAAAGCTTAGTGTACGGTGCATTACTAGACGGTAAAGCAAGTGAGCATGCGGCGCGTATGACAGCAATGAAGAGTGCTACAGACAACGCAATGGAAGTTATCGATTCACTTACACTTTCATTCAACCGTGCGCGTCAAGCAGCGATTACGCAAGAAATTACGGAAATCGTTGGTGGAGTAGCGGCGTTAGAATAGTATTAAAAAGCGTAGGCGGTTCGTTCAGAATGAGAGGGGGATGGAGCTTTTGACGTAGAGGCGATTTGTGCCTCGCAGGAAAAAGCGAAGCCACCGAACATTCTAACCGCTGGAGCTAGATTCAATAAAAAGCGTAGGCGGTTCGTCCAGAACAGGAGAGTCGCGTAAGCTATAAACTAATAAAAATTAAAAGCCGACTTCTCTTAGAAAGCTGGCTAATTAAAAGAAAGCTAGGAGGGAACCCGATGAATAAAGGGCGCGTTACGCAAATCATGGGTCCGGTTGTAGACGTTAAGTTTGATGGCGGAAAGCTACCAGAAATCTACAACGCCCTTACGGTAAAACAAAGCAACGAAAACGGAGCAAGCATTAACTTAACATTTGAAGTTGCACTTCATTTAGGTGATGACACAGTTCGTACAGTTGCAATGTCTTCCACAGATGGACTTGTTCGTGGCACAGAAGTAGAAGATACTGGTAAAGCAATCTCTGTACCAGTTGGTGATGCAACACTTGGTCGTGTATTTAACGTATTAGGTGATGCAATTGACTTAGATGGTGATGTTCCTGCGGATGTACGTCGTGATCCAATTCACCGTCAAGCGCCTGCATTCGAAGAGTTATCTACTAAAGTAGAAATTCTTGAAACTGGTATTAAAGTAGTAGACTTACTTGCTCCTTACATTAAGGGTGGTAAGATCGGTCTATTCGGTGGTGCCGGTGTAGGTAAAACAGTATTAATTCAGGAATTAATTAACAACATCGCACAAGAGCACGGTGGTATCTCTGTATTCGCTGGTGTAGGTGAGCGTACTCGTGAAGGTAACGACTTATACCACGAAATGAGCGATTCTGGCGTAATTAAGAAAACTGCGATGGTATTCGGACAAATGAACGAGCCACCTGGAGCACGTCAACGTGTTGCATTAACAGGCTTAACAATGGCTGAACATTTCCGTGATGAGCAAGGACAAGACGTACTATTGTTCATCGATAACATCTTCCGTTTCACGCAAGCGGGTTCTGAAGTATCTGCCCTTCTTGGTCGTATGCCATCTGCGGTAGGTTACCAGCCAACACTTGCAACAGAAATGGGTCAATTACAAGAGCGTATTACATCTACAAATAAAGGATCTATCACGTCTATCCAAGCGGTATACGTACCAGCCGATGACTATACGGATCCAGCACCAGCTACAACGTTCGCTCACTTAGATGCAACAACAAACTTAGAGCGTCGTTTAACACAAATGGGTATTTACCCAGCCGTAGATCCATTAGCATCTACATCTCGTGCGCTTTCTCCAGAAATCGTAGGAGAAGAGCATTATGGAGTAGCTCGTCAAGTACAGCAAACTTTACAGCGTTATAAAGAGCTTCAAGATATCATCGCTATCTTAGGTATGGATGAGTTATCTGAAGAAGATAAGTTAGTTGTACATCGTGCTCGTCGTATTCAATTCTTCTTATCACAAAACTTCCACGTAGCTGAACAGTTTACAGGTCAAAAAGGTTCTTACGTACCTGTAAAAAATACAGTTAGTGGTTTCAAAGAAATTCTAGAAGGAAAATATGATGACCTTCCAGAAGATGCGTTCCGTCTTGTTGGTAGCATTGAAGAAGTTATTGAAAACGCGAAGAAAATGATGGCGTAAGGCCTTAGGAGGGACGAATTATGAAGACATTTCCAGTCAGTATTGTAACTCCTGATGGACCGGTTTACGAAAAAGAAGTAGAAATGGTAAGCGTAAAAGCAGAGAGTGGGGAAATGGGGATCTTACCAGGTCACATTCCAACTGTTGCACCTTTAAAAATTAGTGCGGTTCGTCTGAAAAATGGTGGGCACACTGATTATGTAGCAGTAAGCGGTGGCTTTATCGAAGTTCGTCCAGATAAAGTAACTGTATTATCATCATCTGCTGAAGAAGCAAACCATATCGATATCCATCGTGCAAATGAATCGAAACGTCGCGCTGAGCAACGTATGCAAGATAAACAAGCGCATGTTGACTTTAGACGTGCAGAAATGGCCTTGCAGCGTGCTGTGAACCGTTTAAACGTTTCTGATATGAAGTAAAAAAATCCGTAAGGGCTCTTGCCTTTACGGATTTTTTGTTGTGGATATAAATAAAAAGAGGAAAAAAACGCCTCTCTTTAGGTAGGAGAGAGCATCTAGCCGTGCATAGAAGCGGTCAGATCCTTTTTCTGCCCGATGCCAAGTGTGAAAATCAAGAAATAAAAAGAACTGCAGGTTCGTTTTTTGTTATATACAGGTACGTGGATTCCGATGTTGTTACTAGGTGTATTCGCGTTTTTTGGTGAGGAAGGGAATGTATCGTTAACAATTGCTTTCTTTGTACTATTAGCTATTTCGATTGTTGTAATGATTGTGATGTATTTTTCTTATGCGATGACGTATTATGTTATGGTTGAAAATCCAAATTATAGCGTTTCACAAGCAATGAGAGAAAGTAAGAACGTTATGAAGGGACATAAACTAGATTTATTTCTTTTATCATTTTAGCCAAGAAGACTCCTTCCTCAAGGAACGCGAAGTGAGTAGGTGGGAGATGAATTGGCTTCGGACAAGGGATGGCAGGAAGCCGTCTTAATTGTTCGACATACATAAACTGTTACTTCACTACCTATCAAATGTACGTTTGTTGTATAATAGGCACATATCGAAATGGGGGTGAAACGAATGATAATCAATAAAGCATATAAATTTCGTATCTATCCAAATAAAGCACAGGCGACCCTAATCAATAAAACGATTGGCTGTTCTCGTTTTGTATTCAATCATTTCCTATCTCTATGGGATAATGTATACAAAGAAACAGGAAAAGGTTTGACATATGGTACATGCTCTGCCAAACTTCCTGCCATGAAGAAAGAGTTTGTTTGGCTAAAAGAAGTGGATAGTATTGCGATTCAGTCTTCTGTTCGCAACCTTGCGGATGCGTATACACGCTTTTTTAAAAAACAAAATAGTGCCCCGCGTTTCAAGTCTAAGAAAAACAACGTACAATCTTACACCACAAAACAAACAAATGAAAACATTTCCGTTATAGGAAACAAAATAAAATTACCAAAACTAGGTCTTGTTCGATTTGCCAAAAGTCGTGAAATAAAGGGACGTATTTTAAATGCTACGGTTAGACGGAACTCTTCTGGCAGATACTTTGTGTCATTGTTAGTTGAAACAGAAGTGCAAGAACTTCCGAAAACAAATTCTTACATTGGAATGGATGTGGGACTAAAAGATTTCGCCATTTTGTCAGATGGAACAACCTATAAAAATCCGAAGTTTTTTCGATCGTTAGAAGAGAAGTTGGCAAAAGCACAGCGTGTTCTTTCTAGAAGAATGAAAGGATCTTCTCGCTGGAATAAACAACGAGTAAAAGTAGCTAGAATTCATGAATACATAGCAAATGCTAGAAAAGATTACTTGGACAAAATCTCAACTGAAATCATCAAAAACCACGATGTTATCGGTATAGAAGATTTGCAAGTATCTAATATGTTAAAGAATCATAAGTTAGCAAAAGCGATTAGTGAGGTATCATGGTCACAGTTTCGAACCATGTTGGAATATAAAGCGGAATGGTACGGCAAACAAATCATTGTCGTATCGAAAACATTTGCTTCAAGCCAATTATGTTCTTGTTGTGGATATCAAAACAAAGACGTTAAAAATCTCAACCTACGTAAATGGGACTGCCCTTCTTGCCTTACACACCATGATAGGGATATTAACGCAAGTATCAATCTAAAGAATGAAGCGATAAGGCTTCTAACCGCAAGGACTGCGGAGATAGCCTAATAAATTAGAGTTCAATAGAACTCTTTACTTAGGAATCCCCCACTTCTAAACGAAGTGAAAGTGGGGGTAGTTCAAGGCTTAGCTTCATAGGATGGGCTATTTTAGCAATTCTTACTCTTGGAATAGGATTTCTTTGGCTTAGTCCATATGTAGGTACAACGACAGCACATTTTTATCGCTATATTGCAAAAGGTGAATTGCAGTAGGGACGTGCTATACTAATAGAATTATTACGTATAGGAGGTTAAGTATGATTAGTGATTTAAAAGGAGAAGCGCTAGATTCACTGGAAGGAAAATGGGGCTTAGCTGTTGGGGCAACATTACTTATTTCGATTCTTACTTCAGCTTTTAGTTTTAGTATTCAGTTCCTTCTCTCTCAGGTTTGGGAGTGGAAAGAAGTGAATAGCTCACTTTCAATAGATGTTATTACAATATTGCTGGTGGGGCCTTTAACGCTAGGGGGTTATTGTTTAGCACTACATATAATACGTGAAAAAGAAGCGCGTATTGGGCATATATTTAGATGGTTTACAGAAGGAAGTAAGTTTATAAGGTCATTTTTATTATATATAGTAGTAAACATTTATATTTTCTTATGGTGTTTACTATTTATTATTCCAGGCATTATTAAATCATTTTCTTATGCGATGACGTATTTTATTATAAATGATTATCCTGAGTATTCAATAAATCAAGCTATTACAGAAAGTCGTCGTATGATGGCTGGACATAAGATGGAGTATTTCATTTTATGTTTAAGTTTTATTGGTTGGTTTATATTAAGTTGTATTACATTAGGGATTGGATTTTTATGGTTGATTCCGTATTTTTATACAACGACAGCAGCTTTTTACGAAGAGATTGCAGAAGAATATTACGAAAAAAGAATTCCGACACTTTAAAAAACACCCAGTGTGAACTATTGGTTCATACTGGGTGTTTTTTGTAGAAATTTTATAAACTGTTTACTTGTTAGAGGTTTACTGAAATAGTAACCTTGCATGTATTTACAGTTGTTTTTTTGCAGAAACTTAAGCTGTTTTTCTGTTTCAATTCCTTCAGCAACGACAGAGAGATTTAAAGTATTTGCAAGGGAAAGGATAGTGGAAACGATGGCTCTTTCTTCAGGCCGATGATCGGCTAGTTGTGTAAATTCTTTTGGTACTTTTAATGTATCGATAGGGAAAATTGATAAATAAGCAAGAGAAGAGTAGCCGGTACCGAAGTCATCAATGGACGTTTGAATACCATATTCTTTTAATTGCTTTAGTCTCGATAATGTTTCTTTTTCATCAATCATCGCAATTCGTTCTGTTAGTTCAAGTGTTACATCTTTCGGGTCAATCTTAACGTCCTTTAGTATTCGTGAAATATTTTCGATTAATTGATTTTGTTGAAATTCTTTCGCTGATAAATTGACACTCATTTTTAAGTTTGTGTATCCAAAACTTTGCCATATTTTTAGTTGAAGACAAGATTCTCGTAGCACCCAATGTCCAAGTGGGATGACCTGCGGAGTCTCTTCCACAATTGGAATGAACTCACATGGTGAAATGTCACCTAGGAGCGGGTGTTTCCAACGTATTAATGCTTCAGCACCGATAATTTTATTTGCTGTCGTATCAATTTGTGGTTGATAGACGAGATAAAATTCGTTGTTTACTAAAGCGAGTGGCAAATCTTTTTCGATTCGAGCTTTTCGTTCCATTTTTTTATATAGTTCTTTCGTGTAAAGAGAGCTCCGATTTTTCCCTTTATTTTTTGCTTCGTACATGGCCATATCAGCATGTTGTAAAATAGACAGCGGATCTTCGCCTGCTTCAGGGTATATGGCAATTCCGATACTCGGTGAGATTCGTAAATGTTGATTTTCGATTTCGAATGGTTCGTTCATGGCTGCTACAATCATATCAGCTATCTTCTTTACATCTGTCCTTTTTTGATAATTTTCGATAAGGATTGTGAATTCATCCCCAGCTAACCGAGCAAGTTTCATATTATGTGTTGATATTCGCTCGAGCCTTTTTGCTACTGCAATTAATAGAAGATCTCCTACCCGGTGACCGAGGGTATCATTAATAACTTTAAAGCGGTCTAGGTCTAGAAACATAACAGCAAAAGGGCTTTTCGATATTTTTGCTCGTGCAATTGCTTTTTCTAAATACTGATGAAATGAACGGCGATTTGCAAGTTCCGTTAAAGTATCGTGATATGCTAGGAAATTAATTTGTTCTTGTTGCTGCTTGCTTTCTGTAATATCTTTAATCATTAAATAGGCCCCAGAAATATGTTCCTTTAAAAAGATGGGAACAGCTGTAACAAGCAAGTAGTAAATATCTCTATTTTTATGATATGCCCGTATTTCTAAAGAAATAGATTTCCCTTTTTTCACTTGATGAAAGGTATTAATGATTTCTTCCAAATCTTCTTCATACATAAGTGAATAGTATGGTTGGTTTAATAATTCATTCGTTTGATAACCGAGTAAAGTAGTTCCAGCGTTGTTCACATTGAGAAAATTACCGTACAAATCTAATGTAAAAATTGGATCTGGATGATGCTCGTATAAAGATTTAAACATTTGTTGGTTATGATATAACTCATTTTTTTGTTCTACTAAATCTTCTGTACGTAGTTCGATTTGTTTCTCGAGTTCTAAGCTGAATTGCATTTGTGCTAGCAATAATATTTTATTTTGTCTTCGAACTAACATATGGCGTATGAGAACGAAGGCGAAGGTTACCATAAGCCCAATTACTACGATAGGTGCAAAAACATTTTCGACCAATATAAAAACAATAAGCATCACGACAGAAATATATGGTAATGATAATCGGATGGATTCACCCAATTGAGGCGTTAGTAATACTTGTTCTTGTTTTTCAGAATCTTTTGTATGAAGTATACAAGCGATTGCTACTAATACTAAGGTTACTTGATATAATGGAGCAACTGTGAACATAGAGTGCTCGGGCTGGAAATATTTTATATAAGCATAAATAGCATCCGTAGTAGCATACAAAATTAAAGCACTGCCAAGAAGAGCGCCAACTTGTTTTGGTAGTAAGAATAATGGTTTGAATAAAAGGTTGATTCCTATTAAAAGAAAGAGTAGATCAGCCATTGGATACGTGAGTTGAACAAACATGTCGATATATGATGTTGTAAAAATATGAATGGTTCTTTCAATAAGCAAATAGTAGCTTAAAGTAAATTGAGCCGTAACAATAATACAAATATCACATATCGTAAAAAGCTGTTCCAATAAGTCTCGGCCATAAATAATTTCATATAGAAAGGCAAATGCAAAGCTAACTAAAAATAATAAGTAAAAAAAGTCTGATGGATCAACGAATGTATAGTAGTCATGCAAAATTAAGCGTTGATAAGCAACTATTATATCACCGATGAAATAAGAGAAGGTTCCGATAGTTAATATTATCCAAAATAAACGTGCTAATCCTTGTTTTACATTTGAAAAGTAAAATATATAACTGTAAATTGTAATATCAATTAATATGGTACTTATTCCAGTCAAAATTTGAAATGGAAGTGCGTATTCATATAAAAAGGGCATTGATACGTAATGAATAGTTATATACAACAATGAAATGCTTATAAGAATACTTACATGTGTTTGTTTTTTCATTTATATCACCCACTGTATATACATAAGAACCACCTTTTTGTAGTTTATGTTTTTTATGATTGCTTGAAAACATATAGAATTTCTATATTTATTTTACACATTTATTATGAGTTGTAAAAATAGATTTGCTCAGCAAGTATTAATTGTTGTTTCTGTTCCCAATATATCGACATAGGAATTTGAAGTTTGCTATAATGAATTAAATAGTTGCATTATTTAGAAAAATTTAAAAATAATAAATGATGCAAGTAAGACATATTGTTTACTATGTGAACTTGTTCTTAATTCAGGGGGGAGGGTTTCACAATGGCAAGTGTATATGAAAATAGTTATATGATCGTTTTGATTTTCTTGCTATTAGGTATATTGCTGCCGGTAGTGGCTCTTACATTAGGGAAAATGCTGCGTCCAAACAAACCGAGTGCAGCGAAAGCGACGACGTATGAGAGTGGAATTGAGCCTTTTCATGATGCAAATATTCGGTTTCATGCTCGTTATTATATTTTCGCTTTATTGTTCGTCATCTTTGATGTAGAAACTTTATTTTTATACCCATGGGCTGTTGCATATGACAAGCTTGGTTTATTTGCACTGATCGAAATGCTAATTTTCGTTGTGATGTTGCTAGTTGGATTAGCGTATGCTTGGAAAAAGAAGGTGTTACAATGGTTATAAATTTTGAGGAATTACACCCACAGGAGCGAGCGGAATTAGAAAGAAATATCTTTTTTTCTACATTGGAACAGTTGAAGGGATGGGCGCGGAGCAACTCTTTATGGCCGATGACATTTGGACTGGCATGCTGTGCGATTGAAATGATGGGAGTAGGTTCATCACATTACGATTTAGATCGATTTGGGTCATTTTTTCGGACTTCACCAAGACAATCGGACGTCATGATTGTGTCAGGAACGGTAACGAAGAAAATGGCACCTATTGTTCGGCGCCTATATGATCAAATGCCTGAACCGAAGTGGGTAATTGCGATGGGATCTTGTGCAACAGCCGGTGGTCCGTATGTGAATTCGTATGCTGTTGTGAAAGGTGTAGATCAAATTGTACCAGTTGATGTGTATATTCCTGGATGCCCTCCAAATCCTGCTGCTTTAATTTATGGAATTAATAAATTAAAAGAAAAAATTCGTTACGAGGCGAGGACCGGGAAGCAGGTGACGAATAAATGAGTGATCCAAATAAAGACTTAGAAAGTATGAAAAAAGAAGCAGCCCGTCATGCGAAAGAGGAAGCGCGAAAACGTCTTGCTGCGAAACATGAGGCGGAAATGTCTAAACTTGAAGGAGAACATCGAGAAAAAGAGAAAGCGCTGCCAAAAGATAAGGGGATTAATGTAGAAGAAGCGAAACGGCTTGCTGCAGCAGCCGCAAAAGCAAAAGCAGCGGCATTAGCGAAACAAAAGCGAGAAGGATCAGAAGAAGTAACGGACGAAGAAAAAGCCAAAGCGAAGGCGAAAGCCGCAGCAGCCGCAAAAGCAAAAGCAGCGGCACTAGCGAAGCAGAAGCAAGAAGAGTCAGAAGAAGCCACGGAAGAGGAAAAGGTTAAAGAGAAGGTAAAGGCTGCAGCGGCTGCAAAAGCAAAAGCAGCGGCACTAGCGAAGCAAAAGCGAGAAGGATCAGAAGGAGTAACGGACGAAGAAAAAGCCAAAGCGAAGGCGAAAGCCGCAGCAGCCGCAAAAGCAAAAGCAGCGGTATTAGCGAAGCAGAAGCGAGAAGGATTAGAAGAAGTAACGGACGAAGAAAAAGCCAAAGCGAAGGCGAAAGCCGCAGCGGCTGCAAAAGCAAAAGCAGCGGTATTAGCGAAACAAAAGCGAGAAGGATCAGAAGAAGTAACGGACGAAGAAAAAGCCAAAGCGAAGGCGAAAGCTGCAGCAGCCGCAAAAGCAAAAGCAGCGGCATTAGCGAAACAGAAGCGAGAAGGATCAGAAGAAGTAACGGACGAAGAAAAAGCCAAAGCGAAGGCCGTAGCAGCTGCAAAAGCAAAAGCAGCAGCGTTAGCGAAGCAGAAAGCCTCACAAGGTGAGAGGGATTCTGGAGATGAGAAAGCAAAGGCAATTGCAGCCGCGAAAGCGAAAGCCGCTGCTGCGGCAAGGGCAAAGGGATCTGTAAATAAGATAGAAGACGAACTGCAGCAGGAAGAACCATCAGTTAACCAACCATATTTAAATCGCTATGTGGAGGTTGTTAAGGAGAGGGTAGGAGAATATGCATTAGTAGATTCCTATATTAATAAGCTTTCAAAAGATGTTCCAACGCTTGTGGCGGAGCCTTCGAAATATTATGAAGTGATGGAATTAATGCGATTCCATGAAGGACTTGCTTTTGATTATATGTCAGAGCTACATGCGACGGATTTTGTGACACATATGGAAGTATACGTTCATTTATTTTCATATGGAAAGAAACAGTCAGTAGCAGTGAAGGTAAAGCTAGATAGGGAAGCGCCGCAAGTGAAATCGGTGACGCCGCTTTGGAAAGGGGCAGATTGGCCGGAGCGTGAAGCGTATGATTTGCTCGGTATTATATTTGAAGGTCATCCTAATTTATCTCGCATTTTAATGCCGGATGATTGGGTGGGGTATCCGCTTAGGAAAGATTATGAACCGTATGATGTGGAGGTGTAGCTTGTGATCCGTACGGAAGAGATGCTCTTAAATGTAGGGCCGCAGCATCCGAGTACACATGGTGTGTTTCGGCTTGTGATTAAGATTGACGGGGAAATTATTAAAGAGGCTACACCGGTTATCGGATATTTGCATCGCGGAACAGAAAAGATCGCTGAGAGCTTGCAATATACACAAATTATCCCGTATACAGATCGAATGGACTATTTATCAGCAATGACGAATAATTACGTCCTTTGCCACGCTGTAGAGACGATGATAGATCTTGAGATTCCAGAGCGTGCTGAATATTTACGGGTGCTTGCGATGGAGCTTGGGAGGGTTGCGAGCCATCTCGTCTGGTGGGGAACGAACTTGCTTGATATAGGAGCGGTTAGTCCATTTTTATATGCCTTTCGTGAACGAGAGATGATTATAAATTTATTAAGTGAATTGTGCGGTGCAAGGCTTACTTTCAACTATATGAGAGTTGGCGGTGTGAAGTGGGATGCGCCAGACGGCTGGATTGAAAAGGTGAAAGAGTTTGTTCCGTATATGAGAGAGCAATTGGCAGGTTACCACGACCTCGTTAGCGGAAATGAAATTTTCTTAAATCGTGTGAAGGGCGTTGGCGTATATAGCGCGGAAGAGGCGATCTCGTATTCTTTAAGCGGCGCAAATTTGCGGTGCACGGGAGTTCACTTTGATCTTCGCAAAGATGAGCCGTATTCTATTTATGATCGTTTTGACTTTGATGTTCCTGTTGGGAGCACGGGAGATGCTTGGGATCGTTACGTTTGCCGGATGGAGGAAATTGAGGAGTCATTGAAAATTATTGAGCAAGCAGCCGAGCAGTTCCCGAAAGACGGCGCTGTGCTGGCGAAAGTCCCGAAAATTATTAAAGCACCTAAGGGAGAAGCGTTCGTCCGTATAGAGTCACCACGTGGGGAGATTGGCTGTTATATTGCTAGTGATGGAAAGAAAGAGCCGTACCGTTTGAAATTTCGCAGACCGTCTTTTTATAATTTGCAAATCTTACCGAAATTATTGAAAGGTGAAAATATCGCCAATTTAATTACGATTTTAGGTGGGGTTGATATTGTACTTGGGGAGGTTGACGGCTAATGATTGAGACGCTCTTACAATCACCTTCAAGCTGGACGAATTTCTTCATTTTTTTCGGGTTAGCGGTGCTTCTATTATTTGCAGTCCTTGGCTTCGTTACATACGGTATTTTGGCAGAACGGAAAGTGATGGGATTTATGCAAGGACGGATTGGACCAAACCAAGTTGGAGGCCGGTTCGGTTTACTCCAAACGGTAGCTGATGTTTTGAAACTATTATTAAAAGAAGATAGCATTCCGAAAGCTGCTGATAAACCGTTGTTTATATTAGCACCTGTTATTGCATTCGCACCAGCATTTATGGTACTTGCGGTTATCCCGTTTACTGATAAATTTCAGTTCGCGGATATTGGCGTAGGGTTACTGTATTACATTGCTGTTTCTGGGATTACGACGATCGGAGTTGTAACTGGGGGATGGGCATCAAATAATAAGTATTCCCTTTTAGGAGGGATGCGTGCGGCGGCACAAATGATTTCTTATGAGATTCCACTTGTGATGAGTGTAATTGGTGTCGTTTTGTTAGCTGGTAGTCTTAACTTGAATGAAATTGTAGCGGCGCAGGAGAAGGTATGGTACATTTTCGCACAGCCAATCGGTTTCGTCATTTTCTTAATCGCGGCAGTTGCAGAGTTAAATAGGACGCCGTTTGATTTACCAGAAGCGGAGTCAGAACTTGTTTCAGGATACCATACGGAATACTCAGGGTTTCGCTGGGCGTTTTTCATGCTTTCAGAGTATGTGTATTTCTTCGGGATGTCATCTTTAATTACAGTACTCTTTTTAGGCGGATGGAATCCAGTTATGTTCCTTGGATTTATTCCAGGAGCCGTATGGTTTGCTTTAAAATTCAGCAGTGTGGTCTTTCTATTGATTTGGTTCCGCGTTACGTTCCCGCGTATAAGAGGTGACCAGTTAATGGAGTTTGGATGGAAAGTATTATTACCAATCGCACTTGCAAATATTTTCTTAACGGCATTGATTAAGGAGCTATTCTTCTAATCTATAAAGGGGGTGCCAGCAAGAGATGAAAGGACTATTTAAAGGGTTAAAATATACGCTTAGTAATTTGAGTAAGAAAAAGGTGACGTATGATTATCCAAATCAACCGTTGCCATTACCAGACCGCTTTCGAGGTATTCAAAAGTTTTATCCAGAGAAATGTATTGTTTGTAATCAGTGTTCCAACATTTGTCCGACAGATTGCATTCAATTAACAGGAAAAAAACATCCTGATCCTACAAAAAAAGGGAAAATTATCGACACGTATGATATTAATTTCGAAATTTGTATTCTTTGCGATTTATGTACAGAAGTTTGCCCGACAGAGGCGATTGTAATGACAAATAACTTTGAACTCGCAGAGTATTCACGTGATGATTTATTTAAAAATTTGCAGTGGCTTGACGAGAACGACGAGAACGTCAGGAAGGAGAATAAAGCATGAATGGCGAGTTTGTAGCTTTCTTTATATTATCCTTGTCTGCGATTATCGGCGGCGTTCTTATGCTAAATTTAACGAAAGTAATGCATATGATGCTGGCCCTTGTGCTTACGTTCCTTAGCATTGCGGGTTTGTACTTTCTCTTATCAGCCGAATTTATCGGAGTGGCACAAATTTTACTTTACTCTGGTGCAATCACTATTATTATGATTTTTGGCATTATGTTAACGAAACATAACGCGGAAAATGAATCGCGCCTTACTCTTCGAAAATGGATTATCTTCTTTGCGGTTGTAGCATTTGGAGCGGTTATGTATTTCGCTGTTAATAGTATCGATTTTTCAAATCAAAGCACACAAGGAAGTTTACCTCTCCATGAAAATAACACACTTCAAATCGGTACACTTCTCTATTCAAAATATATTATTCCATTCGAATTAACCTCAGTTATTTTACTTGTAGCACTTGTAGGAGCGATTATCCTTGCGAAGAAGGATGAGGGAGAGGAGGATTCCCATGAGTAGCGTTCCGGCTTCTGCGTATTTAACACTTGCGATTATTTTGTTTTGCATCGGCTTATTTGGAGCTTTAACAAAGCGAAATACAGTAATTGTACTAGTTTGTATCGAATTGATGTTAAACGCCGCCAATTTAAATTTAGTAGCGTTTAGTAAATTAGGCTTGTTTCCGAATTTAACAGGACAAATTTTTTCGCTGTTTACGATGTCTGTAGCGGCAGCGGAGGCAGCGGTAGGTCTTGCAATTTTGATTGCTTTGTACCGTAATCGCCCGACAGTTCATGTAGATGAGATGGATACGCTCAAAGGATAGCATTGTGACCGAAAAGGGGGAAGGAAACAATGATCGATTATGCATGGCTCATACCGCTTTTCCCGCTTGTTTCGTTTTTGTTACTTATTGTGTTCGGGAAGAAAATTAGAGAGGGAAGTAGTGTACTAGGTATTTTCTTTACCTTTCTCTCCTTTATATCCGCGGTAGTGGTACTAATAGAACGGTTTTCATCCGAGGCAGTGAAGCATAAGTGGGTATGGCTTAGGGTAGGAGATATAGATATATCATTTGGTTTTGAAGTTACCGCATTAGGGGCTTTAATGTTGTTTATCGTTACGCTTGTGAGTTTTCTTGTACATGTGTACTCAAAAGGTTATATGAAAGGTGACACCAGATTACCAACCTTTTATGCATATTTAGGGCTCTTTACCTTTGCGATGCTTGGGCTAGTTATATCGACGAATTTATTACAGCTTTATATATTTTGGGAGTTAGTCGGCCTTGGTTCGTTTTTACTTATCGGTTTTTATTTCTTTAAAGAAGAAGCGAAAGCTGCTGCGAAAAAGGCTTTTATTATGACACGCATTGGGGATGTTGGGCTATTTATTGGGATGATATTAATTTTTTGGCACGCAGGTAGTTTTGAATATGACGCGATTTTTAAAGCGATTCATACGGGCGACCTCTCTCCTTCTATGATTACAATAACGGCGATATTAATTTTTATCGGTGCGATGGGGAAATCGGGTCAGTTCCCGCTTCATACATGGTTGCCAGATGCAATGGAAGGACCGACGCCTGTTTCGGCACTTATTCACGCGGCAACGATGGTTGCAGCCGGCGTATATTTAGTAGCGACGATGTTCCCGCTATTTTCAGCAAGTGCGGTAGCGATGCAAACTGTGGCAATCGTTGGGGCTTTCACCGCAATCTTTGCGGCCTCTATTGGTCTAGTACAAACTGATATTAAGAGGGTTCTTGCTTACTCTACAGTTAGTCAGCTCGGGTATATGATGCTTGCGCTAGGCTCGGCGGGTTATGTAGCTGGTATCTTTCACTTAACGACACACGCCTTTTTTAAAGCATTATTGTTCCTGGCAGCAGGAAGCGTAATTCATGCAGTCCATACGCAAAACATTAATAAAATGGGCGGTTTACAGAAAAAGATGAAAGTAACCGGTGCACTATTTTTAATAGGCACACTTGCAATTAGTGGTGTTCCTCTGCTTTCCGGATTTTTTAGTAAAGATGAAATTTTAGCGGCGGCTTGGATGAATGGCAATTACTTTCTATTCGTTTTAGCAGTAATTGCGGCATTTCTAACAGCATTTTATATGTTCCGTCTATACTTTCTTGTTTTTACAGGGGAAACGAAGACGGAGGAAGAGGTGCATGAATCACCTCGCACAATGACGTATCCGATGATTGTCCTTGGTGTTCTTGCGGTAGTGGCAGGTTATATAAATACACCGTGGTTCGGAACGTTTCTTGGGGATTGGCTTACGAAAGATATAGGATTCCAGGTGAAGGAAGTGCATGGACCTGTTTGGATTATGGTTGTTGCGACGCTCGTTTCATTTGCGGGAATTGCCCTTGCATATTTCATATACGGCAAGAAATCTATCTCTAGAGATTGGGCCGGCGGAGAAGGGACGCCTCTTTATAACCTTTTGAAAGGAAAATATTATGTGGATGAACTATACAATGTGACGGTGCTTCCTATTACGAAAGGAATCGCTCATGTGCTTCGCTTATTTGAAGTATACGTTGTAGAAGGAATCGCAGTTTTAATTGCTGGATTGGTTAAAGGTATGAGTGGTCTAGGATCGCGGCTTCAAAACGGGAATGTACAAGTGTACGGAACTGTAACAGCAGTTTCGCTCGCAGTTCTCCTAATTATTTTGTTATATACGGGAGGGGATTTACGGTGAATGGATTGCTATTAACGTTCTTCATTTTTTCCCCGCTTTTAGGAATTCTCTTGCTTTTATTAACGCCGAAACGAGAATCGCGTACAGTGCAGGCGCTTGGTGTATTCGGAACGGCGCTTCCATTTGGAATTGCTATCGTTCTTGCTTGTACATACGCTTCAGGAAAGAGCTTATCGATATTTGATGAAAAAGTGAAATGGATTAAATTTGGGGATTTCACAGCAGTGGACAAAAGGTGGTTTTCAATTTATTACGAGCTTGGTATTGATGGTTTATCGCTTGTAATGATGGTGCTCACAGCCCTTCTAGCGATGCTTGCAGCTATTGCGGCATTTTCTATTAAAAGAAATTTGAAAGCATTCTACATGCTGTTACTCATGTTAGAAATAGGTATGCTCGGTGTCTTCGCTGCTCAAAATTTAATGTTGTTCTTCATGTTCTTTGAAATTACGTTGCCACCAATGTTTTTATTAATTGGCAAGTGGGGGAAATTGTCGAGTGAAAAGGCTGCATATAGTTATTTAATATATAACGGTATTGGATCAGCTATTTTACTTATCGTTTTCTCGGTTTTATTTGCGAAAACAGGTACAACAAATATTGCAGAGCTTAAAGAAATATTAACGAGTGTAGGTGCTGGGGGAGGAATGGCCGTCTCAAGTAGCGTACAGTTCGGCTTGTTTCTTGCCATAATGATTGCTTTTGCGATTAAACTCCCTGTTTTCCCTTTGCATCGCTGGATGGTCAATGTACACATAGAAGCGCATCCTGCTGTAGTTATGCTTCACGCGGGGGTTTTGCTGAAGATTGGCGCGTACGGTATTGTTCGCTTCGGGAAAGGATTATTCCCAGAATATTTTCGTGATTTTGCAACGCTAATCGCGATTTTAGGGGTAATTAATTTATTGTATGGAGCCTTTCTAGCACTCATCCAAACGGACTTTAGAAAGGTACTTGCTTACTCTAGTATTTCGCATATGGGCATTGTATTAATGGGGCTTGCGGCGTTAAATGCACCAGGTACACAAGGGGCATTGTTCCAAGTTGTGTCTCACGGTTTAATTGCGGCCTTACTCTTCTTCTTGCTTGGCATTATTGAAGAGCGTTTCGGGACTTCGGATATTACAGCACTTGGTGGACTTGCAAAAAGTGTTCCGGTGCTTAGCGGTTTCTTCCTAGCTGGCGGTATGGCATCGCTTGGAATGCCAGGGATGTCCGGATTTATTAGCGAATTCCTTGCCTTTCTCGGTTTATTCCAAGGGAAACCTGTTATCGCCGCCGTCGGTGTAATTGGAATTATTTTAACCGCTGTATACGTATTAAGAGCGACACTTCAAGTGATATTTGGTAAGAAAGAATGGGAAGCGAAAATTGATATACACGGATGGGAGTACGTTCCTGTTATAGTGCTTATCGTTTGTATTATTGCAATTGGGGTAATGCCAGAACTACTAGGGGATCCACTTCAAACTACATTGAAAACATTGGGGGTGAAGTAGGATGGATATGAACACGTTACTTAGCTTATCATGGCATCTCATGGTACCAGAATTCATTATTCTCGGGGCAGCCATCCTTCTTTCCATATGTGATTTGTTTTTTAAGCTGAACCATAGGTACGTTGCGATTGGTGCAATTGCCGCTGCCTTGTTAGCGATAGTGTCATTAATGACGCTATATAGCGAACCGGCAGGAGATATTTTAAATGGATCGTTAGTACTAGATGGATTTTCAAAAGGATTTAAAACGTTGTTATTAGGTGGATCAGCTCTCGTTTTATGTATGGCAATAAGCGATGACAAGAAGGAGCCTATTCAAGATAAAGGGGAATATTATTATTTGTTTTTAATGGCGCTTCTTGGAGCGATGTTCATGGCGTCTAGCGTTGATTTCATCACATTGTTCGTTGGTTTAGAGTTGCTTTCGCTTTCTTCCTATATTTTAGTAGGAATCCGAAAAAGAAATCGCGCATCGAATGAGGCTGCAATGAAATATGTCATTAACGGAGGAATTGGAACAGCAATTACACTCTTTGGAATGAGTTATTTATACGGTATTACAGGGTCGACCAACATAGTGGAAATGCAAAAGGTATTTACGCAAGGATTGGCCGGGGGCATTCAGTTATTGTTAGCCCTCGCATTTCTACTTTTGCTCGTTGGACTCTCATTCAAAATTGCAACAGTGCCATTTCATATGTGGGCACCAGATGTGTATGAGGGAGCGGCTACACCTGTCACTGCTTTTCTCGGAACGATTTCTAAAATTGCTGGTTTTCTACTCATTACGCGTTTGTTTCTTATGGTGTTTGCAGGTGTGGCAATCCAAGGAGACGCACAATCTTTGTACGGGCGTATGAGTATATACATTGCGGTACTAGCTAGTATTACGATGATTGTTGGGAACGTAGTAGCATTAAAGCAATACAACGTAAAACGTCTATTTGCCTATTCAGGTATCGCGCATGCTGGGTATTTGCTAGTCCCTCTTGTAGCGCTATCACAGTTTACGATGGATAGTATGTGGTTTTATATGCTTGCATATATGCTTATGAATATAGGAGCATTTGCAATCATCCACGGATTAATCTTACAAAATGATAAGGAAAACATGACGATTTTTACAGGGTTATATAAGCGATCCCCCTTTACAGCTATAGTGATGACGGTCTTTATTTTATCGTTAGCTGGAATACCGGGGACAGCAGGTTTCATCGGGAAAATTAACATTTTTTTAGGGGCACTTCATGTTGAACCTGCTCATTACGTATTAGCTTCTATTATGATGGGGACGACGGTTATTTCATTCATATATTATTTCCAAATATTACAGCAAATGTTTTTCCGCAAGGGAGAGACAGAAGAAAAGCTCCGATTACCGTTAAATATAAAGATTGTCATGAGTCTTTGCGCAATTTCAATTGTAATACTAGGGATTATGCCGATGATTGGTTACAATTTCTTTTATGAACATTTTCCATTAATGAAGGATTTCTTCTTCTTGGGGAACGTGGTACAATAGTGGAAATAAAAGGTGTAGAGTCCGTACTCTACGCTTTTTATTTTGGAGTAACAACAAATGAAAACGTCTATAGGTATATGTTTTCCGAGAGGAAATTACGATGTAAGATGCTTATTTGCGTTTGAAAAAGTGTGGCTCCTACTTATTTATGGTATCGTTTTTTACATTTTGCGTAAGTAGTAGCCAAGCAAAAAAGGGGTCGATTTTTTGGCACATCTTTTAGGGCAACAAGCACTGATTGCCATTGTTTCGCATTTATTGTTTATTACCATTACGTGGTGGGCCTTACAAGGTATTCACATTGAGCGCTTAATGAAGTCTGGAAAAGTGATGCAGACGAGAGTATTACTTATCCTAATTACAATTACAATTGGGACATCTGTAAGTAACTTTTTCCTTGATTATTTAGGCTATTCAAAGAGTTTAACGTATTTAGTAAAGTAAGTGTATAGAACCTCATATCTCCGTTAACAATGGGGATAGGAGGGGATGAAATTGAAGTTTAAAGCCATTCTTATCGTTATCGTAAGTGTTGTTTTATTTTTGGTTGGATATAAAGAGATGAAACCTATAAGCGATGAACAGAAAATGGAGAGCATGATTGCAGCTTTAGAGAAGAACGATGCAAAAGTAGAGCGGTGGTCATGGTTAGCGCGAGAAACGAAAACAATTTCTAATATACATACGTTTCAAAAATTGTTAAACGATGTGAAGGAAGAGGCAAACATCGAAAGTTGGGAATTAGAACAATCTCCAGATGGATATAAGGCTACATCCTATAAAAAATCTTCTTCACATGAAGAACGAATAGTAGTAACTTGGAGTAAGGAAAATACTAAAGAAAACACTTTTATTATTTTTGAAGTGAGCGGGGCGAAATGGGACCCGAAGTACGTTCAGAACATAGATAAAATTTTTAGTGAAAAACCTATAATTTACACTTGTGTTCAAGGTGTACTGAATGATAAGATTGAAGGTGTTTTGCAAAATAAAACCAATCAGGTTTTGAAAGATCTTTCAGCAAGAGCGATCGAACAGATAGAAGAAAGAGCATTTGTATCAGTCTCCGCATATAATAAAAAGTGGAATGACGCTCTTTCAACAAATAGAGAGAAAATAAATGTGCAAATAGCAATACGTTCTACAAACAACAAAGATACAATTGTGGTTGGCACACCGATCATAACTTCTGAGTATTGAGTGAATAGATACTGAAAAAAGGACACGGAGGGGAATAATTTGGAAAAGATCATCGTCCGTGGCGGAAAGCGGTTAAGCGGCACAGTGCGTGTTGAGGGCGCAAAAAATGCTGTATTACCTATAATCGCTGCAGCCCTATTAGCGAGTGACGGAAAGAATGTACTATCTGAAGTACCAGTATTATCTGATGTATACACAATTAACGAGGTATTACGTCATTTAAATGCTGAAGTCGTATTTGAAAATAACCAAGTAACAATCGATTCTTCTAAAGAATTAAACATTGAAGCACCATTTGAGTATGTACGTAAGATGCGTGCATCTGTTCAAGTAATGGGACCATTATTAGCACGTAACGGTCGTGCTCGTATTGCACTTCCTGGTGGATGTGCAATTGGTTCACGTCCAATTGACCAACATTTAAAAGGCTTCGAAGCAATGGGAGCGAAAGTAAAAGTTGGTAACGGATTTGTTGAGGCACACGTAGAGGGCGAACTAAAAGGAGCTAAAATTTATTTAGACTTCCCAAGCGTAGGCGCGACAGAAAACATTATGTCTGCAGCTACATTAGCAAAAGGGACAACAGTCCTTGAAAACGCAGCGAAAGAGCCAGAAATCGTTGACTTAGCTAACTTCTTAAATGCAATGGGAGCGAAAGTACGCGGAGCTGGAACTGGAACGATTCGTATTGAAGGCGTTGAAAAATTATATGGTGCGAACCACCCTATTATTCCTGACCGTATTGAAGCAGGAACATTCATGGTTGCAGCGGCAATTACAGGTGGAGACATCTTAATTGAAAATGCTGTGCCTGAACATTTACGCTCAATTACAGCGAAAATGGAAGAAATGGGTGTTAAAATTATTGAGGAAAATGAAGGTGTACGTGTTATCGGCCCAGATAAGTTAAAAGCGGTTGATATTAAAACTATGCCTCATCCAGGTTTCCCAACAGACATGCAATCACAAATGATGGCATTATTACTACATGCTGATGGAACAAGTATGATTACAGAAACGGTATTCGAAAACCGCTTTATGCACGTTGAAGAATTCCGTCGTATGAATGCTGATATTAAAATCGAAGGTCGTTCTGTAATTATGAACGGTCCAAGTAGCTTGCAAGGAGCTGAAGTTGGCGCAACTGATTTACGTGCAGCAGCAGCATTAATCTTAGCTGGTTTAGTATCAGAAGGTTATACTCGTGTAACAGAGTTAAAACATCTTGACCGCGGTTATGTAGACTTCCATAAGAAATTAGCTGCATTAGGTGCAACTATTGAACGTGTAAACGAAAAAGTAGAAGAAGTGAAAGAACAAGAAGTTTCTGATCTTCACGCTTAATTGAAGTAGTCTCTATGTCTTTTGACATAGGGGCTATTTTTTTTGGGTTATTACTGTTATAGTCAATAAATTCTATACTTATGCACGTCTCAGTAAAAATATTTAGAAAATTTTTGTTTTATTCCACTATTTGCGGTCAGTAAAACCCCACTGATTATAGTTTCACTTTATAACGATACCCCCAAGTATGTTCTAAAAGATCCCGTATTTCCATAAGAATGAAAGGAATCCAACTTTATATTGGGGGAATAGGATGAAATTTTCAAAGCCACTTTTCATTACAGTAGCGCTCTTAATAGCGCTCGTTATCATTGTACCTGCTTCTCTTGTTATTCCGTTTGCGAAAGCAAAAGTAGGGGAAGAAGCAGCTTCTAAAACTCCTCCAGCGATAGAAAGTATACCAGCTCCAGGGAAAGTGGATACAGCGGTTCAAGTTGCTGTATATCGTGATCAGCAGAAGAAGGTAGAGACATTGCCTATGGAGGAGTATGTGGCCGGTGTAGTAGCTTCTGAGATGAATGCCAGCTTTGAAATAGAGGCGCTAAAGGCGCAGGCATTAGCAGCAAGAACATTTGTAGTGCAGCGTATGCTAAGCGGAGGTAAGAAAAACAATGCGGACGTGACAGATACGGTGAAAGATCAAGTGTACAAAAGCAAAGAGGAATTGAAGAAACAATGGGGTAATAACTACGAAAATAATTTAAAGAAAATTGAGGAAGCCGTTTCGAAAACCGCAGGACAAGTTTTAACGTATGATGGAAAACCAATTTCAGCATCCTTCTTCTCAACGAGTAACGGACGAACAGAAAATGCAGCTGATTATTGGGGGAATGATTATCCGTACTTAAAGAGTGTAGATAGTCCGTGGGATCAAGCCTCTCCAAAATTTACGAGTGAGCAAAAATTCACAGTAGCTGATTTTCAAAAACGCCTCGGTGTGAAAGTACTAGCAAACGGAAAGGTTGGTAATATTAAAGACCTTACGGAAGGAAAGCGAGTAAAGGATGTAGAGTTTCAAGGAAAAACATTAACAGGAAAACAAGTTCGTGAAAAGTTAGATTTACGCTCCTCAGACTTTACGTGGAAACAAGAAGGAGATAACATCACCGTTACAACGAAAGGGTTCGGTCACGGCGTCGGTATGAGCCAGTACGGCGCGAATGGTATGGCAGCGGAAGGTAAGAAATATACAGAGATAGTCGCTCATTACTATAAAGGCATTGAAATAAAGACGATGAATGATTATGAAGGAAAGTTGATGGTGAAGAAGTAGGTGTCAGGGGTTTCCTGATACCTACTTCTTTTTTGTTTAAAATATCATAATTTTCCATTAATTGTTTGGTATAATAGGATAAAAACATTTGGAGGAGACGGAATGGCGTTATTGGAGTTGAAACAGTTAGGGAAGACGAACCAGTTACCGGCAGTTGAACTGAAGGTTGAAAAAGGGCAATGTGTTGTTTTGCAGTGTAATAACCATACAGCTAAAGTGTTGCACCGCATCATTATCGGTGAAGAAGAAGCTTCAACTGGGAATGTACTATTTGAAGGCACAGCGATTGGAAAGAAGAATTATTCCCGCATTGGTTTTTGTTTTTTGAAAGATGAAGCATACGATCGTTTGAAGGTGAGGGAGTACTTCAAGTTTATATTAGGGCTTTATGAATCTAACATGAGTATGGAAGAAGTAGTACAATATGTCGGTCTCCTAGATAAGTTGAACGTTAAAATAGAAAAACTATCATTTTCAGAGAAACGCCGTCTTCATCTTGGGCGAGTTATGATTCATAATCCGGATTTAGTTATTTTAGAAGAGCCAGAGCAAAATGTCGATACAGAGAGTACGATCATTATTCGAAAAGCGATTATGAAAATGAATGAGCAAGGAAAGGCAATCTTTATCACGTCCTCCTTTTTATCAGATGCCCTTTCGCTGACAGAAGATGTGTACATATTAAACAACGATGGTGTGAAAAAGATAGAAATAGAGCAAGAGGAAGTTGAAGAAGTCGATGAAGAAAAAGTAGTTCAAATGATTCCGCAAATGAAACTTGAAAGAATTCCAGCGAAAGTGAATGATAAAATCATTTTACTGGATCCGATGGAAATCCATTTCATTGAAACGCAAAATGGAGTGACACATATTCATGTGCGCGAAGGGGATTTCGTATGCGCATTAACATTAAGTGAACTAGAAGTGAGATTAACAGGATTTGGATTCTTTAGATGTCATCGCTCGTACCTCGTCAATTTACAAAGAGTACGAGAAGTTATTACGTGGACACGTAATAGTTTTAGTTTAATTTTGGATGACGAAAGAAAAAGTTCAATCCCGCTTTCAAAAGGACGAATGGATGAATTAAAAGGTGTAATTGGGCTATAAAAATGCTCCGATAAGCTCAAAATATGATTCATTCACCGGTAAAAATACTCCTTTTACCGGTATTTTACTGCGTAACCCCTTTGTTTTTCATATGATTGAGTCAAGAAAAGCGAAACAAACAAACGAAAAGCGCTAAAGCGACTTTCATCTATAAAAAGAAAAACAAAGGGGATGACGAAATGACATTGGCAATTGAAATGAAAGATGTAATGAAAAGTTTCGATGGAAAAACGGCCCTTCGAAATGTAAATATTGAGGTGAAGCAAGGAGAAATCTTTGGATTCCTCGGACCGAGTGGATCTGGGAAAACAACAACAGTAAAGATTTTAACTTCTCAATTGCTTCATAGTATTGGAACGGTACGAGTGTTGGGGAAAGATATTACAGGACCAAGCAGCATCGATTACAAACGAATCGGCATTTTAACAGACAATAGCGGCTTATACGAAAGACTTAGCATTTATGATAACTTACTATTATTTTGTGACTTATACGATTGCAAAAAAGAACGAATTGATGAAGTGTTAGCACAAGTGAACTTATTGGATGATAAAAAAACACAAGTGAAAAAATTATCAAAAGGAATGAAGCAGCGTGTCACGCTAGCGAGAGCGATCCTTCACAAACCAGATATCCTCTTCTTAGATGAACCAACATCTGCACTTGATCCAGTAAACGTACAAAACATTCATAAAATCTTAAAAGACCTAAATAAAGAAGGAACAACGATTTTCTTAACAACGCACAACATGGACGAAGCAGAAACGCTTTGTAACCGTATTGCCTTTCTGTGCGGCGGAGAAATTGTAGCTCTTGATACACCAGAAAACCTTCGCTTGCAATACGCGAAAGATCAAATACGAGTCGTATTAACAGATAAGAAGAAAGAAATAGTGCAAAAAGATGAATTAGGTGCAAAACGTATTTCAGAATGGATGAAAAAGGGCGAGCTACTATCCATTCATTCACAAGAGCCAACTTTAGGCGATATCTTTATTGAAGTTACTGGGAGGGGATTATAATGACGTTTTCGATGAGAAGATTTTCAGCGATTTTTTGGAAAGAGGTACAGGATATTAAAGCAAATGCATCTGTACTTGTAATGGCAATACTTCCAATTATATTTGCTTTTGTTTATGGACAGATGGATGGACCGAAAGATGAAATATCTAATATGGTAACTTTAATGGCTTTAACAATGGTAGGAAGCTTTGTTCAAGCGGCTTTAATTGCAGAAGAAAAAGAAAAGCATACGCTACGTGTGCTGATGTTATCACCAGCATCATCGTTAGAAGTGTTACTAGGAAAAAGCGCATTAACAGGTCTTATTACATTTGCAATTTGTTTTAGTAACTTCGCAATTTTAGGTGTAGTAAAGGGGAATATTCCATTAATAGTGCTATTTTTACTTATTAGTATATTTTTCTTTCTTATGTTAGGTACGGCGATTGGATTAATAGCTAAAACAACAGCATCAACATCAGTAGTAGGTATGCCAATCTTATTTATTTTCCTTCTAGCTCCAATATTAGGAGTTTTTTTAAAAAATGATTTTGTAAAAAAAATGATTGATTTTCTTCCAACGAAACACCTTGCGGATGCAATGCCGAAGCTAATGAACGGAAAGGGATTATCGACTGTTAGTGGTGATTTAATAAATATAATAATTTGGTGCGTACTTTCTATTATTCTTTGTATTATCGTTTATAAAAAGAAACAACTAGACTAAAAAACTGAGCTGAAACGCTCAGTTTTTTCCTTTTTCTATCATTTCCTCGGAAATTTTGCAATTCCTATACATATTTTTACAGAATTTGTCGAAAAGTAATTAGTTATAGGTTGTATAGGATGAGTGAATATTGTTCAAAATGATTGCTGAGGTGATGATGGAATGCGAGGAAGAAATAGTAAAAAGTCGCAAAAAGTAGTACATTTATTTCAAAAAAGATGGGTGTTTCCGGCACTATACATTGCTTGTGCAGCGGTAATCTTAATGGTTGCGCTATGGTTCCAGGGAGCTAATCCAAAGAAAGCTCCGAACCAAGATCAAGCAACACCGTATACACAAACGGAAGATCCGGCAGTACCAGTAACAAAATCTTCAGAAGTAGTGAAAATGCCAACTGCAGCAAATGCAGAAGTAGTAGTACAGAAGAAATTCTATGAAGATGCAGCATCAGAGGCGGAACAAGAAAAAGCACTTGTCTTTTATAACAACACATATTCCCCGAATAAAGGAATTGACATTGCTGCGAAAAACGGAAAAGAATTCGATGTTACAGCTGCTTTAAGTGGTACAGTAACGAAAGCTGAAAAAGATTCACTTCTTGGTTATGTTGTAACAGTAGATAGTGGAAATGGTGTAGCAGCATCTTATCAAAGCTTAGGCAGTGTGAAAGTAGAAAAAGGTGCAAGAGTCGCGCAAGGTGAAGTGTTAGGAAAATCAGGTCTAAATGCAATGAATAAAGATGCAGGTTCTTACGTTCACTTTGAAGTACGTAAAGACAATGTGGCTGTGAACCCTGAGCGTTATTTAAATAAATCAGTAGCAGAAATTAAAGCTGATGCAGGTGCTGCAAAGGCGACAAATGCTTCTGGTAAAAAAGCTGATGACAAATCTCAAAAAGAAGAAAAGTCGACAAGTACGAAACCAGAAGATAAGTCTCAAAAAGAAGAGAAATCAACAAGCGGCTCGACTAGTGATAAAGAGACGAACGGCAAACAAGATGAGAAATCTCAAAAAGAAGAGAAATCAACAAGCGGTTCGACTAGTGATAAAGAGACGAACGGCAAACAAGATGACAAATCTCAAAAAGAAGAAAAATCAACGAATGGTTCTACAGAATCATCTAACGGTTCTTCTTCACAAGAATAATAAAGTGAAAAAATCAGTTCTCATTAGGAGAACTGATTTTTTTATTTTCATATAAAAATAATCAATTTCGAGAAAAAAGTTGCAATAACAAGGAAAAATGACGAGATTCTCGAATATATATTACAAAAGGGAGGGGATACTGTGTCATTTTTATCTGTTCTGTCGATTGCTATCATTTTATTGTTTGTTTTATTCGCTTTATATTATTATATTGCCGGTAAGAAAGAAGTTCCCCACCATCAGTTATTAGAAGAAGAATATGAAAGAGAAGAGTGACACCTTTTATAAAGAGGTGTCACTTTTTTTCGCCATAATTGTCATCGTTAACGTATTTCTCACAAAAAAACGTAATTTTTCTTAACTTAGTCCGCAAAAATAGTGAACATGTAGCATATATCAGTAGTGCGGGCAATACAATGGTATAAACCAATGCAAAGAGAGTGTTTGAGGTGAGAAATCGTGAATCATTTCATTATAAATCCAAGAATGTTTAACGCTTACAAACAGCACTCACATTTACTTCATAGTCGTATGCAGCGAGTCTCATTTCACACTTCTCACATCCAATTTAGGGAGGCGAGTGGTGTGCACGATTACATCAAAGAGAGAACTATCAAGATTGGCAAGTATATCGTGGAGACAAGAAAGACAGTGCGTGTAATCGCAAAGGAGTTTGGGGTATCAAAGAGTACAGTCCATAAAGATTTAACAGAACGTTTGCCAGAAATTAATCCAGAGCTGGCAAATGAAGTGAAAGAAATTCTTGATTATCATAAGTCTATTCGTCATTTAAGAGGTGGAGAAGCAACAAAGCAAAAGTATCGAAAAGAAGATACAGAAAACCCTGTGCGCCAATAAATCTAAAATAGCAAACATTCCTTGTGAATTCGGTAATATTTTTCAGAAGAATTCTTTTTGCGAATATTACGTTTCTGTTAAATTTATGATAAAATCAGAAATTAGGTGTAAAAGAATTCGGGTGTAACCTGATTTTGAATATCGAGGAGGAAATGACGGGAATGTTTGCGCGAGATATCGGAATTGACCTAGGTACGGCTAACGTATTAATTCATGTTAAAGGTAAGGGTATTGTATTAAATGAGCCATCTGTTGTGGCAATTGATCGTAATAGTGGAAAAGTATTAGCGGTAGGCGAAGAAGCAAGAAGTATGGTGGGACGTACACCTGGTAATATTGTGGCGATTCGTCCGCTTAAAGATGGTGTAATCGCAGATTTCGAAATTACAGAAGCGATGTTAAAGTATTTCATTAACAAATTGGACGTGAAGAGCTTCTTTTCAAAACCTCGCATTTTAATTTGCTGTCCAACAAATATCACATCTGTAGAACAAAAAGCAATTCGTGAAGCTGCTGAACGTTCAGGTGGTAAAACAGTATTTTTAGAAGAAGAACCAAAAGTAGCCGCAGTTGGTGCTGGTATGGAAATCTTCCAGCCAAGCGGAAACATGGTTGTTGATATTGGTGGAGGTACAACAGATATTGCCGTACTTTCTATGGGTGATATTGTTACCTCTTCCTCTATCAAAATGGCTGGCGATAAGTTTGATATGGAGATCTTAAACTACGTTAAACGTAAGTATAAGCTATTGATTGGAGAACGTACTTCAGAAAATATTAAAATTAAAGTTGGTACAGTATTCCCGGGTGCACGCAGTGAAGAGCTTGAAATTCGCGGACGTGACATGGTAACTGGTTTACCACGTACAATTACAGTATGCTCTGAAGAAATTACAGAAGCACTAAAAGAAGACGCAGCTATCATTGTACAAGCTGCAAAAGGCGTACTAGAGCGCACACCACCAGAACTATCTGCGGACATCATCGACCGCGGTGTTATTCTAACAGGCGGTGGAGCTTTATTACACGGTATCGACATGCTTCTAGCAGAAGAATTAAAGGTACCAGTATTAATTGCTGAAAACCCAATGCAATGTGTTGCGATTGGTACAGGTGTCATGTTAGAGAATATCGATAAATTGCCGAAGCGTATGTTGAAATAATAAATTGTGAGCATATGGTAAAAAAGGATTACAAATTAATGTAATCCTTTTTTTTATTAGGAGATTAGATTTTTTTAGTGAAAATATTACCTTTATATTTTTTGCATTTACTGATAAAATTTGGGATTGTTTGAAAACAAGAATTTTATATGGTGAAAAATATTTTTAAGGTTTTCTTTTTTAAACAATATCACCTTCATAAGGATCTACCGAACTATTGATTTAAAGGGGGATTTTATGTTTCATAGGTGGATTATATGAGCACAATATTTCTTTCTATTTCTATATTTTATCCTTGAGTAATTTAGGGCCTTTTATGACAAATCCTTTTTTTTGGTATGCATTTTATGTTAAATTATAGGATGTGTTATTAGATTGGAGTATTTGAAGGCTACTAGACAAATTATTACATATTACATTTGAGGCATATACAAGCGAGGATAAATGTAATTTTTCTTAGTATTTTTAATTTGTATAGTGTATCAATGACAAATATGAAGCCAATGAATTAGGGTATGTCGTTAATTAGATCAAGGAAAGGGACGGTTTAAAGTAGATGATTATTATAGGTATATGCACACTGTTCTTAGTAATTTACGGTGTCGTAGAACAAATTATGCACCAAAAACGATTAGATTCTATTCCAGTTCGTGTGAATGTAAATGGCATTAGAGGGAAATCGACTGTTACACGACTAATTACAGGTGTTGTACAAGAGGCGAAATATAAGACTGTAGGGAAAACAACTGGTACTTCAGCACGAATGATTTATTGGTTTACTGATGAGGAGAAACCGATTAAGCGCCGTAAGGAAGGTCCTAATATTGGTGAACAACGTAGGGTAGTTAAAGAGGTTGCTAATTTAGGAGCAGAAGCACTTATTTGTGAATGTATGGCAGTTCAACCGGACTATCAAGTTATCTTCCAAAATAAAATGATTCAAGCAAATGTTGGGGTTATTGTAAACGTTTTAGAAGATCATATGGATGTTATGGGACCTACACTTGATGAAGTAGCGGAAGCTTTCACTGCTACCATCCCATATAATGGACATTTAGTTACTATTGAAAGTGAATATTTAGATTATTTTAAAAAGGTTGCAGAAGAGAGAAATACAAAAGTAATTGTTGCGGATAATTCTAGAATTTCAGAAGAATTCTTACGTAAATTTGATTACATGGTCTTCCCAGATAATGCATCGCTTGCTTTAGCGGTAGCAGAGGCTCTTGGAATTGATGAGGAAACAGCATTCCGCGGTATGTTAAATGCCCATCCAGATCCAGGGGCAATGAGAATTACACGTTTTGGTGACAGATCTAATCCTGCATTCTTTGTAAATGGTTTTGCAGCGAATGATGCATCATCAACATTGCGTATTTGGGAACGTGTGGATTCTTTTGGATATAGTAATCTAGCTCCAATTGTAATTATGAACTGTCGTCCTGACCGTGTTGACCGTACCGAGCAGTTTGCAAGGGATGTATTACCGTATATTAAAGCAGATGTAGTCATTGCTATTGGGGATACAACATCACCAATTACGGCCGCGTATGAAGCCGGCAATATTCCAACAAAAGAGTATTGGGATTTAGAAGGTTGGTCAACAAATGAAATTATGACTCGCATGCGACCATATTTAAAAGATCGTATCGTATATGGAGTAGGTAATATCCATGGTGCAGCTGAACCATTAATCGATATGATGATGGAAGAACAAATTGGCAAAAAACAAGCGAAAGCGATTTAAGTGGAGGGACAGGAATGTTTGGATCAGATTTATATATTGCATTAATTTTGGGAGTTACATTGAGCCTTATTTTTACTGAAAAAACAGGTGTTTTACCTGCAGGTCTTGTTGTACCAGGATACTTAGCATTAGTATTTAATCAACCTATCTTTATGCTAGTTGTACTTTTACTTAGTATTTTAACTTATGTTATTGTCGTACATGGCGTTTCAAGATATATGATTTTATATGGACGTAGGAAATTCGCTGCGATGCTTATTACGGGTATCGGTTTAAAATTAATATTTGATTATTTTTATCCAGTTATGCCGTTTGATATTTTTGAACTTCGAGGAATTGGTATTATCGTACCAGGACTTATTGCCAATACGATGCAAAAGCAAGGCTTACCTTTAACAGTAGGTAGTACACTGTTATTAAGCGGTTTAACATTTGGTATTATGAATGTTTATTACTTATTTTAAGGTGGCATATCGATGAAACGTAATTTGAATTCAAAAGAAAAGTTGTTAGTGTTTATTAAACGGACGAAGAAGAAGAACAGTCGCTATATTATGTTTTTATTACCAATTATTATAGTTATATTAATAGGATCGACTTGGTTTGAAAGAACACAATCAGTGAAAAAAGTGAAACTAAGCAAAGGTTCTGAGCTGACTATGACTATGGTCGGGGACATTATGATGGGAAGATATGTTAATAGTGTTGTGGAGCAGCATGGTACTGAGTATGTATTTCGGTATGTGTCTCCATATTTTAAAAACTCCGATTATGTAAGTGGTAACTTTGACCAACCGGTACTTTTAAAAGAAGAAAAAGAATATAAAAAAGCAGATGAACAAATGGGCTTACATACTAATGAAAATGTTGTAAAGATGATGAAAGAGCAAGGCTTTACATTATTTAATCTAGCGAATACAAATATGATGGATTATGGAAAAGCTGGTTTGACGGATACACTAAAAACCTTAAAGAAGGAAAAGATAAATGCAGTTGGTGCAGGTAAAAATTTAGAGTCTGCAAAACATATTGCATATCAAGAGATTAATGGAATCCGAGTGGCCACAGTAGGTTTTACTGATGCATATTCTAAAAAATCTAACGCAACTGATAAAAGAGCGGGCGTTTTAACTATGGATCCAGACTTACTATTTGAACTAATTGGAAAAGCGAAAGATCCAAGTCAAGGAAATGCTGACCTTGTTGTAGTAAATGCAAGCTGGGGTCAAGAATATGATTCAGAACCGAGTCCA
Source organism: Bacillus sp. RC242 (assembly GCF_044908245.1). Lineage (NCBI taxonomy): Bacteria > Bacillati > Bacillota > Bacilli > Caryophanales > Bacillaceae > Bacillus > Bacillus sp. RC242. The sequence continues at coordinate 224,528 of NZ_JBIYCZ010000004.1, forward strand.
AGACAGGAGAAACTTGGAAGAGCGATGATAGATGCTGGTGCGGATATTATTATTGGACATCATCCACATGTTCTTCAATCTGTTGAGGTATATAAACAAGGTATTATTTTTTATAGCCTTGGAAATTTTGTTTTTGATCAAGGATGGACAAAAACAAAAGATAGTGCATTAGTTCAATATAACTTAGGTGCAAATGGACAGGCGAAAATTGAGATTGTTCCTTTAATAATAAAAGAGGGGACACCTAGACCAGCGGCAAGTTGGCTAGATAAACGGAGAATCTATCAAGAATTAACAAAATATACACCAAGCAATGTGCTAGTAGATAAAAAACAAGATAAGTTTGAAATACTTATAAATCATAAACATGTTTTAGAGCATAAAGAAAATAGAAATAATGCAAAGAATGATGCAGAAGTAGAAGCGAAAGAGGGGAAAGCAGCTTGAGATTTATTAGAGCTGTAAGAATTAGATTAATTGTAAGCATGATTTTGCTCCTGAGTTTAGCAGGATGCGGTGGACAAAATACTGTTGAACAAGTCAAGGGATATGTAACAGATATGGTTTCGAATGAAACGTATGGTGTAAGTGCCTCGAATCCTCTTGCTGTAGAGGAGGGAATGAAGATTCTTCGGAGCGGGGGAAATGCTGTTGATGCAGCAATTGCAATCTCCTATATGCTAGGTGTAGTAGAGCCATATGCTTCCGGAATAGGCGGCGGTGGTGGAATGTTAATATCCTATAAAGATGGTCAAAAGAAATTTATTGATTACCGTGAAACAGCTCCAAATTTTAAAAATGGTCAAAGTAGTTCTTCAGCAGTGCCAGGATTTGTAACTGGTATGGATTTAATTCATCAAAAATACGGCTCGTTATCTATGGAGAAATTATTAAGGCCCTCTATTCATTATGCAGAGAAAGGCTTTAAAGTAGATGGAGGATTAATGAGACGGCTAGAAGCGGCGCAATATCGCATGAATACGGATGAGTCAAATATTTTCTACCCAGATGGAGAAGCGATTCAAGAGGGTGAAACCTTAATTCAGAAGGATTTAGCAGATACGTTGCAGATGATTGAGACAGAGGGACCAGCAGGATTTTATAATAGCAGTATCACTCAAGATATTTATAATGTAGCCCATATTCCTGTGGAAGATATGCAAAATTATAAAGCCCAAGAGCTTGAACCAGTACATGGAACGTATAAAGGTTTTGATGTGTATACAGCTCCGGCGCCATTTGGCGGAATTACGTTCCTTCAAATATTGAAATTTTCCGAAAAAGAGAATGTGTATCAGAAAATAGGTAATACAGCAGATTATATTGGGGAATTTGGAAGATTTACAGGTGTGGTATATCAAGACCGATTAGAGCACATTGCAGATCCTAAATTTACTAAAGTAGATTCTGATTTATTAGTTAGTGATCAGTATATTTCAGAACTAGATACCAAAATGAAAAAAGGGCAGAATGGTTTGTTACCGAATGATGTTGAAGAACACGAAAGTACCACACATTTTGTGGTTATTGATAAGGAAGGAACTGTAGTTTCTGCAACAAATACGTTAAGTAATTTCTTTGGTTCAGGAAAATTAACGAACGGTTTCTTCTTAAATAACCAGCTTGATAATTTTGGAAATACTCCTAACCAATTTGAACCTGGAAAACGATCTAGGACATTTACAGCACCTTCTATCTTGGAGAAAAAAGGCGAAGTTGTAATGGGGATTGGTTCTCCGGGTGGAAACCGTATTCCTCAGATGTTGGTGCAAGCGTTAGATAAGTATGTAAATGGTAAAACGGATTTCCAAGAAATTGTGGACGAAGCCCGTTTTGCTTTTGAAAAAGATATCGTATATACAGAGTTTCCACTGAACCCTAAAATAAATCAGGAAATCTCTAGTAAGGGATACAAAGCTGTATATAAGGATGCTCCAATGTTTTATGGTGGAGTACAAGCTTTAATAAAAAATGAGAAAGATTATACGATAACTGGGGCTAGTGATAAAAGAAGAAATGGGATTTGGAAAGCACATTAATAGAAGGTGGAGGGGTTACGATGAAATCTATTGGAAGATGGTTAGTACCAGCTGCAATCGTGACAGTATTACTTTTAACTTTAGGCATGTTTAAGCGTATGGAAGATGTAACGAAAGATGAATCACAAAAAATTCAGCAGTATACAAATAATCTAAAATAATGTAATTAAAAGTAATATATATAGTATGATAATAATTGGAAAAGCTTTGTTCTTCTTGTATTCTTTTGAAGAACAAAGCTTTTTTGTTCTTTAAATAATAAGAAATTTGGAATATATAAAAGGTATTTGAGATACAATGTGTTACACAGTAGGGATATTAAGAATGATAAAAAGGAAGGAATATTGGAACTGAGTAGTAGCTCATAGAATAATTGATTCTTAATTATAAAGAGGGGTTAAAAAATGAAAAATGGAATTATTATTTTTACAATCTTTATGATAGTAATAGTTATATTTATGCTAAGAGGAAAGGAAGAAGAGTATGTGATTGAGAAAGGGAAAAATAATGACTTTGAAAAATTACAGAAGTATGAAAGTAGCGAGGGGAAAGAAAAACCAAAAGGGGTAGTGAGTTATAAAAGTTTTGCAGATTTAAAACAAAATGAAGATGAAGGTAAGGATTATCGCATAACGGCTAAAAAACGTAACAGTGAAATATTAGTAATGGCGATACATGGAGGATTTATTGAATTAGGAACGGATCAAGTAGCTAAGAAATTGGGAGAAAAACTAGGAGCCGATACGTATACATTTGAGGCTTTAAAGCCTAGAGATAATTGGAAACTACATATTGAATCTACTTTATATGATGAACCAAAAGCTATTGAAATGTCGGGGGAATCTAAATCAATTTTATCAATTCACGGTTACTATGATGAAGAGAATGAGAATGTGTATATTGGTGGAAGAAATAAAGTATATCGAAAAATTATGAAAGATTCTTTAGAAGAAGAAGGATTTTCGGTAGAGTTAGCTCCTGAAAATTTAAGGGCAATGAATCCAGATAACATAGCAAACCGTAATGGACTTGGAGAAGGTGTTCAATTAGAATTATCGACAGCGCTCCGAAAGAGCTTCTTTAAAAATAATGAATTTTTTCTTGATGAAGAAGCAAAAACGACTAAAGAATTTTCAAAATTTATTCGTGCATTAGAACAGGCTACGCTAACATATAAGCATGAACATTTATCAAATGAAAATGAGGAAAAGAGTCGTAGTTGAAAGATTTCTTATATAATTTCTAATACATTTATTAATTAATCTTTGTTGAAAAGAAAAGTTTAAGTCTAAATTTTAATATAAAATTTAGAAAATGATATCTGCAAGGAAACTAGAAAAAATAAAGATTAAGGGAAATAAAGGATGAAATATACAATTTTTCATTTCGCTTTTTCTATTATATAATGTGATTTGAATACGAGACTTAAGGCAAGTCGTACAAATTGCCTTTCCCTAACGTGGATATACACTCTTTTTAACCGCTGTGTTAGCAATAATAATTATTTTGTTATACTGAAAAGAGTGTATATATTTTTTAAAACGCTACGAAGCAAATATATTGCTTCGTTTTTTCATAATGACAAATGATTGACGAAATGGGATAATAAAGTCATGTGTGTTAGTGGTATGACCAATTTGGTGTATAAGGAGAGAGTGATATGTTAAATATAGAGCAAATTAAAGAAATTATTCCCCACCGTTATCCGTTTTTACTTGTCGACAAAATTTTGGAAGTAGATGAAGGCAAAAGAGCGGTTGGAATTAAAAATGTATCCGCAAACGAAGAATTCTTTAATGGACATTTTCCTGACTATGCAGTTATGCCGGGCGTATTAATTGTAGAAGCATTAGCGCAAGTTGGAGCAGTTGCTGTATTAAAGAAAGAAGAAAATCGCGGAAGACTTGCTTTTTTTGCAGGTATCGATAACTGCCGTTTCAAAAAACAAGTGCGTCCGGGTGATCAACTTCGTCTAGAAGTAGAAATGACACGCGTACGTGGTCCGATTGGAAAAGGAAAAGCGATTGCAACAGTAGATGGTGAAATTGCATGTGAAGCAGAAATTACTTTTGCAATTGGTGATAAAAAAGAATAAATTGCAACATCCAAAAGCCTTTCTAATACTGAGGGAGGGACTTTTGGATAGTTTAATTTATTTAATTGTAATATAATAATTTTTAATTATTATAAATGTATGTTACGGATTTATGTTAGCATATAAACAACACCTTCCATAATATCTCAATTTCGAGAAGTTATATAGATAGAAAGAAGAAGATATGATCATAGAATAGGTGTAGAGATGACAAATTTTATATACAAAAAAATTATCAGGGTGGAATATATAGGGGATTTAGTGGCGTGATGTGAGGAAAAAGGGGATTAGTATTCGAGTATAAGACGAGAAAAGGAGTGCCAAAATGTTTAAAAGAAAGACAACGAAGGGAAAGTTAATCGCACATAAGGAACCGAAATCTACAATTGCAGAACAATTTCGTAACATTCGTACGAATATTCAATTTGCATCTGTAGGTAATAAGATGCGTTCTATTATGATAACTTCCCCAGATCCAGAGGAAGGAAAAACGACAACAATTTCAAATTTAGCCGTTGTACTTGGACAACAAGGAAAAAAAGTATTGATAGTAGGGGCGGACTTAAGGAAGCCAACTGTACAAAATTTCTTTGCAATTCATAATACGAAAGGATTAACGAACGTATTATCAGGGCAATCTTCATTTACTGAGTGTGTACAAGAAACAGCAGTTGAGAATGTATATGTAATGCCGGCAGGACCTATACCGCCAAATCCAGCGGAATTATTAGCAACTGAGCGTATGGATGAAGTACTTGTAGAAGCGTATGAGCTGTTTGACATCGTTTTAATTGATACACCGCCTGTTCTCGTTATTACAGATGCACAGTTAATCGCTAATAAATGTGACGGAATCATATTGATTATTCGCAGTGAACAAACAGAGAAAGAAAGAGCGGTAAAGGCGAAACAAGTGTTAGAACAAACATCAGGGAAATTGCTCGGCGTTGTTTTAAATGATAAAAAGAAACATAAAGAAGCGTATGGCTATTATTAAATTATATTTTTACAAAAAACCCGAAAAACCGACAAATAATTGTCGGTTTTTCGGGTTTTTTTGTTTGTTATTTGTCTTTTTCTATTATAAATTAAAAAACCTAGTGGAAATTTTGGAAATATAGTGGAATCTATTGTCATATTTAATATAATTCTGTAAGATTATAGTTGGTTTTAAGAGAAACTAATAAAAAATTAGTAAAATAAAAAAGAATTTAGAAATTTTATGCTATAATTTTTCCTATGCGAAAAATTTAGAAAGTTGGAGGAACGTATGGAAGAAACAATTAGTTTGAAAGATTTATTTCATATTTTAAGAAAACGTTTAGCAATGATCCTCATCGTTACATTTGGTGCCGCAATAGTAAGTGCTAGTATTAGCTTTTTCTTTATGACACCAATCTATCAATCTTCAACGCAAATTCTTGTAAATCAGAAGAAACAAGCAGGTGCAACTATTCAAGCTGGTGAGATTCAAACGAATATCCAGTTAACAAATACATATAAGGTCATTATTAAAAGCCCTGTCATTTTAGAACAAGTAAGTGAAAAATTGGGTTTAAACATTACACCACAAGCTTTATCAAATAAAATTAACGTTGCGAATGAAAAGGATTCCCAAGTTATTTCTATAACTGTTGATGATAAAGATCCGAAATTAGCTCGTGATATTGCAAATGCAACAACTGAAGTGTTTAAAGGTGAAGTTGCGAAACTTATGAATGTTGATAACGTAACAGTATTATCAAAAGCAGAAATAGCTGAAAACCAATCACCAATTAAACCACGTCCGATGTTAAATATAGCAATTGCCTTCGTTGTTGGATTAATGGCTTCAGTTGGTTTAGCATTCTTACTAGAATACTTAGATAATACTGTGAAAAAAGAAGAGGATATTGAAAAATTATTAGGATTACCAGTATTAGGTGTAGTCGCACGTATGGAAGAGGATACAAATACAGCAAATACTTCTTCAATGAAAGTGGGGGGACAATCAATTGGCTCTTAAAAAAGTATTCAGAAGCAAAAGAAATTATCGCCAACGTCGCCAGTTAATTGCTCATCAAAAACCGAAATCACCTATTGCAGAACAATATCGTAACATTCGAACAAATATTGAATTTGCAGCGATTGATACAAATATTCGTTCGATAATCGTAACTTCTGCAAACCCGAGCGAAGGTAAAACGACAACGACAGCTAACTTAGCAGTTGTTTTTGCCCAACAAGGTAAGAAAGTGTTATTAATTGATGCAGAAATGCGTAAGCCAGCGATGCATCAAATGTTCCAAGTGAATAACATTTTCGGATTAACGAATGTATTAACGCATAATGAACGATTTGAAAAATGTGTACAAACAACATCTGTTGAAAATTTACACTTTTTACCGTGTGGTCCAATTCCGCCAAACCCGGCAGAGTTGTTAGGATCTAAATCAATGAAAGAATTACTTGAAAAAACGTACGATACGTATGATTTAGTCATTCTTGATTTACCACCGATGTTAGCTGTTGCCGATGCGCAAATTATGGCAAATCAATGTGATGCATCTATCTTTGTTATTCGTAGTGAAGTGACGAAAAAAGAAGATGCTGTGAAAGCAAAAGGTTTATTACAATCAGCAAAAGGTAAGCTATTAGGTGCCGTCCTAAATGATTGTGAGCGCGAGGAAAATTTATATTATTATTACGGTGTTAATTAATAAGAGAGACGAGATATGTGAAAAACATATCTCCCTTTTTCCGATGTATATAAATATAGATTTATATACATCGGAAAAAGGATTTACTTCTAAAGGAGAGGATGAAAATAGTGATTGACTTACATTGTCATATTTTGCCTGGTGTTGATGACGGGGCCGGGGTGGTAACGGATAGTTTAGAAATGGCAAGGCAAGCAGTAGCAGAGGGGATTCATACGATTGTTGCAACGCCACACCATAAAAACGGGAAATACGATAATGAGCGTACGCATATTATTCCTCAAGTGAAGCAATTAAATGATGAACTACAACGAACTAATATTCCACTAAACATTTTACCAGGACAAGAGGTCAGGTTATATGGTGATATAGTAGAAGACTATGAAGCTGGTAAAATTGTCACTTTAAATGAAAATCATAAATATATGTTAATAGAATTTCCATCCAATCACGTACCACGATATGCAGAACAACTATTATACGAAATATGTGTAAAAGGTATGACACCCATTATTGTTCATCCTGAACGTAATGCCGAGTTAATTGAGCGACCAGATAAATTATATAACTTCGTTAGTAAAGGTGCATTAACGCAAGTAACAGCAGGTAGTCTTCTCGGGAACTTTGGTAAAAAGATAAAAAAATTCTCCTTACAACTTGTTGAACATAAGTTAACGCATATGATCGCATCAGATGCGCATAATACGACGTCCCGAGGATTTCACTTAGGTGCAAGTTATGATCTAATACAGAAGGAATTTGGAATAGATGTCATGAGCGATTTGAGAGAAAATCCTTCTGTATTAATAAATGGCAAGGCAGTTTATAAAGAAGATCCAGAACAAATTCGTCGAAAAAAATTGTTTGGTATTTTTTAATTAAAGAGCTCTGGTGATGTCTCCTAACCGTTATCAACGGGGGCACTCGGTTGTGCTGTGGGTAAAAATTATATTTCAACCTACCTTAGACGCTTGTCGTCGGGAGTGTGACGTGAGGATGGGTTAGATGCCCATAATTTATTTATGTTAGAAACTCTACCTATGGAGTTGTAAATACGAACCTATAGGTAGGGTTTTTTGTATTGCTACATATAGATAAAAAAGATATTTTGGGGGGACTAGATTTGAAAAAAGTAAGAAAAGCGATTATTCCAGCTGCTGGACTAGGGACGAGGTTTTTACCAGCGACGAAAGCAATGCCAAAAGAAATGTTGCCGATCGTTGATAAACCGACAATTCAATACATAGTAGAAGAAGCAATTGAATCAGGAATCGAAGACATTATTATTGTAACTGGAAAAGGAAAGCGTGCAATTGAAGATCATTTTGATCATTCCTTTGAATTAGAACAAAGCTTATTAGAAAAAGGGAAGTATGAAATGCTTGAAAAAGTACAAGCTTCTTCTAAAATAAACATCCATTACATAAGACAGAAAGAACCGAAAGGGTTAGGGCATGCAGTATGGTGTGCACGTAAATTTATTGGCAATGAGCCATTTGCGGTATTACTTGGTGACGATATTGTACAAGCTGAAACACCATGTTTACGTCAATTGATGGATCAATATGAAGGAGCACAATCATCTGTAATTGGTGTGCAAACAGTGCCAGAAAATGAGACACACCGTTACGGTATTATTGATCCGACAGAGCAAGATGGCCGTCGTTACCAAGTTCGTCAATTCGTAGAAAAGCCAGCTTCAGGGACGGCGCCATCAAATTTAGCGATTATGGGTCGTTACGTATTAACGCCAGAAATTTTTATGTTTCTTGAAAATCAAGAAACAGGTGCTGGTGGAGAAATTCAGTTGACAGATGCAATTCAACGTTTAAATGAAATTCAGCGCGTGTTTGCATATGACTTTGAAGGCATACGTTATGATGTTGGGGAGAAGTTCGGGTTTATTAAAACGACAATTGAAGTGGCACTGCAACATAAAGAATTAAAAGAACAACTCATGGAATATATGAATGAACTAGTACATAAAGAAGTAATCAAATAATTGTAGGGGGAGAGGGAATATGAAGACCGGTGAAAATATAGCGAGGGAGTATCGAATTACATCTGATGCTCAAACTATTCAAATAGAAAGTAATCAATCTAAAATCTATTTAGGAATTAAGTATTTAGTAGATGTTATGTTTTCTTTAGTAGGATTAATTATATTGATGCCTGTTATAATGATATTTAGTATACTTATTGTTTTAGAGTCTCCAGGGTCTCCTTTTTATCTGCAAGAAAGATTAGGATTGAGCGGGAAGAGATTTAAAGTTATTAAATTACGCTCCATGCGGAATGATGCAGAAAAAAATGGGGCAAAGTGGGCAGAAAAGAACGATCCACGTGTTACAAAAATAGGATTATTTATTCGTAAAACAAGAATTGATGAACTACCGCAATTATTTAATATTTTAAAAGGTGATATGTCTCTTGTAGGACCAAGACCAGAAAGACCGATATTTACGGAGAAATTTGAAAGAGATATACCTGGATTTAAGAAAAGATTAGAGGTCAAACCAGGATTGACTGGGTGGGCACAAGTAAATGGTGGTTATGAAATTACGCCGAAAGAAAAATTAAACTTAGATGTTTATTATATCAATCATGCTAATCTATTATTAGATTTTAAAATTATTTTAAAAACCATTAGAGTAGTTATTACTGGCGAAGGGGCAAGATAATAAAATACAAGTGCTTTGTATTACAGAAGGGTTGTATCATTTAAGAATGAAGTACTTAAGTTATAATTACGATAATAAATTGAAGTTATTAGTATATGTTAGTTTAATAATTTTAATAGGGTTGTTATCACAAAGTGTCCTGTTAAGTAGCAGTTTTATAATATTAATTTGTATAGTTTTAGGTTTGATATTTTTCTTTTATAATCCATTCTTAATATTAGGTTTAGTAATGCCAATAGAATCATTATATGTAATTCCCCTTGAAGTTACAAAATTCGCGAAAATATTATTACTTTTTTTAATGGTTCTAATACTATTTTATAAATATAGTGATAGACTTTCCCAGGTGAAACATCGCCCTAGATATTTAAATGTGATGATATTATTTTCAGTATTTGGGATTATTAGTTCTGTTTTAAGTGATTCAATTTTTCAAAGTTTATTAAAGATATTTCAATATGTAGTTATATTTTTAACTTATTATTGTTTAGCTAAAATAAAATTCAGTGAGACAGAAATTAAAAAAATTATAAAGTACTTTTTATTTGGGATGTTTTTTTCAGCATGTATAGGGGTATTGCAGTACTTCACCGATATGAATTGGCTTTGGTCGCAAACAGTTCGAGAATCTTCTACGGGTACAAGTCGGATTACGGCCTTCTTTAATAATACTAATGGATATGGAGGATATTTATTCATTGGACTAGCACTTATTATCGGTAATTGGATATGGGGAAAAAAGTGCTTAAAGGGTTTTTTAATTCAAATACCTTTATTTTTATTACTATTTATTAATTTTATTTGGACAGAATCAGAAGGTTCAATGATAGGACTAATAATAGCTATAGTAATTATTATGATAGAGAAACTAACATCTTTAAAGAAATTAACTATTATTTTTTCTCCATTTATAATTCTAATGTTATTACTAGGCTTAGGATTTATTGATGGCACTTTCTTTGAATTTTTAAGAAAAACTCTTTCAGAGCAAGGAAGGTGGTTCTTGTGGCAGGGGGCCTTACAAATATTCTCAGATAATTGGATGAAAGGGATAGGTTTTTATCGTTTTTATGAAACACTAAATGAGTACGGAATATATTCCCTTTATGGTTCGAAGTGGCCGCATCCACATAATTTATTCTTAGATTTAATCGTGACCCTTGGATTATCTGGAATTATTATCTATTTTATGCTTTTATTTAATCTAATTCGAGATATATATTCATTGAATAAAAGACAATTTGTAAAGCATCAATATAGCATAGTTGTTTTAGCGATTATGATAGGAGCATTTATGCATGATTTTATAGATGGAGGATTTTTCTGGGGAACGAGTTCGTGTGCTACGTTATTGTGGATATTAATAGGGTTAACAGAGGACTGAATTATGAGCTACATCGAGAAAGAAGGAAAGTAATGAAGCTAATTTCTACATCATTAATTATGTTATTGATATCATTATTTAGTGCTATCTTAGGCTTGTTAAGAGAGACGCTATTAGCAAAGTATTTTGGAATATCTATAGACTTGGAGGCTTTTATTATAGCCTCCTTTTTACCTTTAACGGTTCTTCCTGCTATTGGAAAAGCAATAACAACGTCATTAATACCTGTTTATTTGAATATAAAATCAGAATCTGAACCAAAAGCTATTAAGTTTTATTATGGTATTAGACGTTGGCTTTTTAAGGTAGGAATTATATTTATTATGCTAATAGGGATAGGCGTAACTATTTCTACCTATTATGGTATGGGAATAGAGAGGGAGTATTCAGCAGATGTCCTATATATGACATTAATATTACTTCCTACAATATTAATACTTAACCTTCATGGTATAGAACGAGGGAGACACCAGGCAGAGAGTAGTTATTTGTTACCATCTATTTCCAACCTATCAATAAATGTATTTTTTATAATTGCAATTTTTGTAGGGGCATATTTAGAGAATATTTATTATTTATGTTATGGGTTATTAATTGCATGTTTCTTCCAGATGTATATGTTATTAAGGACTAAAAGAAACAGCGATATATTTTTGGGAGATAAAAATTTAGATAAAAGGGAACTAAGAGCTTTTATGTATTTTTTTGTCCCTGCATTAATATCTAGTATAGCCCCTACATTTCCTATGTTATTAGGGAGATTCTTAACACAATGGTTTGAATCAGGAGCATTAGTTAGTTTGAACTATGCATTTACTATATCAAGGTTACCGGTTTTATTACTTGCAATGTCGTCATTTTCGATACTATATACTCTATTTAATAAAAGTTTTATTGTTAAAGATTATACGATGGTAAGGGTGCGCTTAATTAATAGTATTAATTTCTTGATAATGGTGCTAATTCCCTCTACAGTTTTTATTATCTGTTTTAGTGAGGAAATAGTAAGAGTTTTATTTGAACGAGGTGCTTTTGATCAAAGGGGCACAGAACTTACCGCTAAGGCATTAGTTGTATTTATAATGGGATTATTTCCAAGTGCTATAAGAGAGTTATTATTTCGTTTTTGTTTTGCAACTGCAAATAAGAAGAGCCCATTTATTTCAAGTATTATATTGTCGATATTAAGTGTAGCTTTAACTTTTATTTTATGTTTCTTCTTCAAACAGTACGGTGTACCATTAGCTAGTTTAATAGCAAATGTTATAGCAGTTACGTATTTATTAATAAGTGTTAGGGAGTATATTGCCTTGAAAGATATATACCTGATGTTAAGAAAAATATTTTATATATTAGGTATTTCTATTTTTATTACTTTTATAATTAACAATGGGATAAAGTGGATAGGGGTTGATATTAGTACTTATAACAATATTTACACACTGGTCATTTTAATAGTTGTAGGATTAGTATCTATCCTGATATATGTAGTATTACTCTTATTATTCAAAAATGAGGAAGTTAATTGGCTAATAAATATAATTAAGAAAAAAATAACTAATTAATATAACATCTAAATAAGGTGGGAAAAGAATGTACAGTAGTATCTTATTTGAGTACAAGAACGGTGATATAAAATCACTCCTAGAAATAAATAATTTTACAAATTGTCTAATATCCCCTAGGAATGGGAAGAATGGCGGATTATATAGTGTTATAAATAATAATGTAGTTAGTGATGATTTAGAGGATAAACAGATTATTCATATAGACTTAAATAATAATGCATTGGTGATTAAGAATAGTTGGTATGGAGAATATCCATTATTTTATTATGTGAATGAAGGCGAAAATATCTTATTTATCCATTATGATCTTAAGGAATTAGTAGAAAAGCTTAAGGCGCATAATATTAAAATTGAAATGGATAGAATTGCTTTTATAGAAGAATGTATAATAGATGTTCCTTTAAGAAGCAGGACTTTATATAAAGAAATTAAAAAATGCATAGCGGGCCAAAGTATAGAATTTAATTTAAAAACGATGAAGAAGCAAAGTAAGGTGATATGGAACCCTAAATTTAATACTAAAGGCCTTGAAGCAAATGAGTCCACTTATCTAAAGGATGCAAAAGACATTCTTAGTAGTTTACTGGATGGATACCAAGAAGAGTTATTTAGTAATGAAGAGGTACTAATTCCTTTAAGTGGTGGATATGACTCACGTTTATTAGCTAGCTTAGCTAAACAAAAAGGAGTTAATTTTAATAGCTTAGTCTTCGGACCTAAGGAATCTAATGAAATTAATGTTGCTAATAAAATTGCTGAAGAATTAAATATTAGCTTAAAGCATACAGAGCTATTAGATAGCTATTATCTCGAATATGGTAAAGATGTTGTGGAAATGACAGGCGGATTAAGTAGTCCAATGCATACTCACTTATATGCTGTATTGAAAGCAAATAATATTATGCCTAAATACATAGTCCATGGCTTCTTAGGAGGCACATACACGGGTGCTAATCAGGAAAGTATATCTAAAAACCTTTCCATGACGGAGGGTGAATCGATAGATTATGTATTGAATAAATACTTCGTTCATCATACGCTATGGTCTCAAATAAGTGAAGATGATAAGGCAGAAATTAAAAAGGATTTGGAAGAGGCAATGCAAGATTGTTGTGTTACAAATCTACCTTGTCATCTAGCAGAATATATTAAAGATATGGATAGACAGTTTGGTCTAATTTCAAATGTTTTTGCACCTATTGAAAACTTTTCAACTATAATTAGGCCTTTTGCTTCAAGAGATTATGCAAACTTTTTTAGTGAGTTACCGTACGAGCTAAGAGTGGATCGTTATATGTATCAAAAAGCTGGAAGAGAACTATTCCCATCCGTTTTTGATATTCCAGATCAAACTATCCCTAATAATATTCCGTTTGCACAGAAATTATATCCTAACATCAGAAAAATATTTTTAGGGGCATATGTATTTGGTTATCTAGCCACTAAGGGGAAAATAAAAATTGGTAAATCTATGGTTTATGAAAAACATCATGAATTACTAGACTCTGAACTAGCGACATTACTGGACAAATCTATTCCATTTGCTACGAATGCAATGGGGATTAATTTTAACCAATATAGTAAAGCTTCTTATACTAGATTTAAAGAAACGGCAGTATCTTTCAGACTAATAACGCTGTACTTATTAAAGAATAATTTTACTAAATTTTAAGTAAAAGGATTATGAAGAGAAGCAAGTGGTACCATTTTTATAGAAAAATGTAGTTAGAAATGGAGTTTGAATGGGATGAATATACAAAATGAAAAAACAAATGTTTTACCACTAATTTCTGTAATTACTCCTACTTATAATGCAGAACGCTTTATTATTGAGACGATAGAGTCTATAAAATTACAAACTTATTCGAATTGGGAACTGATTATAGTGGACGATTGCTCGCAGGATAAAACAGTGGAGCTTATTAGAGAAAAATATCAGAAGGAAACTAGAATAAAGATATTACAGCTAAGTGAAAATAGTGGAGCGGCTATTGCTAGAAATACGGGTATTAATCAAGCGAAAGGGCAATATATAGCCTTTTTGGATAGCGATGACCTATGGTTACCACAGAAACTTGAAAAGCAATTAGCTTTTATGCAAACAAATAATATAGCTTTTTCATTTACTAGTTATCAAATAATGAATCAAGATGGTGTGCTAACGGATAAAGTAATAAATGTACCTCAGAAAATTGATTATAATGGGCTTTTAAAAAATACAATAATAGGTTGTTTAACTGTCATGCTTGATATTAATAAATTAGGGAAGGTACAAATGCCTAATATTAGAACCCGTCAAGATACAGCAACATGGTTGAAAATATTAAAGCAGGGTCACTATGCTTATGGGTTAGATGAAGTATTGTCTGAATACCGTAAGGTGGAAAATTCTATTTCGAGTAAGAAGTTTAAAATGGCTAAAATGAATTGGAAGTTGTATAGGGATATTGAAGGCTTAAGTGTTTTTAAATCTGCATGGTGTTTCGTGAACTACGCGCTGAATGGTGTTATTAAGCACATTATTAAATAAATTTCAAAAAAAGCCTTTATAGTAAAAGGCTTTTTTTGATGATTAATAATTTAGGGGGATATAGAATGAATATAGCTATTTTTGGTACAGGTTATGTAGGGTTAGTAACAGGAGTATGTTTATCGGATATAGGGCATAATGTAACTTGTATCGATATTGATGAGAAAAAAGTAGAAAAAATGAAAAATGGCGAATCGCCTATTTATGAACCTGGATTAGATGAGCTAATGTTTAAAAATATTAAGGAAGAAAGGTTACATTTTACATCTAATTGTAAAGAGGCGTTAAATGATGTAGAGGTAATATACATTGCGGTAGGAACGCCACAGAAGGCAAATGGTTCAGCAAATTTACAATACATTGAGCAAGTAGCGAAAGACATTGCAGGTAGTCTTACAAATGAGGCGATTGTTGTTATTAAAAGTACTGTGCCTGTAGGAACAAACAATCATGTGAAAAATATAATTGAAAAAAATTTAAAAGCTAATGTGAAAATTAGTATGGTATCCAATCCAGAGTTTTTAAGAGAGGGATCAGCAATTCATGATAGTTTTTATGGTGATAGAATAGTTATTGGAACTGATGATACTGAAACAGCTCATAAAATGGAAGAAGTCAACAAGCCATTTAATGTTCCAGTCTTTAAAACAACAATTAGAAGCTCTGAAATGATTAAGTATGCAGCGAATGCTTTTTTAGCTACTAAAATTAGTTTTATTAATGAAATTGCTAATATTTGTGAAAAATTAGGTGCAGATGTTGAACATGTTGCTAATGGTATGGGATTAGATAAAAGAATCGGGACGCAATTTTTGAAAGCAGGTATTGGATACGGAGGTTCTTGTTTCCCAAAAGATACACATGCCTTGATACAAATCGCTGGTAATGTAGAACATGATTTTGAATTGTTAAAATCCGTTGTGACGGTAAATAATAATCAACAAGCATCTCTTGTAGAAAAGATGGAAATAGAAGTAGGAAATCTTGATGGCAAGCGTATTGCAATGTTAGGATTAGCATTTAAACCTAATACAGATGATATGCGAGAAGCCGCTTCTATTGTACTTGCCGAAAAATTAGTATCATTAGGTGCTAAAGTTGTAGCTTATGATCCTATTGCAATTGAGAATGCTAAGTTATTGTTACCAAACGAAGTAGAATATGTGTCTTCGGTAGAGGAAGCTGTTCAGCAAGCTGATATTGCTCTTATTGTAACTGAATGGGATGATATAAAAACATTTTCAATTGAAAAGTACATTGAATTAATGAAACAACCTATTATCTTTGATGGACGTAATTGTCATGGTTTAGAATATGTGCAGCAATTTGATGTAGACTACTATTCAGTAGGAAGACCAGCAGTAGTCCGTGAAAAAGTTGTTTTATAATATGTATTTTAATTTTAGGAATAAGAAACTTTAAGACTGTTTTATTGTAAATAAAGAAATTATTGTATAAGCCCGGTTACTTTAAATAGTAGCCGGGTTTATTTTATATATTATAATTAAGATTTAAGAAAGAATTAGTTATTTTACGGTAAGTTAAATATTTTCTTGTTTATAAGGGGAGTAGGAGGTTTATAATTATGGCAATACTTGTAACAGGTGGAGCAGGATATATTGGTAGTCATACATGCGTAGAATTACTGAATAGCGGTTACGAAATTATAGTAGTGGATAATCTTTCAAATAGCTCAGTAGAGCCTATAAATCGAGTAAAAGAAATAACAGGGAAACAATTTGAATTTTATAAAGAAGATATTTTAAATCGCGAGGCACTTGATACAATTTTTGAAGAAAATACAATTGAGGCTGTTATTCACTTTGCAGGTTTTAAGGCTGTAGGAGAATCAGTAGCAATTCCATTAACATACTATCATAACAACATTACAAGCACATTAGTGCTATGCGAAGTGATGCAGAAGCATAATGTGAAGAAGATGATCTTCAGTTCATCTGCAACAGTATATGGAATCCCGGAGACATCACCAATTACAGAAGAATTTCCATTAAGTGCAACAAATCCATATGGTCAAACGAAACTAATGATTGAACAAATTATGCGTGATGTAGCGTTCGCTGATGGAGAATGGAGTATTGCATTACTTCGCTATTTCAACCCATTCGGTGCACATGAGAGTGGACGTATTGGGGAAGATCCAAATGGAATTCCAAATAACTTAATGCCATATGTAACACAAGTAGCAGTTGGTAAGTTAAAGGAATTAAGTGTATTTGGAAACGACTATCCAACAAAAGATGGCACTGGTATCCGTGATTACATTCACGTTGTAGACTTAGCAAATGGTCACGTAAAGGCACTTGAAAAGGTACTTGATACAACTGGAATAGATGCATACAACCTTGGTACTGGTACTGGTTATAGCGTGTTAGAGATGGTTGGAGCTTTTGAAAAGGTTTCCGGAAGAGATGTTCCTTATAAAATTACAGAGCGTCGCCCTGGGGATGTAGCTGTATGCTTTGCGGATGCATCTAAAGCGAAACGTGAATTAGGATGGGAAGCAAAGCGTGGATTAGAGGAAATGTGTGCAGATTCTTGGAGATGGCAATCTACGAATAAGGATGGGTATAAATAAGAGGGATATTTTAATGTTAATTTTTCTAGAGGGCTAATAAAAAAGTTTATCAAGTTATGATATAGCTGGGCTATCTTATTTTATATATAATAGATTTACTGTGTTATTGTACAATCAATCTGATAGCAATGCCTGAAGAAAGAAGGTTAAGATAATGAAAAAGAAAATCCTATTTTGGATATTAGGAATCATAGGAGTACTAATTATAGGTGGGGGAGTCTACGCTTATAATATATACTCTTCTGTTTCAAAAACATTAGATGAAGTTCATAAGCCTTTAAAGCGTGATCAAAACAATAAACAAGAAGAAAAAATTAATAAATCTGAACCTGTTTCAATCCTGTTGCTAGGTGCAGATGAACGTGGTGAAGATAAAGGGCGTTCAGATTCTCTAATGGTCATTACGCTAAATCCAAAGAATAATTCTATGAAGACAGTAAGTATCCCTCGTGATACATATACAGAGATCGTTGGAAAAGGTAAAAGTGATAAAATTAACCATGCTTATGCGTTTGGTGGCGTAGATATGTCTGTAGCGACAGTAGAAAAATTCTTAAATGTTCCTATTAATTATTATATTGAAGTGAATATGGAAGGATTTAAAGACATTGTTGATGCAGTAGGTGGTGTCGATGTTAATAATGATTTAGAGTTCTCTCTAGAAGGGAAGCACTTCCAGAAGGGAAATATTCATTTAACGGGCGATCAAGCTCTAGCATTCACACGTATGCGTAAGGAAGACCCACGAGGCGATTTCGGACGCCAAATGCGTCAACGTCAAGTTATGCAGGCTGTTATTAAGAAAGGCGCAAGCTTCTCTTCTTTAGCAAGTTATGGAGATGTACTTACAGCGATTCAAAAGAACGTGAAAACAAACTTAACACAAGATCAAATGTTTGATATGCAAAAGAATTATAAAAATTGTCTGCAGAATAGTGAGGATATTCAAATCCCAGGTGACGGTCACAAAGCCGCTGATGGTATTTGGTACTACTATGTTCCAGATGCAGCAAAGCAAGATTTAACGAATAAATTAAGAGCACATCTTGAGTTAAAATAAGTAATAATACGAATAAACCCAACTCTTTTGGAAATAGTTGGGTTTATTTTTGTGTGTTTTTATATTAGTATTATATAATGTAAGACTATTAGACGAGGTGAATCTATGAGTAAAAAAGTAATAACGGTCCTTGTTATGTTCGTATTGTTTGTAGCTACTATTGTAAGTGGTAAGATACACTGGAATAAGAAAGTTGTGAATGCAACAGCACAAACAAATGAAGTGAAAACGGCAAAGACTAAAGTAGAGGATAATAAGACGAAAAAAGAAGAAAAACAAGATGCAAAGGTATCTTTTAACGAAGCATATGCAAAGAATTTACCAGATGCAGTAAAAGAGAAGTTAAAGAAAGCTGCAGCTGATAAAAAGGCGGTAAATCTTGTTATTGTTGGTGAAGAATCTTCTTCATCTGAAAAGGATACTTGGGTAGCTAAATTTACTGCTAACTTGGATGCAAGTTATGGTAAAGGTTTATGGAATGTGACGGTTAAGGAATATAAGAATGAAAGTACGGAGGAACTAATTGCAAATAAACGTGCTCAAGAGATTGCGCAAGCAAATCCAGATGTTATTTTGTTTGAAGCACCGTTTATTACAGACAATAATAAAACGGGTAATGGAAACTCTGTCGCTAATGCACAAAAATTTGTTGGAGCACTTTCTAGTAGTGCGAAAGATGCTACGATTATGATTCAACCATCAAATCCAGTGTATGGCGCGAAAAATTATCCGAAGGCAATTGAAGCATTAAAGCAATTTGCGAAGCAAAATGGTTATGCATATATAGACCATTGGGAAGCATGGCCAAATGCTAATACGAAGGAGATTTTACCGTACTTACAAGAGGAGTTCGGTTTCCCAAGCGCTAAAGGTTATGAAGTTTGGGCGCAATATGTAACAGATTATTTTGTAGCTAAATAAAATAACCGTCTAATTTCCTTTTTCTTTTTATAAACTTGAGTAACATTTAATTGAGGAAGAAAGGGCAGACATTGGTAGTTAAAAATGCATAAGATTATGTAACAGTGATTATGAAAACATACTAATTAACAATTCTTCTAATAGTTTAGTAGTTTTTTATGGCGAATTATTTAATTTAATTGTTTGTTAACTAATTTGTTTTTGTCGTAATGATAGTATAGTTATATTTGTGTCGTGCAACATAATGAGAAGTTTAGTGTGGAGAAGATGAATTTTTTGCGAAAATAGGGTTCATTTTCCAATGGAAAACATGGTTTTCTAAAAAGTAGGAAGAGCTCTGGAGAATTTACATCTGAATGGTGATTTGAATAGGCGAAGGTTATTTATTTTATGTTAGAAAAATATTTTTGCTTGAATTATTAAAGAAGCTTAATTCAGATTACCGAACTGGGATATGTTACATTAGGAGTATATAGTTACATTATTACAGGGGAATAAGGTGAATAACATGGTTCATTTTCTTAAGTATCTTCGAATATACGCGTTTGTTATATGTATATTGATAGTACTTTTTGCTTTCTTTTTATTTTGGGAAAAAAACGAAGGAGATCCTAATTCTAACTATGAATTGAGGAGCGGTCTATCAGTTAAAGATTTTGGTGCAAAGGGTAATGGTAAAATAAATGATTCACCCGCAATTCAAGAGGCTATTCGGTATTTAGAGGAAAAAGGTGGAGGGGTCTTATATTTTCCTAAGGGTAGTTATCTTATAAAATCATCAATTAAAATTAATAAAAGTATTCAGATAAAAGGGGAGGGAAAGTATAATTCGGTTTTAAAATTAAATGGACCTATTAAGGCTATAGATTTAAGTTCGAAAATGGCTAAAGTAGGAGTAACAATTGAATCCTTAGGGATTGTAGGTACGGGTGAACAAGGACAAATTGGGATAGATGCATACTATTTTGTAAATGGGAGTCGTATCCAAGATGTTAGAATAGAAAATGTAGATATAGGGATTAGGCTAGCAAAAACATGGTATGCATCGTTTAATGATATATATATAAATAGCTGTAAAAACTATGGTTTACATATAATGAGCCCATCTGGACAGGAACAAGTAAATGGAATAAATTTTTCTTCTATATTTATACAGAACGCAAAAAATGCAGTTTTTTTAGATGGACAAGTAGTATCTATGGGGATTCATTTTGATTCCAGTACATTCGAAAAAAGTAAGGAAACTGCGATTATAAGTAAGGGGATTTCACCGCTATTATTTACTAATTGTTATTTTGAAGCCAATTATCAAGCGGCGAAGAATAAGGAATTATTAACTTGGTCAAGTCCCATAGACATAAAAATAGAAGGAACTAAATTTCAAACACTTGTGAAATTCGATAGCTGTTATTTTACAAGTAAAAATGAATTTTCAGATAGTTCAGAAAAAACAAGGGTGTATATTGGAGAGAACACTATAGCCACTATTACAAATTCCCGTTTTGTAACAAAGGGAAAAGATTATTTAGATACCAATATTTTTTCAGCTTCAACATTCGAACCAAGCATAATAAATATCACAGAAGATGGGGCATCGAAACAAAATTTAATTAATAAAATCCAATAATGTGTAAAGATGAATTTGAATAAGAATCAATATAGGGTTACGCGGATATGCTCGCGGGATATATTTAAATATATTAAAGGTACGTTTGGAGTAGATAAATTAATAATTTATAAATGTTCGGAAGCACTTTGTTACTTGATTATATGGTTATCAAGTAAAGATGCTTGGGTATCTAAGTTCGTATTTAATTTAGATGCCAATTACGGTAAAGGTTTATGGAATGTTACAGTTACGGAATATAAGAATGAAAGCACAGAAGAATTAATTGCAAATAAGCGTGCTCAAGGGATTGCGAAGCAAAATGGTTATGCATATATAGACCATTGGGAAGCATGGCCAAATGCTACTACGAAAGAAATTTTACCGTACTTACAAGAGGAATTTGGTTTCCCAAGTGCTAAAGGGTATGAAGTTTGGGCACAATATGTTACGGATTATTTTGTAGCTAAATAACGAATGATATACATATATAAGAAGGTATACGATAAATCGTATACCTTTTATAATGGGAAAGTAATTATAGGATTTTAACATATGAGTAGGAGGAAGAGCATGAGTTCAATTTTAATCTGTGGCGGGGCTGGCTACATCGGTTCTCACGCTGTTAAAAAACTAGTGGATGAAGGTTTATCTGTAGTAGTAGTAGATAACTTACAAACTGGTCATGAAGATGCGATTACGGAAGGTGCGAAGTTTTATAATGGTGACCTTCGTGATAAAGCATTTTTAAGAGATGTTTTTAAACAAGAAAGTATCGAGGCGGTTATGCATTTTGCAGCTGATTCTTTAGTTGGAGTTAGCATGGAGAAGCCTCTTCAATATTATAATAATAATGTGTAAGGTGCACTTTGCTTGCTAGAGGTGATGGACGAGTTTAAAGTAGATAAGTTTATCTTCTCTTCTACTGCGGCTACTTACGGTGAGGTAGATGTGGATCTTATTACTGAGGAAACTGTAACAAATCCAACGAATACATATGGAGAAACAAAATTAGCGATTGAAAAGATGCTTCATTGGTATAGCCAAGCTTCTAACTTGAAATATAAGATTTTCAGATACTTTAATGTAGCTGGTGCAACTCCAGGCAGTAGTATTGGAGAAGATCACCGTCCAGAGACACATTTAATTCCTCTTGTTTTACAAGTGGCGTTAGGGCAACGTGAGAAGATTATGATGTTTGGTGAGGATTACAATACACCAGATGGTACTTGTATCCGTGATTATATTCATGTTGAAGATTTAGTGGCAGCTCATTTCTTACGGCTTAAGGACCTGCAAAATGGTGGGGAAAGTGATTTCTACAACTTAGGGAATGGTAATGGCTTTAGTGTGAAAGAAATCGTTGATGCAGTTCGTAAAGTTACGAATCATGAGATCCTAGCTGAGGTAGCATCACGTCGTGCAGGAGATCCAGCACGCTTAGTGGCTTCTTCTCAAAAGGCGAAAGAGAAGTTAGGACGGAATCTTGAGTATTTAAATGTGAAGACAATTATCGAGCATGCATGGAATTGGCATCAAAAACAACCGAATGGATATGCTAAATAAATATAATAAGAAAAAGAGAGAGTATCGTCGACAAAATATGTTCGACAATACTCTCTCTTTTTTTGTATGATTTTTGCTATACTAAACTGTACTATAATACAGGATGGAAGGAGGGAAATGATGAAAATACTTGTAGTTGATGATGAATCGAGTATTCGTAATTTGATTCGGATGCAGTTAGAGATGGAAGGATATGAAGTATTGACAGCGGCTGACGGGAAGGAAGCTTTAGAGAAATGGAATGAAGGGCCAGATGTATTGATTTTGGATGTTATGCTTCCAGATACAGATGGGTATGAGTTACTTCGTTTGTTCCGTGAAAAAGATAGAGATATCCCAGTGCTTATGTTAACTGCGAAGAGTCAGATGAATGATAAATTGCTTGGTTTACAGCTTGGAGCAGATGATTATGTGACGAAGCCTTTTAATTATGCGGAGCTTATTCTTCGGGTGAAGAATATGAGTAGGCGTGTGAAGAAGGAGGTAGCTGTAAGCCACGAAGTAATTCGTGCAGGTGAGTTAGTGATTTGTCCTAAGGAGAGAAAGGTACATGTCGAAGGGCAGGAGATTCAATTAACGTACCGAGAGTTTAATTTGTGTCAGTTGTTTGTTTCGAATCCGCAGCGTGTATTCATGAGAGATGAGCTATTAGAGAAGGTATGGGGGTTTGAGTATATCGGAAATACGAGAGCGGTTGATATTATGGTGCAAAGGCTTCGAAAGAAACTAGGTACGAGCGGGGAGTATATTAAGACAATTTATGGTGTGGGATATAAGCTGGATTGCTAAAAGGTGATGATATGTCTTTAAAACGAAATATGGTGTTTGGGATAGTTGGATTGTTGATTCCAATTCTTGTTCTTTTGTATGCGGTTGTTTATATTGCACTGGAGAAGAATGTGTATCATAATGCGGCAGATTCCTTAGAAAAGCTAAGTGTGGAAGCGCAAATTTATACGATGAATTATTTAGAGAAAGAAGCAGAAGTAGAGACGTTAGGGCCTAATTCGCTTTTAATTGCTTCGTATTTAGCGAAGCGAATGGATGTCCGGGTGCAGATGATTGGGAAGAATGGAGATGTTGTTGCAGATACACAAAAAGGAGCGTTACTTCATCGGAATATTGACATCGAGAGTTCTTTGAAGGGAAAGAAATCGTATGTTTTCGAGGAGGGAGACCCAGCTCCAATTCTTTTGTTTTCAAGTCCGGTTTATTATGGAAACGATGTCATTGGAAGTATTCGTTTTATAAATGAGTTAACGGATGAGAAGGAAGTTTTAACAAATGTAAGTTGGACGTTTTTAATGACGTCGCTTTGTTTAGTAGCTGCTGGTATTTTCTTTGCGATTCGTTTGGCGAAGTCTCTTCATAAACCAATTGATCAGTTAAGGCAAATGGCATATCGGCTTGCGAATGGAGATTATGAAAGTAAGATTGAGCTGAATGAGTATGTGGAAATTGCGCAGCTTTCAGCGTCCTTTAATGCGATGGCTGATGGGATTGAGCTGCATATTAAGCAGCTGAAGGAAGAGAAAGAGAAACAGAAAGATTTCTTGGACCGCATTACGCATGAGCTGAAAACACCGCTAACAGCGATTATCGGTTATGTGGATTTAATTCCGAAGTTGCAGTCGAAGGAGGATGTGCAGGAGAGCCTCCGTTATGTGTCTGTAGAAAGTGAGCGTCTATTATCACTTGTAGAGGAATTACTTAAGTCTTCAAAGTACGGGAAGAGTACGTTTGAAGTGTCACCTACAGTCGTGAATATTAAAGAATTGGCAGAAGAAGCGGTTTCGATTGTGAAACTTAGGTTGCAGCAGTTTGAAATTGAAGTTATGAATGAGTTAACAGAAGTACACGTCGTTGCGGATTTTGATAAGACGAAGCAAATTTTCTTGAATGTGCTTGATAATGCGATTAAATATAGTGATGCTACGCAAGTTCGTATGAATGTAATTATAAATGAGCAGGAAGCGAAAGTTTTTGTTCATGATGATGGTATTGGTATGGATGAAGGTGTGCTTGCAGAATGGAATGAGTCTCCGGAAGGTAAGGTGCTTCCTTCAAGTTACGGGAATGGCTATGGCTTATACATTTGTCAGGAGATTATGAAGAAGCAAGGCGGAAGTATGCGAATTGAGAGTAGTGAAGAAATGGGAACTACAATATGCATTACATTTTTACTCCCGAGACGGATGGAAGACATAAAAAACTTGAAAGCGGTTAAATGATACATTTATGAAACAATTATGCGGTATTTTCGAAACAACGTTTTTTTATCTTGGAGGTAGGCAGGAATGAAAAGGCTATCATTTCAAATTCTTATGTTTGTCTTTTGTATGATCGTTTCTCTTATTTTGTTTTATGTTATTGAGAAGCAAATATATAATCGAATTACAATTGTGGATGACAAACAAGCCGTTTTACAAAGAGTGAATGAATCCCTTCCTACTGAAGTGAAAGTAAGGCATGAGAAGTGGGGAGAAATTGTTGTAACGGATGAAGTTCGTTTGCATACGATTGTTTCATTCTTTGACCGAATTCGAATAGAGCCGAGAGAAGCGAGGAATCAAGAACAAGTATTTACTGGAGAAGTAACGTACTTGAATGGACATAAACGTACTTTTGCAGTAGGTGACTTGTTCCAGTACGAGGCTAATGTATACGGAAAGAATGGTACGGATCCGATGATCTCAGCATTTCAAACGTATTTGTTAAGTCTGTATTATACACCAGAGCGCATTAGTAATTTCTTTGCGGAGGCAAAGGAAGTTGTAGTGAGGCAAGGGGATGTAATACGTACTATAGATCTTACGCAAATATTTGATTCTATTCGATACGCAAAGCAAATTACAGATTACGGAGAAATTCAGAAATTATTACAATCACAGAATGAGCCGATTGCTTATATTACTGCCTATAAAACAGGCAAACGTGTAAAGAATGAGCGGGAGGATATTCTAACTATTTCTGTGTATCCATCGTACTTTGTTGTGCAATATCTCGGTGATAATAACGGGAATGTCATGTATATGAAGGGCTCCCTAGCAGAATTCCTTGTAAAGGAGAGTGTGTCATGAGAAAGATAGCCTTTTTCTTCTTTTTGCTAGTAATCGGAGGAGCGATGTCTAGTTGCTCTCGAGATACAACCTCTATTAAATATAATAAAAGTGGTCTCCCTATTTTGGATGATCGTCATCTCGTTGCGTATGTAGCGGCCCGCGAGGAAGTTGGTGAAGCTTTGCTTTCGTCATTTTGTAAACAACGCGGGTGTACATATGAATTTATTCGTCTATCGACAGAAGAACTTCTTCGGAGAGTAGAAGAGGAAGCTGGAAATCCGAAGGCGGATATTATTATTGGCGGTACAGTAGATGCGCATCAAATGATGAAGCAAAAGAACCTTTCTATTCCTGTTACGACCCAGCATGCGAATCGTATTTCAAAGACTGTTAAAGATAAAGATGGTTATTGGTACGGTTATGAAGTGGAGAAACTGGCAATCGCGATTAATAAAGAGCGGTGGAATGAAGAAATAGCGCCGCTCGGTCTTCCATATCCATCAAGGTGGCAAGATTTATTAGATCCGGTATATACGGGTAAGATTGCAATGCCTGATCCAAACGTTTCCGGCACAGCATATACTTTGTTTCAATCACTTATTGATACTTTAGGTGAAGAAGAAGCGAAAGAGTATGTTAAGAATCTTGCAAGGCAAGTTGGTGAAGTAACGGTGAATGGTTATATGCCCGCAGAACTGGTTGCGAGCGGTGAATATATGATAGGCATCAATTTTGCGGGCGATCAGAGAATGCTTCAGAAACAAGGCTTTCCTATTGTAAGTAACGAACCTGAGCAAACAGGCTTATCTGTTAATGCGATTTCGAAACTGAAGCGTGCACCGAGTGGTTTTATTGCGGACTTATTTATTGATTATTGTTTATCAGAAGAAGCGGGGCACATTTTAGAAAAAGTTTCGTTTGGCGTACCAACGATGTTTGCGAAGAATCAGAAAGAGATAGAAGGTCAGCCGGTTAGAAGGACGAACAAAAATATATCAAATAGTGGAATAATCGAGATATGGAATAGACAGCGTCTCTCTCAGCAGTGAGAAAAGGAGACGAAAGAATATGTTTAAATGGCTTAAGCCAGCACCTGCAATTGAGAGATTGCCGGCGGATATGATTGACAGGGTATACAAATTATTACGTATTCGTGTGCTAATGGGAATTTCAGTTGGGTATGCTGCTTATTATTTAGTGCGCAGTAACTTTACGTTATCAAGTACGTATTTAGTACAAGAATATGGTTTTAGTACAGCTGAAATTGGATTGCTAGGTTCAGTAATGGCAATTGTTTATGGATTTAGTAAGTTCTTTATGGGGAATTTATCGGATAAAGCTTTCGCCCAGCGCTTTATCGCAGTCGGATTATTCTTATCAGGGCTTGTAAATATTTGTTTCGGTTTTGCATCTTCATTTGGGATGATTGTTACATTACTTGTCTTAAATGGTATTGTACAAGGTATGGGAGCACCACCTTGTAGTATCGTTATGACGAAATGGTTCTCGAAGAAAGAACGTGGTACGAAAACAGGTATTTGGAATATTTCACATAACGTTGGTGGAATGCTAGTGCCGCCCCTTGTCGGAATTGGTGTAGGTATTTTCGGTGAAAATCATTGGCAGGGCGGGGTATTTATTTTCCCAGCAATTATCGCAATGGTAATTGCAGTTCTTGTTTGGATTAATGCGAAGGATACACCAGAATCTGAAGGTCTTCCTCCAATTGATGAGTATCGTAATGACTATGAAAATCTTGAAAAAGCAGATAATGCTAATAAGATGTCACCAAAAGAAATTTTAATGAAATATGTAGTGACAAATAAGTTCGTTTGGTATTTATGTATTGCAAATGCATTTGTTTACTTAATTCGTTTCGGTGTTATTAACTGGGTTCCGCTTTATTTAACGACAGTTAAAGGTTTTTCAAAAGCAGAAGCGCATGCTGCATACGCGATTTTTGAAGGTATGGCAATTCCAAGTTCATTAATCGTTGGTCTTTTAAGTGATAAGTTATTTAAAGGAAAACGTATGCCATTATGTATTATGAGTATGGCCGGAGTTGTTGTTGGTACGGTTGTATATTGGCAAGCATCTAGCGTACTTGTTGTAAGTATTGCAGTTTCTATTATCGGTTGTTTAATTTACGTACCACAGTTTTTAATCGGTTTAAGTGCGATGGAATTAGTACCGAAATTTGCAGTAGGTACAACAGTTGGTATGTGTGGTCTGTTCGGTTATGTAGGCGGAAGTCTTGTAGCAAACGCAGCAATTGGTGTTATTGTTGATCGTTCTGGCTGGGATGGCTGCTTCATCTTACTATTAGCAGGCGGTATTTTATCAACAGTATTCTTATTTATCGTTCAACGTGGACATGAGAGAAAAGGTCCTAAAGTGGCGTAATAGTTTATTCAGAAAAGCGATCCAATCATTATTTTGGATCGCTTTTTTTATATAAGGAAACCTTTCCTTAAAACTATCTTAAAAGATAGAATGTCATATTTCTAATCATTGGTATTTTTGTTACAATATAAATGATTGTGTAAAACTTTGTAAAATGAGTGTAACAATGTAAGTGGGGATGCAATTTTCCGAAAGTTTTATACAATTAAATATCTATTAAACTATTAAGATATAAAAGGAGAGAGAATATGTTACCAAATACGGTTCGTACTCCAAACAAGAAGAAGAAATGGATTATCATCGGAGTTATTGCACTAATTGTTATTGTAGCAGCAGTTAATATTTTTGTTATGCAAGGTAAGAAGAAAGGTACGGCTAATACAGATGCTGTAAGTTTTGAGAAAGTGACAGAGCGTAAGCTTAATAATACGAAGTTAATTTCTGGTCAGGTGAAGCCAGGGAATATTGAAAGTTTTTATGCGGATCCGACTAAAGGAAAAGTGAAAGATATTGCGGTGAAAGAAGGACAAGAGGTAGAGAAGGGAACGAAATTATTCTCTTATGATAATGAAGAAATTAATCTTCAAATGAAGCAAGCCGAGCTTGATCAGAAGATGGCTGATATGCGTTATGATCAAGGGAAAAAGAAGATTGATTCATTGAAGAAAGAAATTAAGAAAGCAAAAGATGGCGGGGCTGGGAAAGAAGTAACAGACCCAATGGAAGAGCAAGTGAGTGAGTTAGAAATGGCTCAGAAAACAACTGATCTTGAGAAAGAAAAAGGGAAGTTACAAAAAGAAGAGTTAAGTAAAAAACAGAAAGAACTTACGATTTATAGTAATTTCACTGGTGTTGTACAAAAGTTAGACAAAGATGCGGCACAAAGTTCATCTCAAGCGTTAGGTGGTCAAGGGAAAGCATTTTTACAAGTTGCTTCTAAAGACCCGTTCCAAGTTCAAGGGACTTTAACAGAGCTTCAAAAGTCACAAATTCAAAAAGATCAAACGTTCACTGTAACTGCGAAAGCAAATAATAAGAAAAAGTGGACAGGTAAGATTACGGAAGTAAGTGAATTCCCAACGAGTGCAGAGATGGCTCAAGCTGCTGGTGAGGGAACTCAAAATATGTCTCAATATACATATAAAGCAAGTCTTGATAGCCAAGATGGTTTATCTCCAGGTTATCACGTTTCTCTGCAAGTAAATTTAGAGAATAAGACGATGATTGCTGTTCCAAGTAAGAGCATTGTAGAAAAAGGCGAAGATGCATATGTTTATATCGAAGACAAAGGAAAACTTCGTAAGCAAAATGTGAAAAAAGGTGCGAATGATGGAGATTGGACAGAGGTTGTTGAAGGCGTAACAGTGGGGCAAAAGGTGGTTAAAAATCCTTCCGACAACGTGTATGACGGAATGGAAGTGAAAGAGAAATGATTACGTTAAATAATATTGCTAAAACATATTATCAAGGAAAATTGGCAGTGCCGATTTTACATGGTATTAGTTTAACAATTCAAAGCGGTGAGTTCGTTTCTATTATGGGACCATCTGGTTCTGGTAAATCAACGCTTATGAATATTATCGGCTGTTTAGATCGTCCAACAGAAGGTGAATATATGTTGAATGATGTGAATATCTTAACAGCAGACGAGTCAAAACTAGCTTTAATTCGTAATGAATATATCGGCTTTGTGTTCCAGCACTTTAATTTGCTGCCGCGTCTTTCCGCAGTGGAAAACGTTGAACTTCCGCTCATCTACGGTGGAGTGAAGAAAGCAGAGCGTCGTCAAAGAGCTCTTGAAGCGCTTGGAAAAGTTGGATTATCAGATAGAGTAGACCATTTACCTAGTGAATTATCAGGTGGACAGAAGCAACGTGTAGCTATCGCAAGATCGATTGCAAATAATCCAACGTTCATTATGGCCGATGAGCCGACAGGTGCGCTTGATACGAAGTCTGGTGCACAAGTTATGGATATTTTCACGAAGCTAAATGCAGAAGGTACGACGATTGTTATGGTTACGCATGAAGAAGAGGTAGCAGCGTATTCTTCCCGCCGCATTGTACTGCGAGATGGGAAAATTACAGAAGATAGAAGGTGTGCAGTATGAGTTTACTAGATAGTATAAAAATTGCCCTATCTTCTATTTTAGCTCATAAACTGCGTTCAGCTCTTACGATGCTCGGAATTATTATTGGTGTTGGTTCTATTATTACTGTCGTTGCGATTGGGCAAGGCGGGGAAGCGATGCTGAAGTCGAAATTTGCAGGTTCTGGTGGTAATAACCTTATGCCAATTCAATTTAAACCAGATATTAATGATGAGTTTGCTATAGGTGGATTTCAAATACCGAAGTTAACTGAAGAGGATATTTTGGAAGTAAAACAAGTGAAAGATGTTTCACACGTTATTACGACAAACCAGAATTCAGAGGTACTTGATGTAAATGATAAAAAAGCAAATCTAAATGTTATTGGTCTTGATAATGAATATTTTGCGGTTAATAGAGTAAAGGTCGTAAAGGGACGTACTTTAAATGAATCCGATATTTCTCATGCAAATAACGTTGTGATGATTAGTACAAAAACAGAACAGACGTTATTTAAGGACGTAAACCCAGTTGGACAAATTATTGAGATGAAGGGGCAGCCAATGCAAATTATTGGTGTGTATACATCTGACAATGAGTTTATGGGATTTGAAATGGAAGAAGCGTTAATTCCCCTTACTTTATGGCCTGTTTTATACGGAACAGATGAGATTCAAAGTATAGCAATTCAATCTAAAAATGTAGACAATTTAGAATCAGCAGGGAAACAAGCTGTTGATGTATTAAATAGTCGTAAGCCAAGTGAAATTCCAGGTAAATATGAACTGGTGAATTTAAAAGAGTTCCAAGAAAATGTTTCTAAAGTTACTAATATCATGACGATGATCATCGGTGGTATCGCTGGTATTTCATTAATCGTTGGTGGTATCGGTGTAATGAACATCATGCTCGTATCTGTAACAGAGCGTACACGTGAAATTGGGGTGCGTAAGGCACTTGGAGCAACACGTAGTAAAATTTTATTACAGTTTTTAATTGAAGCAGTTATGTTAACGCTTCTAGGTGGTTTAATCGGAATTGGTCTTGGATATGGCGGGGCATATATTGTTTCCACATTTGCGAAATGGCCACCGCTCGTTTCATGGGAAGTTGTCGTTGGAGGCGTATTGTTCTCTATGACACTCGGTATTATTTTCGGATTAATTCCAGCAAACAAAGCTGCGAAATTAGATCCAATCGAAGCACTTCGTTATGAGTAGATTATTAGTGTAGTAGAGAAGTTCTCTACTACAAGTTACCGTTCTAGTGGGCGGTTCGTAGCCTCTACATGAGGATGTGAACCGCCCGTTAGAACGGGTTATATAAATAGAGGGAGGCGTTATAATGGAAATGAATATTAATACGCAAGATGAAGGTGCGAAGAAGCCGTCATTATTTGGAATGGTTACTTCTCCAGGCTTACAGTTTGAGAGAATGAAGACGAAAAGCCCAGTCTGGGGAGGATTTTTCTTATTTCTTTTAATGGGGACAATCTTATCAGCAGCGGTAGCTTATTTAGGGTTACTTAATACTCCGGAGCTAGCGAAGCTGGTTAAGGATGATACGACGGGGATAATGAAGTGGACTACACTTGGATTTGGATCTATTGGAGGTCTAGTTGGAACAGCTGTTGGTCTTTTTGTGGTAGCAGGATTTTATAAAGTTATTATGATGTTTATGAGCAATGATACTCCGTATATGAAGATATTATCTATTTATATATATGCAAATGTTGTCTTTTATGTTGGTAGTCTTCTTAATGTAGCTTTAGGATATATTCTTGGTGGGAATGGTGCTGATAAATATACAAGTTTAGGGCCTTTATTTGAACAAGGAACAATTGCATATGGTATTGGTTCTGCATTTGAAGTCTTTAACATTTGGAGCTTAATTTTAACTGGATTAGGCTTGCATATCGTTGCTGGTTTAAGTAAAAAACAAGCAATAATTTTAATTTCTATATTCTTTATCCTTACAATTGGGTTTAGTATGTTAGGCGGCATGTTCTCTGATTTTGGTGCATAACATATTATTTTAAAAAGGTGACTCTCTCGAGAGTCACCTTTTTTATTTTTACCCCTATTTCAAATACCCCCATCAGAATTTCAAATACTGCCTAGTGTAAGTTCAAGTTCCGTCAGCAGTATTTGAAATTACTCACAATGAAATTTCTTTTTTTATTTTATATTGTAGAGGTACCGCGGAATACTGAAGAGGTATACCTTTTAGAAACGGGTACTTTGTGAAGCCAGAGACTTTTGCAGATACGGTTGTTTTGTATGAAGGTATGATTGTAAATCAAATAAAGAGGTTAAATATTTACCAAGATTATGAAGAGTATTATCAATGTAGTTTAATTGGCCTTTGGCATGCTTATGAAAGATATGAGGAGGAGAAAGGTAGTTTTCCTGCTTATGCGGTTGTATCGGTACGTGGTTATATATTGGAGAGGTTGAAGAAAGAATGCGTAGTGCAAGAGAGGTATGTATGCACTGATCAGTATGAGGAACGATTTGAGTGTGAAGATGCAGGAACGAGAGCGAAGGACTTTATGAGTGTGTTAGATGATAGGGAGAAGCACATCATTTCAGAGCGGTTCTTTGTAGGGGAAAATATGGGAGAGATAGCCAATGAAATAGGGATGACGTATTATCAAGTGAGATGGTTATATCGACAAGCGCTTGAGAAAATGCGAGATAGTGTAAGGGGATAAGAATAATAAATAGAATGGAAGGCAAGGGAAATATTGCGTTCCATTCTATTTACTTTAATACATTAAATGTGGCAAGAGGTTTTTTACGTGTAGTGAATCTTTCATGTTCATTCGGGATAATACATGCCCAGCTTTCAAGAATTGTTGCTGCAACTTATGAGGACTGATTAGTATTGTTACGGTAGTTCCATTTGAAAAACGAATGATCGATGGTTTAGTTTTCCTAGAAAACTCTATATCATCTATATGGTTATAGAACAACCAAATACAGTTTGGAGAAGAAGGAGATTCTGTTGGGAAAACGCAAATATATTCTCTATGATTAATTGGAATCGGAACATTTCGTTTGAAATTAAAGTTTGCTTGGACTGCATGCCGTCTACCTTGATAAGTAGAATGAACATTTGTTAGACAAGATTTCTTTATGAGCTGGATAGCTGTTTGGCAAGAGTGCAGGGGGTCACCGCTACTATCAATAATTTTTGTCCGGTAATAAGGGTGTTTGCAAGGTTCGAGCATCATTGTAGAACGAGAAATAAAAATATCATTTTCATTATCCATGATTCTAAATCCTCCCTTATAGAAATTAATTCGTATATAATTATATATATGAATTATGTAAAGTTACTATTAATCTTCTGTTGCGTATTGTAAATTTTTACTGTTCGTTTACAATCAATAGATGATAGTCTTTCTAATTTGCATCGCTTGTACATATATATGAAAATAGAAAAGAGTAGGCGGTGATATAGCATGAAGAAAAAATATATTATTATGGCTCTAGCTGTTATTCTCTTAGTTTATTTAGCAAATAGTAATCCGGGTAAGGGAGAATATACGGATTGGGCAGCAAAACAATTTATGAAGCGTAATGATGTGAGTAAGAAGCTAGACGAGGTTGAGAAAGAAAACAAAGAGGGTATACTTGGCGATATAGCATCGGCGGGAAAGAAATTGGCAAATAAGTATGTTGAGCCACAAGTTGGATTATTAATTGATCATTATACAAAGCGAAATGATTATATTTTCTTCTCGACATATAAGACAGAGTTTGATGTAGGCGGAGAGAATTATAAGTATGTTTGTGTTGGTTTTTCAAACATCTTTATCCCGATTGAAATGCCGAAGAAAAAAGACGAATCTGCAAAATAATGCAGATTCGTCTTTTTGATTTACGGAGTAATTTGAACTTCAGATACAGTTTTTTCTATGAGGCGTGCACCTTTTTTATGGGGTTAACGACAAGTAATGTAACAATCATTCCGAATGAAGATGTAAATCCGAAATAAATATTTACAAACCCTGATAAGAATGAACCGACTGCGATAAAGCGCTGGGCGAAAGCTTTATCGGATAAATTCCCCATAAAGAATGTACTAAATCCATAAACAATTGCCATCATCGAACCGAGTAAAATCCGATTTGTGATGTACTGAAACCATACTCTTGTACTAGATAACGTAAAGTTACTGCGAACTAAGTAATAAGCAGCATATCCAACTGAAATCCCGATTAGCACACGAATACGTAATACTCGATAAATCATATCTGCTGGTAATCGTTCGATTGTTGGCGCTGGCTTAAGCCCTTTAAACATATAATTTCGTCTCCTTTTCTCACTTTTGAGAGAGACGTTGCCTATTCCATATCTCGATTATTCCACTATTTGATATATTTTTGTTCGTCCTTCTAACTGGCTGATTTTCTATCTATTTCTCATTCTTCACAAACATCGTCGGTAAGCCAAACGATACTTTTTTTAAAATGTGCCCCGCTTCTTCTGATCAGGTTATGATTGTTGCTAATAGTTCAGCTAGAAATGTTAGTAATGGTGATACTGGGAAAATTATTGCTTATGATGATAAAGGTGTGTGTGTCTTGATCTGGATGGCAGAGAGATTTTTTATAAATATGAGGATACAGAGGAAGTTGTTTCGTGATATGCTTTCACTGTTCATAAGAGTCAAGCTAATGAATATGAAAAGGTTGCTATATTTATAGAGAATTAACCTAAATTGAATACAAATAATTTATTATATACAGGTATTACGAGGGCGAAGGAAGATTTTAAATTATATGTCCCTAATGAAAATGTTTTAAGTTATATGTTAAATACTATACCAGAATCTATTTCTGATGTGACGTGGAATAATGTGTGTGATAAAGTTCGTAAAGTCTTAGATATGAAAAATTATCTTTCTAAAACAGAAAGATGGCTCGTTGAGTTTGTTGTATTTTAACCTTTTTGGTGCTACCAATACCGAAAGGGATTTTTTATGATTTTACAGGCGTTATTATAACATAACGTCTTAATTTTATTAACTCTGACTAATGGGAAAAAGTCTCAACTTATTTTGAAAAGGTGTACAAATGTCTCAAAAAAAAGTACACTTTTTTGACACACTTTTTACGAGACTCTATCGTTTTTGCTTAAAAGAAGTTGATTTATAGCTATTTTAAAAAAATGAACTTATACATGTCCATAAAATACCTCAAAAATAATGAGACAAAAGTTCACCTATTTTACAAACAAAAAACTTTTTCATGATAGTCAGTGAACAAAAACATAGACCTTATGGTGTAATAAAAGTGGAGATGAATTGACGATTTACAAAAACGTGAAAATGTGAACAAGTTGTAACATTCTTTTTAGAACACATTAGACTACGATTTCAATATGAAATAGGCGAGACCATCCTCGCTTCTTGAAATCAGAATATTAAGACATGGGAATAAGTGTAAAATTATATAATTTATGACTATTATTAAGGTTGACAGGGAATAGAGAATTCATTAGCCTTTAATTAGAAAGTTCCTTTATTTCAAATTGAAAATTAACAAACGTATGAAAAATGGTATAAAGCATGAATAAGCATAAAATTTCAGTTAAAGGGGTAGCACGCACATCGAAGTTAAGATAATTAACGAATGCTGGTGGTACGCCTAATAGGGGTCACCATATATGAAAATAATATTGCGAAAAGGAGAAGGAAATGTACAGTATAACAAATGGATTAAAATATGATGAATCATTGGTTTTAAACCCAAAATACAGATACGATTTTGTGAGTATTAATTATCAAGCTGATTTTGGGTATGAATCTATCTTTGTATTTAGAACAATTAAAGAAGGAAATGGTATGGGAAATGTACTAATTGATTTAATTAACGAATCCAATATTAATGCAATTAGTACTAACCTACACGGTGATTGTCATTTTCATAGATTTAAAAGTATAGACCTTGCAAAGGAAATAACAGAGAAAATTTCTTTAGAGAAAATAAAAAGCACATCAAGTGATGAATACTATGCAATTCTACAAGAACAAAAGTATAAACTTAATAATGGTGTATCAGTTGAAGGTTCTGATTGTATACACTTACCTGTTTTTAAATATCTATTATTGACTCAATATCACCATCCTGTTGTAAATATGAATAGCACTAATTTAGCACCTATATTTCAATTACAGAAGGAAGATATTTGGCATAATAACAGGTGTTTTAATTTCAATGATATCTCTAGACTAGATGTAGATAAAGTAGGTTATGAACTAGATCCCTCTACACCGTGGAGGGAGGTTAAAAAAATTATTGAAGAAAAAAAAGAAGAGTGGATTAAAAAGAGCTATAAAAAGTCCGATAAAATTTCAAAATTAAGACAATTACAAAAATACATACCCGTTGAGTAATAAAAAGAGAATATTCATCTCTTTATTTTAAATGTAATTATCCTCTATGAACACTGTTGTAGTAAGGGTTTTCAGCCCTTAGCGTACAATTTTCCCGAAATGATATGGTGCCCCCTATACGGAAAAACGGGTTCTGGTGCAAAAAGGTGATAAATAAAAAAAATCAAGGATTCCTAACGGAATCACCTGTTAAGCAGTTAATCCAAACAGCTGGTTGATAAAAATATTCTGATTTTGGACAGACTAGTCCTGCAAATCAATTTGTTCTTTTTTGACCATATGCATGGCTTCAACACCACTCAATATAGAGGCTGATGTTTTGTATGATTTAAATCCCAACATAGAGCGTATACGTTTTTTAATAAAACGATGATCTTGTTCTACTATGTTATTTAAATATTTTATCCTTCGGATTTTGGTGCCTATTGGTATCCTTTTTTCTTTCTTCAGCTGTTCGATAGCAATTGGATAAGCAGGGTTCTTATCAACCGTGATGATACGAGGTTTTGAGACATGAAAAGACCGCAAGGCTTTCTTGAAGAATCGCTTTGCAGCCTTATGATTTCTAGATTTACTCAAATAAAAGTCAATCGTGTTTCCTTCAGAATCAACGGCACGATATAAATACATCCATTGTCCTTTTACTTTTATATATGTTTCGTCCACTCTCCATGAGTTATTCGTTTGTTTGAGATGACGTCAAATTCGTTTATCAAACTCTGGCCCATATTGATGTACCCATCGCATAATAGTTGTATGAGCCAGGAATAACCCTCGTCCCTCCATCATTTCCACCAAATCACGAAAGCTTAAGTTGTACCGTAGGTACCAACATACAGTTAACAAGATGATGTCTGGTTGATAATGTTTCCACTTAAATAAATTCTCCTTTTCCATACTGATCACACATCTTTTATAGAGTAGCACTATCAGTATTTCCAAGTTTAATAGATCATTTTCATATACTTCGAAGTTTTTGCACTAGAACCAGCTTCCCAGTCTTTCTTTAATAGATGTTTTTCCATAAAAAAACCTCCACATGTAATATGTAAGAAGATTATCTCATGGGTTATTTACAAATGGCAGGTGGGGAGTATTAGACGCTTACTTTACAGGTATTTTCACCAATTGATGAAAATACAGATGGAGAAAGAATGGTATCCATTACTTGATTTACGACGTGTTCATTTACGGGTGTAATGGGATTATTGATAGAAAAGACAACTGTTTTTCCATCTTCTTTCACGAAAATTAAATCTAGTACTTGCATGCTTTATTCCCTCCTTTTTATTTATAGGTTAGAAAGATCTGACGTGCTTACAAGTTGTACAGCGTGAAGCAAGAGCACGTGCTACTTCATGTACTTTTCCTAAATCTGCATTTGTTTTTACACGTTTGAATTGCTTGTTCTTAAAAACTGTTTTACCGTTTTTGTCTAATCCTCCGTTTAATACAAGGCGTAAAGTTAAATCCATTACGATTGTTTCAACTACCATGTTTATCACCCCCTTTCACTTTATAAATAGGGTGTAAATGTCATGTTTTGGCGTGAAATTTTTTCTTTTTTTTGGTACTCTTAAAAGACTAAGAGAGGAGCTTTCGGGAGAATGAATCGTAAATGGTTATTTTGGATTCCTGTATTACTATGGATGGGGATTATTTTCTATTCTTCAGCACAGCCATATAAAAAACAGGATATGCGCTCGGATATTGAGCAATATGTAAATGTTGAGTTTGTAAAAGAGCATTTTTCATGGGTATCTATTGATTATGGCGGAGGTACGCCTGTTAGTATCGCAAATAAAGGTGTAGGTGGATTTGTTGAGTTTTTCCTTCGTAAAGGTGCTCATTTTATGGTGTTCTTTATGCTCGGTTCACTGACGTATTATGCTTTTCATCGATCGGGTTATTCGAGAAAAAGGTGCTTTGCATACGCCCTCCTTTTCGTTGCGGGGTATGCAACATTTGATGAAATTCATCAATGGTTTACGGGAGACCGTACACCGATGTGGCAAGATTCATTGCTTGATACGTGCGGCGGGTTAACAGGAATTATAATAAGCAATTGGTTTTGGCATAGAAAAAGGAGCTAATCTCAGTTAGAGATTTGCTCCTTTTTCATTTATCCCGCTATTTGTGGGAATAGAAATATCCACCTTATCCCGCATTAACTGCCTGTAAAAGCCCGATTGGTGAAGGCTAATAATCAGTGGGGGATGAACAAAACCCCACTGATTAAAGTTTCACTTTATACGCCAAGTAATTCTTTTAGTTCGTCGGTTGATAGTTCGGTCATCCAACTATCGCTTGTAATGACGGCGTTGTTTAATGATTGTTTTCGTTCTAACATTTCATCAATCTTCTCTTCAAGTGTTCCCGTTGTAATAAGCTTATGAACGTGAACGAAGCGTTTTTGACCGATGCGATAAGCACGGTCTGTTGCTTGGTTTTCTACAGCTGGATTCCACCAACGGTCATAGTGAATGACATGGTTGGCGGCAGTTAAGTTTAATCCTGTTCCGCCGGCCTTTAACGATAAGATGAAGATGTCATACGTTCCGTTTTGGAACTGCTCAATCATCTTGTCACGCTCTTTCTTCGGTACGCTCCCGTTTAAGAAGAGGACGCGCTGACCAAATGTTTCTTCTAACATACTTTTTAGCATGTTCCCCATGCCAATGTACTGAGTGAAGATTAAGCAACTTTCATTTTGGTCTTTTATATTTTCGATGAGCTCCATTACCGTTTTTGTTTTCATAGAGCGCTCGACGATATTTTGTGGTTCTTCTTCTTTCAAATAAAGGGCTGGGTGATTACAAATTTGTTTTAGCTTGTTCAGCATAAGTAATATAAATCCGCGTCTTTCAATTCCGCTTAATCCTTCTACATTTTGTAATGTATCTTGAACAAGTTGTTCATATAAGGAAGCTTGTTCGCCAGTTAGTGGACAATAAGCTTTCTGTTCTTGTTTATCTGGTAAGTTTAATGCGACCGTTTGATCTTTCTTCGTACGACGCAGTAAAAACGGCGAGATAAACCGCTGAACTTGCTGGATTTTTCCTTCATCGCGGTCCTTTTCAATCGGTGTGACGAAGCGGCGCTGGAATTGTCCTAAGCTTCCGAGATACCCATGATTGATAAAGTCGAAAATAGACCAAAGCTCAGCAAGTCGGTTTTCCATCGGTGTACCGGTTAAAGCAATTTTGTGATTTGCTTGTAGGTTTCTTACTGCTTTCGACTGTTTCGTATGTGGGTTTTTTATATTTTGTGCTTCGTCTAAAATAACGGCGTCCCAGCATAACGTACTAAGTTCTTCTTCATCAAGCTGAGCTAATGCATAAGAAGTTAATATAACATCTGCTGATTGAAGAAAATCTTTAAATGACTCATCCTTAGATCGGTTACTTCCATAGTGTAACTGAACACGTAAGCTTGGTGCGAAACGCTCAAATTCTTTTTGCCAATTTCCAAGGACTGATGTTGGTGCCACAATTAATGCAGGACCTGTTTGGAGATTGTTTTCTTTAGCGTATAGTAAGTAAGTTATCGTTTGAATACTTTTTCCGAGTCCCATATCATCGGCTAATAACGCTCCAAATCCAAGCTTTCGTAAGTATAGCAACCACTCAACACCGTGTTGTTGATACGGGCGGAGTGTTGCTTGTAGTGAAGATGGTACATCTACTTTTGGAATATCTCCAATGTGCAGAAGTTTTTGGAAAAGCTCTTCGTAATATCCATCTAGCTCGATTTCAATATCGGTAAACGGACTATCGTCTTCTACAATTTCTGTTTCTGCCGTATTAGATAAATGTTGCTGCAACACATCTTTCATTTCAAGTCCATATTTATCGGCACGGTGCATTAGTTTTTTTACTTCTTCAATAAAGGCAGGATCAAGTCTCATCCATTGACCATTTAAATTGAAAAGACGTTTGTTTTGTTCAACGAGTTCGAAAAATTCGCTTTCTGATAAATCAATTCCGTCCGTTGAAATGCGCCAGTCGAAATTAACGAGCGTATTCATGCCGAAGAAAGACTGTGTTTGTGCTGTACTTTGCTTCAGCTGTACACGCAACCTCGGTTTTGTTGCTTTTAAATTTTGCCACCATGATGGTAGTAAAATTGTAATACCTGCTGCCAGTAATTCATTACTTGCTTCGGTTAAGAAGTTCCAAGCTTCCGTTTCAAAGAGTTCTTCTCGGAACTTGTCGTCTTCTTTTAGCCATGGTACGAGCTTACTGAATCCTTCTTGTGTTTCAAGGATACGTTCTTCGTAATCGTGCCATCGTTTTGGTAAGGAATCGATACTTTCATATACATATATGCGATGTGCACCACGTTTTGGTGTAACGATTGTTTCAAGCTTCCACATTTCAAGTTCTTCTTGCGGTTCTTGTAGTCTTAAGCCGACTGTAAATGGAAGATCATCTTCAATGTAACCAATTTTTCGAAGCCAATCTTCTTCATGTAGTGCTGCTTCCAATTGCCTTTTCGTAAAGTCGTAATGTTCATATAGTCTCTTTGCATCTTCCCATCCGTCATTTGAGCGAGCATCTTGCAAAATACTTTCGTTCACAGCGGCAGAGAAAAGAGATGCTAACATGTCATCTTCAATTGAGGTATTCTGAACTTTCCAAGATGGCTGCTGAGACCAATGCTTCATGTCAGGTGTGAAGCTGCCGCTGACGAAAGCGTCCCATAATTCACTTGCGTCCTTTGTAAGTGCCGTAATAGGACCGTTCATTTGCATATTTGCAAATGAATTCATCGGTTTATTTGCGATGTATTCAAATGCCTGGGCATTCGTTAACATAACGCCTTGTTTTCCCTCGTACGTTGCTTCTTTTAAAAACGTTCCGTAGAAAGAAGTAGAGTGCCATGCGAATGCATTTTTTTTCCAAGTTGCTACGGATAAGAGAGTACCGCTATCATCTTCTACCCAAAGGAACCAACCTTGACTAACGTGCTGGAGCCTAATTGTTACTTCAGTTTGTATGATCATCGATTAATTTTCCTCTCCGTAATTCCTCTTGTAGTGCACGCAGACGTGAATGTAAGTTAGCGATATGAATAATGAAAGCATCCCATTCATCAGTTCGCTTCAGTCGTTTATAAAGCATACGTAATTTCTTTAAGTAACGAACGGCACGTTTATATGATTTGCGATTTCGCTCTTCAATTGCTTCCATTGCGGCATGGTGATAGAGAGGAAGTGCTGCTTCGGGCGCTTCTTTTTCAATATCTTTCAATGGTTCTTTCAAAAGTTCGATTACTTCGAATCCATATAAGAGCTGAAGTTCCGTCCATGCATGGTATTGTTTCTTCGCAAGTACATATTGTTCATAATTTGTGAAACTATACGGTAATAGTTCTTGTAAAATCATTTCTAATCCCGCTTGTTCATTCGTATGCGTTGCATATGTCTCATACATCATCACAAATAATCGAACGATATCTTGTATGAAGACGGTATTCTCTTGTTCCGTTATCGTTTCTTTT
Source organism: Bacillus sp. RC242 (assembly GCF_044908245.1). NCBI lineage: Bacteria > Bacillati > Bacillota > Bacilli > Caryophanales > Bacillaceae > Bacillus > Bacillus sp. RC242. Next base: position 266,734 of record NZ_JBIYCZ010000004.1, read on the forward strand.
ACTTGTTTATAAGTAAAGGAAAGCCAATCTTTAGCGCGGTCCCACTCCATCGCACTTAATAATTCTTCTAACCAATAGAAGTAAAGGCTCACAACAGAAGAAGGCTGTTTTTCCAGTAATTCCATTGCCGATACATCTTCACCGTTTAAAAAGAGCAGGTGAGAAGATGCTAATGCTTTGGAAAGTGGATTGATTTTAGTATCGATTCGTTTTTTTTCTTCTTGTAGCTGCTCTTCTGTTCTTAACAGTTCACCCCATACGTGACGATAAATGAAGAATCGCTCTTGTGTATAGGCATCGGTAGAGAAGAATGCTTCATGTATGAGCCGCGCTGTTTCTTCTAAAATCGGTTTGGATTCTTCTGGAATCGCCTCTGTTTTTAGGTCCCTAACGGTAGATTCAACTTTATCAACGAATAGGCGAACGACGTTAACTGGTTGGTGATAAGAATATAGTTTGTTTGCTTCAAATTCTTGAATTTCTTCTAATAATTTTTGAAAGCAATAAAGTGCCGCGTGCAACTTAAATAATTCATGAATAGCAACGATGCGCGGAGCTTTCCGTTCTAATTTTGTATAGAAGTCTGTAAAAAGACTCATAAGAAAATACATTTGTTTATAAGTGAGCCGCGCTTGTTCTTTTTTAAATGATTCATATTCATTTTCAAAGTATGTTTGCCAACTTTTATAATCCATTTCTTCAAAAGCTGATGATTGCAATACTTGTCGTGCAGTTCGAATAGGAGGAAGAGAAGGTTTTGTATTATTTTTGAATAAAGTTAATACATCTCCTACTTGCCCAAAACTAGAAGCTGCAGATAGTAACACAGCAAGCATATGCTGACATTGCGTTGGCGCGAAGCAATCGCAATAGCTTTCAGTGACATTACGAATCGGGATGTGAACGCTATATACACTGCCTTCAGCATTTACAGTTCCGGATAGCGTATAGCCATCAAAGTCAACGTTATAGACAACACCACTACGATATAGTTGCCGAGCTGTAGCGACATGCTCTTGATCAGCAACTTGCTGTGGATCAAGCCCTTGAACGAACTCATTCGCAATCATCATAATTTCATCTTTCGTAATTGAGTCTTGCAGCATAATATTCCTCCGTACACAGATTTCTTTCCTTTACCATTATAAACAAAAAATGCTCAAAACAGAAAAAATGAAATTTGGATTACAAAAAAGGATGTTGCCTAGTTGAACTTTCCTACTAGGTAGCATCCTTTTTGGGAATTAAGAGCGTGATTCTTGTAATACCGCTTTTACATATGGATCATGTAATATTTGTTTTATAATTGGTAACATGTTTTGCTCGAATGGAATATCAATAGGGAATGGCTTTTGAGAGCCTGGTTTTATTCCGTATTGTACGAGTTTGTAATGTGTATTTTCTTCAGACTTGAGCACAATTAATTTATAGCGATTGTCATCACTTGCGAGTGAGAAGTCAATTGCGATAGCATCATATGTTATATCATCTTTATATATGTACGGTTTTGGTGTACCGACCCAGTCTACCTTAGCTTGTAAATTCATGGACGTCACCTCCTTATATGTATTATATAAAAAATAAAAGCCAGCTCTCAATAAAGAGAACCGGCTGTAACTTAGCAGTCATTGGTTATTTTAAAATTTTCACTTTAACAGTTTTGCGTCCCCATTTGTTAGCAGCGCTATCTGATCCAAGTAGAATGTCGATACGGTTACCTTTAATTGCACCGCCAGTATCACCAGCGATCGCTTCTCCATAACCTTCTACCCATACTTTAGATCCTAATGGGATTACTTTCGGGTCAACAGCGATCATTTTCATGTTTGGGTTCGCTGTTAGGTCATGACCCATTGCAGTTAATACACGGCCGCCGTATGTGCCACCGTTTTCGCTCGGATGAGCTGTATATGCTGTAGCTACAACTGTTAACTCACGACCATTAGAAGGTTCGCTAGTTTCAGCAGCTTTCACAGCAGGCTTAGCAGCTGTTTTTACTGGTGCAGGTGCTTGAGCCTTAGCTGCTGCTACAGTTTTAGCAGGAGCAGGTTGTTCTTGTTTCTCGATAACAGGTGCTGTACCTGTTAAGAAAGGAACGTGAACATAAGCCGTTTTCCCGTTATATTCAAATTGTAACCACTCATTTTGTACTTGGTTCGTTGTTTCGATCATATCGTCTTTCTTAAGCGTTCCAAGAATTTCTGAGTTTGTGTTCGCTTCAGCACGTACATTTAATACGTTAGCTGTTACATAGTAAGAGTTCTTTGTAAACTCTGCACTTACGAATGCGTCTTTACCATCTAATTTGATTTGTGACCATCCGTTTTCTGTATTTAGAACATCTAATTTATGACCATTCTGTAATTTACCGACAACTTTTGATTCAGTAGTAGGGTTTTCTCGTACGTTTAGTACGTCTGTTGTTACAACAGTTTCTGCATTAGCAGATGCGGTGAAAATCCCAAGACCAAAAACTGCTGCTGTTGCTATTCCAATTAATTTTTTCATGATAGCCTCCATTGCGTTTGTTTTCGTGTCCTCATTATAGCAACAGATTTTTTCGGATTTTGGGAAAACACACAATTACAAACCATTCGTAATAAGTCGTTAACACTTTGTAATATAGCTTGAATGAAAGGAAAGCGTTTTTCATTCCATATAATTAGTAGGTTTCTAGTTATATTCAAAATATTTAATACAACATATTTTTTTCGGTGTAAATAAAAATATTACAGAGGTGTTACATAATGATTACTATACAGTTACATTCCTTGAGTATTTTACCGTTTTATGGGTAATATAGTTATATAAACATAAACATCTCGTTTGTGAAGTTATAAACACGCGCTATATACTAGCAAAAAACCGCATAATTGTTACAAGAAGAAAGGGTTGTAAAGAATAAATCTGCCCTTTTTTAAAACTGTAACACATCCTTTTTTGGGAAAATCTCTTCCCATCCGCATTTTTCTCACACAATTTGACAGTAGTATTCCAATCTTGTAGCTCTTGCAGAGTGGAAAGGTTGTACGGAAGGTAAGGCTGTCCATAAGAACTCTAATTGGTGAAGGCAAACTTGAGAGAGCCGAAAGAAAATCACCACAAAAAACTATGGTTTTCTATCCGATTTAACATATCGGAATTTATGATTTTTACAAGAAATGAAACATACGAAGGGGGATTTGATGAGGAAACTGACGAAAACATTTATTGTCTCATTAACATTATGTATTGCATTTACACTTTGGGGGATTATTCCCGAATCTATTATTGGAAAAGGTAGCTTAGGAAATGTAACGACTGTAATTCAAGCTGCGTTAGTTAGTAAGTTTGGATGGTTCTATATTATTTCCGTTTCTATTTTCTTAGGAATTGCTATTTTCTTAATTGTTTCTAAGTATGGTTCGATTCGTTTAGGTAAAGATGATGATGAACCTGATTATAGTTATATGACATGGTTTGCTATGTTATTTAGTGCCGGCATGGGAATCGGTTTGGTTTTCTGGGGCGTTGCAGAACCGTTGAATCATTTATACACACCTCCGTTTGGAGAGGGTGCGACTGAAGAGAGTGCACGTCTTGCACTTCGTTTCTCATTTTTCCATTGGGGATTACATCCGTGGGGATTATATGCACTTGTAGCATTATGTATTGCGTATTTTACATTTAGAAAAGGAAGAGCGAGTACAATTAGTGCGACAGTGGGTCCACTATTTAAAGGCGGTGAACATGGCCGTATTGCACATACGTTTGATGTTCTAGCTGTATTTGCGACAGTATTTGGTGTGGCAACATCATTAGGACTTGGGGCGAAGCAAATTGCAGGTGGTGTTAGTTATTTAACATCCATTCCGAACTCATTACCGACACAGCTAGTAATCATAGGAATTGTAACTGTTCTTTATATGTTATCTGCACAAACGGGACTCGATAAAGGAATTAAATATTTAAGTAATGCGAATATTATTTTAGCGTTTGCACTTATGATAATTGTATTATTTGCAGGTCCAACAAACTTTATTATGAATTATTTCACTTCAACAATCGGTTCATACATTCAAGAATTGCCAAGTATGAGTTTCCGTTTAAGTCCATTAAATGAAGGCGGAAATCAATGGATTCAGTCATGGACAATTTTCTACTGGGCATGGTGGATTGCATGGTCACCATTCGTAGGTACGTTTATTGCTCGTGTGTCACGCGGGCGTACAATTCGTGAATTTGTTGTTGGTGTGTTACTCGTACCAACAGTAATTGGTGCGCTTTGGTTCTCTGTTTTCGGAGGAACAGGTATTCACATGGAGCTATTTGATGATGCAAATATATATGGACAAATTAAAGAAATGGGCACAGAAGTAGGATTGTTTGCTATGTTAGACCAAATGGGTAGTATGGGACCGGCTTTATGTGTGTTAGCCATTTTACTTATTTCAACATTCTTTATTACATCGGCAGACTCTGCTACGTTTGTTCTAGCGATGTTAACGACACATGGTAGCTTAAACCCACCAAATCGTATTAAAATGGTTTGGGGTATTGTTCTAGCGGCGTTAGCTTCGATCTTATTGTATGTCGGAGGATTAGAGGCGCTGCAAACTGCGTCGATTATTGCGGCCTTCCCGTTCGTATTTGTTATTTTCTTTATGATTGCAGCACTATTTAAAGAGTTGCAAAAAGAAGGACGTATGAAACAACATTAATAATAGAAGGAAAGGGGCTGATTTTATATCAGCTCCTTTTTAATGCACCTATTAGGAAAAGGGTGATATCAGCAGTTCGAAAAGGAAAATCGATATATTTCGACAATATTCGATATTATGCAAATTATGTTCATATTTTTGACAAAAATATGTCGGAAATGTGTTGTCACTTTTATGTATATGTGCTATATTATTTCCTGTAAGCGATTTCAAATATTTTTAAATCGCATTCAAGGGGGACATCTAGAATAATGAAACGTTACGAAAGAAAGTGGAAGCATATTTGTTTGAAACGTGTGGCACATCGCAATGTCCAAGAAAGCACGGAACCTAAGACTGAAACGCGCAAAGAGCAGCAAGAAAAGCAACTGGTTCTACAAAAATAGCAATCACTTTTTCGTATATAAATGAAGGTCGATCGTTCGTTGGGGGATGGACGTGAAATTACTTTCAGCTAAGGGGTATTGTCTGATATATAGTATTACGGTAAAAAATAAGCACAGAGCTTACGGCGCTCTGTGCTTATTTTTTATTCCGTAAAAGCCCGATTGATGAGGGCTAATAATCAGTGGGAAATGAATAACCCCACTGATTAAAGTTTCACTTTATTTTTCCTTTTTAAATCGTACTGTTTTATCCCAGCCAATTACTTGTTTCTTGCTCTTTGCACGTAAGTAAAGAATGAGACTGCGAATAAACAAATACGTAAAGAGCTGTGCGTACGTAAAGTACATAATGACGCTTATGAAAATGTTGGTTGGTGTAAAGGTTCGTTCGACGCTCTGGGCACTAAATAATTGAGAAACATATGTAATATATGCGACATACCACATAAATAGTAATGGAATGCTGTATTGAATTTGGAATATCCCGAGCAGTCCAATTACAAACCAAACGTTTGAAATGATTAAGAATAGCCAAAATACGACATATACTAAAACTTGCTGTAAGGAATGGACGAGTAGCTTTCCTTTAAAGAAGCTTAGCGAAGAAAACATTTTTTCTAAAATATATAAGTTTCCTTGAAGCCAACGTGTACGCTGTTTAATAAGAATTTTTAAATGTTCAGGTTCTTGTTCCCATGTAATCGATTCCGGGACGATTGGTAAGAGATAGCCTTTTTGGGTAATTCTCAATGTTAATTCGGCATCCTCTGCAATTGCATAAGGATCATAGCCGCCAAGTTCTTCTAATGCGGAACGACGAAGAAGCATGTTTGTTCCGGTCAGTGAGCCTGTTTGGAATAATAGCCAGCGTCCAGATTGCATAAGGAGCTGGAAAATTTGAAATTCTAATGAAATCATTCGTGTAAGCCAATTTCTCTTTTCATTTACTGTACGAACGTGTCCAACTGCTCCAACGGCATCCTGGATGGTTTCAGCATGTTCTACGAGCATTCGCAGTGCATGTGGTTCAGGTTGATTATCTGCATCGTAAACACAGAAGTATTCACCATCTGAAATGCTAAGACCGTAGTTTAATACACGCGATTTTCCTTTCGGTTCGCCAGGTGGTACACGAATGTGATGAATATGAGCATAAGCTTTGTCGAAATCATCGCCAATTTCAGGTGTTTCATCTTGAGAGTTATCGTTTAATAAATAAACGTTTAATTTGCCCGGGTATTCAATCTTTGCCATCGCTTCTAATGTATCTTTAATAACGACACCCTCATTATGGGCAGGTATTAAAATATCTACACTTGGATAATGTTCTAGCGTACGATCTTTTCGTTTACTATTTCGATGAATTAAGCCCGCGAGTGTTAAGAGAGAGTAGTAAACGAGTAGGCCTGAGAATAGAAAGGCAGTAAAAATAAGTACATATTTGATTGAAAATGTGATGCTAATCCAAAATACGAGTACGCAGAACAGAAGGAATAAAAGGAGTATAACGAGTGTCATCATAATAATGTCTGTCCTTTTGTGTTGATTTGTTCTCGTTTTATTTTAATATCTTGAATTGCTTCAGCGGCAAGCCATTGCTCCATTTTTGGATGTAGACGGTTCATTACAATATCAGCACCAGCTTCATTTGTGTTTTGTAATAAAATGACCAATGTATTGCTTTCATATTCAGCAGCAAGGTCAAAGTCAGTTCTTACTGTATCAACTAATAATGAAGCTACACGATCCATGACACTTTCCTTCGTATATTTACTAAAGGAAGTGAAATCAAAGAAAATAATCATGCCTGTTTCATTACGACGATCCATCGCAGTCCTTAATAATGCTTGTCGTCTTTCGAATTCTTGCCTTGTTAATAGTTTTGATTCTCCGATGTATTGCTCCAACACTCTCACTCGTTCAGTTAACTCTTTATTTTTAAGGATGACCTTTTTTAATAGGTGGGTTGAAATATAAACAATGAAGAAGTTAGCTGCCATTAGGAAGTGGGTAATGATATATTCCCATTGATCTGATGTACTCCATAAGTGAAGCCACGCTTCATAAAATAAATAGAATACTGAAATGATGGTTCCCAGTATAAAGAAAATAAATGCTGTTTTATCAGCTAAAAATAGGAATAGTACATTTATGATGACATATATAATTGTAAAAATGAGCGCGTGCTCATATTTCGTCACATGTACAGTAGTAAAATAAAATAAAATTTGTAAAATCCACATAGAAAGGACTTTATAGGATTTATCTTTCACGAAACTTTCCTCCTTAAAGATAATTCATGCAGGATATTTGTAGTATGCACAATTATTAATAAATGGACCGTGTAGCTGGAATTTTTTTTAAAGCGTGCGACATCAAATAGTATCCCTCTTGTGCAAGAAAAAATAAACAGACATACTAATTATCGTAACATATCATCTAGATATCTAGACATGTGGTGTTTAGTATATATGAAAATTATATTTATAGTATACAAAAAAGTCTCCTCTTTAAAAGAGGAGACTGTACATTAATTTATAGGAACATCATACCTGCAACTGCTGCATTTAAGAAGTTCGCTAGTGTACCAGCGATAACTGCTTTAATCCCTAATTGTGCAATTTGTTTACGGCGAGTAGGAGCTAATGTTCCTGTTACACCTAATTGAATTGCGATAGAAGAGAAGTTTGCAAAACCACAGATTGCGAATGTTAAAATCAGATTTGTTTTTGCAGAGAACTCTGCCATGTGAGGTCCTAAGTTTGCGTATGCAACGAATTCGTTGATTGCAAGTTTTTGACCGATAAAGCTTGCTGCTTGTATAGCTTCACCCGGTGAAACCCCGATTAAGATTGCAAATGGTGATAATAAGTAACCGAAGATTAAATCAAGGCTAAGTTTAATATGGAATAAAGACCCAACTAATCCTAATAGACCATTTAATAAAGCGATTAATGCGATGAAAGCCATTAACATTGCTGCTACGTTAATAACAAGTTGCATACCTTCAGATGCACCACGTGCAGCTGCATCGATAACGTTTGCGTCTTCACGTTCTGTAGAAAGTTCAACGTTGTTATCTACTTTTTCTGTTTCTGGCATAATTAGTTTCGCAATTAATAAACTTGATGGAGCTGCCATAATTGCTGCTGCTAATAAGTGCTCTAACGGAATACCCATTGCTGCATAGCCGACAAGAACTGATCCGGCAACAGCTGTCATACCGCTTACCATAATAGTGAAGAATTCACTATTTGTTAAGCGTGCTAAGTAAGGTTTAATTAAGATTGGAGCTTCAGTTTGTCCTAAAAATACAGTCGTTACTGAGTTTAAGCTTTCTGCTTTAGAAGTTCCAAGAAGTTTACTTAATGCACCACCAACGACGCTAACAAATTTCTGCATAATACCGAAATGATATAAGATTGCTACTAATGAACTAATAAATACGATTGGAAGTAGTGCTTGAATAAAGAATACAAATCCCCAAGGTCCTTTTGCGTTGACTAAATCCCCAGCAACGAACTTAATTCCCTCGTAAGAAAAATTAATTAATCCTTGAACGCCATCTGCAGCGTATTTTAAACCTGCTTTTCCGGCATCCCATCGTAATACGATAAATGAAAATGACATTTGTAATGCTAGCGCGATTAAAATTGTGCGCCAATTAATAGCTTTGCGGTTGGAAGATAATAAGAAAGCGATTGCTAATACTCCAATCACGCCGCCAATTCCCCATAAAACATTCATGCAGTGTATGCTCCTTCCTCATAGTAAAAAAGTGTATAAACCAGTTGTCTATACTTTTGCGAATATAACATCTTAAGTAACTTATCATAATGGACATCGGAGGTCAAACGTCTAACGAAAAGTTTAAATAAAAAGAAAATTCTTTGAAAAAACACATATAAAATGAATCGACATGAAATAGGTTATGTTTTTTGTTGAAATATATTCATTGTGATAACGTTTTGGACAATTTTTATAGAATATGGTGTACGAAATAGGAGAATGAACGCATAATTTTTTCGTGAGAAAGAGAATAAGAGGGATTCATATATTGAAACCTTAAAAAAAGAGGCTTCTAGTAAACTAGAAGCCTCTGAAACTATCACTTAAGGTGCTTTCGTATACCCTAAGAAATGGCTTTTCCAATAAGAGTTGCTTAATGAAGCGATTGCTACACCTTTATCTCCAGCTTGGATAAACGATCCACCTCCAAGGTAAATACCCATGTGAGAAGGACCAGCTTTATAAGTATTTTGGAAATAAATTAAGTCGCCTGGCTGTGGACTTGAAGTTTTTGGTAAGCTACTCCAATATCCTGCAACACTTTGGCGGCTAATGTTATGGCCAAATTTCTTAAATACGTGGTAGATGTAACCACTGCAGTCGACACCATTAGCAGAAGAACCGCCCCAAACGTATGGCACGCCTTGCATAGATTTCGCGTATGCAAGTATAGAAGAACTGTCACCGCTATTATTGCTTGTATTGTTATTGTTTTGATTTTCATTAGGCTTATTATCTACTGCGCCCCCAACTGGTGTTTTAGATAGGAAACGTGTTCCGATGTAACCAGTTTGACCATTGTAGTTAATTTTGCTCCATCCAGAGTTTTCAGAGATTACTTGAACCTTCTGTCCTTGTGGAAGTGCGCCTATGATTCTATAATTTGTACCTTCGCCGCTACGTACATTTAGTGCAGAAGCATTAATGTAGTAATCGCCAATTGCACCTTGGTTAGGTTGCTCAGGTTGTTCAGGAGTAGTAGTGCCACCTTTAACGAATTTTACGAATTCGCTGCTAACGTAGCCTGTTTTTCCCTGATAATTAACTTTAAACCAGCTACCTTCAGATCCAATTACGTTTAATTTCGTACCATTTAATACGCCACCAATTACGCTATGGTAAGTAGCAGGGCCCGTACGAACACGTAGTGATGTTGCGTTAACGACGTAAGTGCCACCAGTTTGAACAGTTACATTATTGTTTTGTTCCTGGTTGTTACCTTGCGTGGTGTTTTCGTTAGAACCGCCTTTTGTTACGTAGTCTTTGCTTAAGTAAGCTGTTTGTCCTGCATAATTGATTTTGAACCAATCTTGAACTTCGCCTACAACTTGTACTACTTGTCCTTTTTTCACAGAACCTATAGTTGTATGAGAAGTGCTAGGACCTGTACGAACGCGAAGGGAAGATACGTTTACTGTATAGTTTCCGCTTGCTGGTTTTACAGTATTATTCGTATTGTTGTTTGAAGAACCTGCATTAGAAGAAACACCAGATACGAATTCGCCACTTACATAGCCAACTTTTCCATTATGGTTGATTTTCACCCAACCATTTTCTTGACCAATTACGTTTAATGTTTGTCCTTCATATACACGTCCTGAAACAGAACTAGAAGTGTTAGGAGCGGTACGTACACGTAATACATCAGCAGTAACTTTATTGTTTCCACCTGTGCTTACATTGTTATTTGTTTTTTCCCCATTTTTTGATACAAATTCACCACTCACATAACCTGTTTTCCCATTATGGTTAATTTTGAACCAACCATTTTCTTCTCCAATTACGTTTAATGATTGACCGTTATAAACGCGAGAGATAATATCGTGAGAAGTGCTAGATCCTGCGCGAACATGTAGCACGCTAGCATTTACCGTATAAGATGAACTGTTTGATGCGGAAGCTTGGACAGTTTGTGTAGCAGCTTTTTGTGTGTTTTGTTCAGGGGCAGCTTGAACGCTATCAAGTATAGGTGCTGCTCCTCCTGCTACAGACACTGCCGCAAGACCGGCAAGGTATTTTTTCATAATTTGTCGATTCCTTTCTGTCTGTAATGTAGTGAAGAAATATTTACCAACTGTTAAAAATTCTAAAGAGCATGTCGATTACTGTCAAGACTTATGCGGGAATCTGAATATGACAAAAAGATTACAAGAAAAAATCAAGGTATAAATCTACACCTTGATTTTTATTTAAATACATATGTTGGATGTAGAGAGAATAGAAATTATTCGTGTTTAAGAAGATGACATGTTGGATTGTAACAAGCTTTGAAAAAAGGATTTTTGTAGCATTTTTGTGATAGGGCCAACTTGACCATCTTGAATTGCAGTTCCATCAAGGTGGGTCATCGGTAAAATTTCAATAGTCGTTCCCGTAAAGAAGCATTCATCTGCTTGATAAACATCGCGAACGCTGAAAAGCTCTTCCTTTACAGGAAGTTGAAGAGTGTTAGCTAAAGAAAGGACGTACTGACGAATAATGCCGTTTAAAATAAGGTGATTGGCTGGATGCGTATACAGTGTTCCGTTTTTTATAAGAAAGAAGTTAGAGTGGCTACCTTCAGTTACAATACCATTTCGTACGAGAAGTGCTTCTTTACAACCTTTGCGTTCAGCTTTCGTATAAGCTAATACATTTGGTAATAAATTTAACGATTTAATATCACAGCGGAGCCAGCGTGTATCAGGTTCTGATATAGCACGTACACCGTATTCAATCCATAAAGATGGTCTTTCTTTTTTTGAAATATAAGCATAGATTGTCGGAGATATGTCATATGAAAATGCATGTGCTCGAGCTTGTACACCACGAGATACTTGTAAGTAAATTGTTCCGTCTTCGTGGAAATTATTATTTTCAATTAATTTGTAGAGTAAGATGATGAGTTCGGCTTTTGAGAAAGGAAGTGATAATTCTATTTCTTCAAGGGATCGATATAATCTTGTTAAATGTGGGTCTAATAAGTGAAAGTTTCCGTTATAAAGGCGAATAACTTCATAGACGCCATCGCCAAATTGTAAACCTCTTTCTTCAATTTCTATGTACGCGCGATGTTTTGTTGTATCAATAACTGCATCATTCCATAGTACAAATCTTTCGTATGCCAATTTTCGTCCCATCCTTTCGTTAGTACATGAATAAAAATCACTATAGTAATTTTTATGTAAGCAATTCTATACATATGACGTATATGTATTTGTAAATCACAGAGAAGTAGTGGTGATTTATCCCGCATTAACTGCCCGTAAATGCCCGATTGGTGAGGGCGAATAATCAGTGTGGGATGAACAAAACCCCCACTGATGAAAGTTTCACTTTATAGCATTTTGTATATACAAATTCGGAAATGAGAAATAAGAATCCTGCTTTTTGAAAAAAAAAAGCAACATTCGTATGGAATGTTGCAAAAGGAGGATAGCTATCTTTCATAGGGAAATCGTCTTTAAAGGTTTCATTTATGCAAACAAAACACTTGGAAAGACAATTATAAGAAAGTTGAAAACAAATGATGAACATATTTCTTTAAGGGATCTTATTGAAGATGAGAGATAAGAAATATGTAGAACCTTGTTTACATATTTTATTATAAAAATGTTTCGTTAATGTGGTGTAAATATTAGGTGAAGGTTATGTAATTTTAAAGTTAATGTATAGAAGAATGTGTAGAGATGAAAATAAAAAAGAGGCTGAGGTTACTCAGCGCTCTTCTTTTCTTCTTTAATAACCGTTTTTACTTCACCAGTTTTGATCTTATTGCTTTCAGAGAAGCGAAGTAAGTCGCCTTCAATGATTTTGTCAGACATGTGCAATTCATTTTGTGCACGATCAATAAGTGGTTGAGCTTCTTCTTTCGGTAATTGTACAACTTCACCTGTGTTACGATCGTAGAATGTACTGTTTGTGTACATGTACTTATCTGTAATGAAGCTACCGTCACGAAGAACAACGAATCCTTTATTGTCTGGTGAGAATACATCATGACCGAATTGGATTTGATTCGAAGAATCTACACCAAGTAGGTTTAGAATTGTTGGTTTAATGTCAATTTCACCAGTTGGTTTTGAAATTGTTTTACCCTCTTTTTGACCTGGAACGTGAATAAACATCGGTGTTTTTTGTAAGTTCATATGGTCAAATGTAGTGATTTCTTCTTTTCCTAAGAACTGTGCCATTGCACGGTTATGATTCTCAGAAATACCATAATGGTCACCGTAGAATACGATAACAGAGTTGTCGTAAATACCTTCAGCTTTTAGACGCTCAATAAAGTGCTTCATTGCTTCGTCTAAGTAGCGAGCTGTTACCATATAGCGGTCAAATACTCCATCACCAGAATTGTACTCGTCGATTAATTTCGTACTGTCATCATAAGTGAATGGGTAATGGTTTGTTAAAGTAAGGAAGCGAGTATAGAACGGCTGCTTCACTTGTTTTAACATATCGATAGACTGATCGAAGTATTCGATATCCTTTAGTCCCCAGTTTAATTTTGTTTCTGGCGTAATCTTGTAGTCAAGTTCGTTGTAGTAACGATCATAACCAAGTGCCGGATACATAATATTACGGTTCCAGAATGTTGCGTTGTTTGCATGGAATACTGATGTGTGATACCCTTGCTCACGCAAAATTTCTGGAGTTGCTGTATATTCGTTGTTACCGTGTGTGAAGAATACAGCACCACGGTCTAGTGGATATAACGAAGTATCTACTAAGAATTCAGCATCAGATGTTTTACCTTGCCCAGTTTGATGGAAGAAGTTATCGAAGTAATAACTTTCTTTCGCAAATTGGTTTAGGAATGGTGTAACTTCTTGTCCATTAACTTGCGCACCAATTAAGAATGTTTGTAATGATTCAAGAGAGACAACAATTACGTTTTTCCCTTTTGCAGTACCATACATATTTGGATCTGGTTTACTTTGTGTTGTTTTCACATAGTTTTCTGCTTCTTGTAATTTACTACTATCAGCAAACGCTTTTTGTGAACTTGATTTTGCTTGTAGGCCAAGATCGTATGCTTGGTGTACATATAATCCTAAGTTTTTAACAAGCATAACGCGGTCGAATGAACGTGTTAATAGTTCTGGACGCTCAGCTTCTGCAAATCCTAGGTTTACGCAGAAAATAGCAACTGTTGACACGAAGTATAGGGAACGCATCGGACGTGCTACCCGCTCTGTCGGTGCAAAATCTTTCTTCTTCTTCAATAGAACGAAGAATACGATAATATCCGCAAATGCAAGGATGATTTTGAAGTTAAATAATTCTTTCACACTAGAACCTAAACTTCCGAAATTAGACGTTTGTCCTAGTACTGGTAAAGTAACGAAGTCATTGTAGAATCCGTAGAACATTACGTTACCAACAAGAATGAACGTTAAGATAAAGTTAATTCCTAGTGCTATATAGTTACGTTTTTTCCCTTTTGCAAATAATGCAAGACCCACAAACAGTAATGATGCTGCTAATGGACTAATGAATAAAATGAATTCTTGCATGAAAGATTCAAGTTTTAAATCGAAGCTAGTGCGTGTAATGATGTAGGATTTTAGCCATACGGCCAAAGCTACGAATAAAGTGAAACGCACATTTTGAAATTGTGATTTCATGGTTTCTTTCATTCATTTCCACCCTTTCTCTATCAGGCTTGGTCGATTTTGGAGCGAAAAATGCTAAAATAAAAAATACATAGTTTTCTTGGCCATAATTAGAGTTTCTATATTCACCCATATACGACTTTAACTATGCATACCCTTTTTGGTTTCTTGTGCTGCTCATAAGCATAACGTCATTTCTGTATTATACAACAAAATTCATTTCTGAGAAACACTATAACATTTTACATTTTTTGTATGTGATTTGTCACTACCAGAGAAAACTTTAACATTCGTTTATATGCCCGTCAACTAGAAAATATAACAAAAATAGAAAAGAATGTTAAGCGGAATTGAAAGTTTTTTGGTTGAGAAATATGGAATAGAAATCTTTAAGTGGTTGTCTAGAAAACTATTATATGAAGGAAAATATGAAAAAATTAACGAACACTTGTTCTTTTTGGTTTTGTTTGTTACAATGAAATTTCATTGATAGATTATGTGTAATTTTGATGAACTTTTACTGATAACATAACATATTGTAGCTTATTTCTTTTGAAAATAGGGAGGCTTTTGAATGAAACAAAAATTTTCAGTTGAAGCGTTTTGGAAGAAAATAAAACATGTTGCGAAGCAGGCAGGGCAGTCGGTAATCTACGCGAGTTTATTGTTGTTTTACGTTTTGCAAAGGCCGGATGTTCCAAAACGAGTGAAAATTATTGTAATCGGAGCACTTGCTTATTTCATTGCACCGATTGATGCCATTCCAGATTTCATTGCTGGAGTCGGTTATACGGATGATTTAGGTGCGTTAATGGCCGCACTATTACAAGCATCGATATACGTAAATGAAGATGTGAAAGATAAGTCGCGAGTGAAGTTGGCAGAATGGTTTGGTTCGGATATAGACACATCATTTATCGATCAAAAATTAGATCAATAGGTGAGAACTGTCATAGGATGACAGGGCGAACGTAAGCGAGGAAGTGCATTATGCCATCAGGAAGAACGCATACGAAAATAAACTTAATATCCCTTCCGGTTGTTTTGTTTATGCTCTTTTCGTATGGATTAACAAGTTTTGATTTTTTATTAACTTTTGCAATTGGCTTTTTAGTAGGTACTTCATTTTTAACACCGGATTTAGATACGTACAGTAATGCGTATAATAAATGGGGATTCCTCCGCATTTTTTGGTATCCATATAGGAGCGTAATGCCCCATCGTTCCTTCTTCACACATACGATTATAATTGGTGATATTATTCGTATTGCATACATGTTAATCGTGTTTTCTCCGTTTTTATTCCTATTAAATATAATCGCATTCGGTGGAAATTTAATAGAAATTGCGAAGGAACACGAGGTTGAAATTGTAACGTTTGTAATGGGGATTGTTGTAGCGAGTACGCTCCACATTATAGCGGATAAAGCGAATACGCGCCGAAAGAAAATGATGAGAAAAAAGAAGAAACGCAGAAGATAAAAAAACCGTCCCAAAAGGTATTTTGGGACGGTTTTTTCTGATTAATAGGTAGGTTATTCTTGTCGTATCGCCCACAATCCACACGATAATAGGGAATAAGATAGGCGCAAATAATACACTAAAGTATGATAAAGCTGCTAATATTTTGTTTCCGTTCATATATATCACCTCATAATTGAGACTCCCACGACTGAAGTCGCAAGCCCTAATCCTTACGGATTAACGGGTGGGATTCTTGAATGACTAAACGTTCGCAGTCCATTTCTGTTTTGAACAGCCTTCAAGATGAGGGCACCTCATTGCCCCTCCTAAACCAGACCATATAGGTGCTTAGGCTGATTGACTGTTACCATCAATCACAGTTGCGTAGCGAATATTCATCGCTCCAACGATATCACGATGTTTCTCAAACCCACATGGGCACTTATATTTTCTGTCTTGCGCCTTGTTCTTCTCAGAACATTTCGGACAGCTTTGACTTGTATAAGCCGGATTTACATATTCAACCTGAATACCAACTAATGTCGCTTTGTACGCAATGAATTGTGATAAACGATAGAAGGACCAAGTGTGTAGATTTTTTTCGTTTTTACGGCTTGTTCGTGCCGTCTGTCTAATATTCGTTAGTTGTTCTAATCGAATGACAGAGATATTATTATCAGTTGCAAAATTAATGATTTCACGACTTATTTTGTGGTCTTGGTCTTGCATCCATCTTTGTTCTTTATCATCAAATCGCCGAATCGCATTCACTTTTTTGTCTTTTCCTAACTTCTTACGAACACTACGAAACTTACGCTTCCTATATTTATTTTGCCTACCATTCCCAAAGAAACGAACCTTGTCATCGTCTGTGATTGCTACCGCAGGGACCTTGAGACCTAGGTCTATTCCTAAAATTTTCGTCCCTGCTCGTTCATTTGTAGGAAGTGTGACAGATATTTGGGCCATCCACTTATTCGATTTCTTTGTGATACGAAGTGTACCTAACTTATGTTTTAACAAATCCAAATTGCGATTTTTTTTATCGATTAATAAAGCACGGACCTTTAAACGAGTTGACTTTCCTTTTACCTTAAACGGGATTGAAATATGAGTGGAGTCAAATGAATAATTCTGATTGTTCCATACACAAACAGGTCTCTTTAAAATCGGAATGATTTTATACTTGCTTTTCTTTACTTTTGTAGCAAACAAACTTTTCGCGTCTTTAATTGCTTGATTCTTTACCGCACTTGGGATATTAGCTTCAATACCTTTTGTACTTTTTTTAGTGCTTTTCTTCGCTTCAACCATTTCCGATACAAGTGTATTAATGACTTTGATATACTCGTGGCTACTTTGTTCCAATAAACGGATTTGTTCTTTTGTTGGAAGCAACTTAACTTTAACTGTTATGGTTTGTGACATAAGTTTCACCCCCTTGTTTTTTGATTCTCAACATACTGTTTTATTGTCTCACTTGATACATTTCCAGCAGTAGAAACAAAATAGGAACGTGTCCATAGACTTGGCAAGTGCATGAGATGAGGAAATTCTTCTCTCAAACGCTTTGATGTCACTCCTTTAATTTTTGCCATTGTATCGGCAGGACTAAGCATTGGCAGTGTATTTAAAAACAAGTGAACGTGGTCTTTTTCACATTCCATTGCGACAATAACAATATCCAGTTCGTTACATATTTCTTGAACCAACAATTTGAAACGTTCTTCTACTTTTGTGTTTAGAAAAATCTTTCTTCTGTATCTTGGACAAAACACAAAATGATAGTTAATGAATGATACGGTTGTTTTAGTTCTTCTATAATCATTTATCATAGTTACAACGTATCAGTTCTTATCAAAAACTACAACATAAAGGAGAAAAAATAAAAGATACTACTTTGGATACTTAAAGTACCACAAACCTTGCGATTTTTAGGGGCACTTCGTATCCAACCTCACTTTCAGCCCATGCCTAAAGGCGATGGGCTTTCTCGTTCGGAAAGGACTGTAATGTCCGTTGTTATACTTTTAGTATGCGATAAATTTGGCAAGCTTCCTATCGATTAACATTACAAGAACGTGACGCTTTTGTAAGATTTCCTTTTCAAATGATAAAATTTTCAAAAAAATCTTTTTAAATGAAAATTGTTGTGATAAAATTATTGAAAACGTTTTCTTGAACGTTTTATATTTTTTAGACTTAAAGGTATGATGACCTGGTAGTCTATTGATAAGGTTATATCTTATTTAAAAGGGGATTCTTTAGGGGGAGAGAACAATGAACACATGGACACAAGTTTACGATCCGTTCGGTAACATTTGGATTTCGGCAGCAGTCGCACTTATTCCAATCATCTTTTTTTTCTTAGCTTTAGCAGTTTTCCGCATGAAGGGGTATGTGGCAGGATTTATTACAGTTGTATTAACGATTTTGGTGGCGTTATTTGCGTATAAAATGCCATTCACAATGGCAATGGCAGCGACCGGATACGGTTTCTTATACGGATTATGGCCAATTGCGTGGATTATCATTATGTCAGTATTTTTATATAAAATTTCTGTGAAAACAGGTCAATTTGATGTCATTCGTGCATCTGTATTATCCATTACGAATGATCATCGTTTACTCGTTATTTTAATCGGATTTTCATTTGGAGCATTTTTGGAAGGGGCAGCAGGATTTGGTGCACCAGTAGCGATTACGGCAGCGCTTCTGGCAGGCCTTGGGCTAAATCCTTTATATGCAGCAGGTCTTTGTTTAATCGCAAATACTGCACCAGTAGCGTTCGGAGCGATGGGGATTCCGATTACAGTTGCTGGACAAGTAACAGGCATTGATCCGCATAAAATTGGACAAATGGCTGGGCATCAATTACCGTTCTTATCTTTATTTGTTCCGTTCTTTATCGTATTTTTAATGGATGGCTTTAAAGGAGTAAAACAAACGTGGCCTGCTTTATTTGTAGCGGGTAGTTCATTTGCAATTACACAGTTTATTACAGCGACGTTTTTAGGACCAGAACTTCCGGATATTACGTCAGCGCTTGTAAGTTTAGTAAGTTTATCGCTATTCTTAAAAGTTTGGCAGCCGAAAGAAATTTATCAAACTAAGCAAGCGAATAGTGAAGTAGCCGCGGCGACGACAACGACATCTATGCCGAAACTAACGGTAGGAAAAGTAGTAAAAGCGTGGTCTCCGTTCATTATTTTGACTGTGATGGTAGTCATCTGGAGCCAGAGTTTCTTTAAAGCGTTATTCGCCCCGGGCGGCGCTTTAGAAAGTCTCGTATTTAAATTTGAAGTTCCAAGCTTGCACAATTTAGTAATGAAAGCAGAGCCTATTGTAAATAAACCAACACCTTATGAAGCAATCTTGAAATTAGATGTTTTATCAGCGACTGGAACAGCAATTTTAATTGCTTGTATCATTTCTATCTTTATTTTGAAAATGAGTGCAAAAGATGCAGTAGCAACATTTAAAGAAACGTTAAATGAACTAAAAATGCCAATTCTATCTATTGGATTCGTATTAGGATTCGCATTTATCGCAAACTATTCTGGTCTATCTTCTACATTAGCGTTAGCACTTGCTGGAACTGGCGGACTATTCCCGTTCTTCTCACCATTCTTAGGATGGATTGGCGTATTCTTAACAGGATCAGATACGTCAGCGAACGCACTGTTCTCGAATTTACAAGCAATTACAGCGCAGCAAGTCGGTGTATCTGAAGTACTTCTCGTTGCAGCAAATACAACGGGCGGTGTAACAGGTAAAATGATTTCTCCGCAATCAATTGCGATTGCTTGTGCGGCAGTTGGACTTGCTGGGAAAGAGTCAGATTTGTTCCGCTTTACATTGAAGCATAGTTTATTCTTCGTTACTATTGTTGGGATTATGACGTATGTGCAGGCTTATTATTTAACTTGGATGATTCCGTAAACAACAAAAGAAATAAACTTTGCATTTTTCAGATTATAGTGTATGATGGGAAAGTATTGAAAATTAAATCAGTGATAAACTAGGGGTGCCTAACGTATGCGTAGGCTGAGAGAGAAGCGTGTGAACTTCTTAACCCTTTGGACCTGATCTGGCTCGTACCAGCGTAGGGAAGTTAACGGCTTTACATAATTATGTCTTTATGAGCCAGGTCCTTATTCTTTTATGGACCTGGCTCTTTTTATTTTGGCATGCGCTGGCCATATCTTGTCCTTGTCACGAACAGGGGGGCAACAAAGGTTATGAAACAGTCTGTTTCAGCTGAGCAAATTGAATTGAAATCGAGTTTACCAGGAAGTAAGAAAGTGTATGTGGATGGAACACGTGAAGGTATGAAAGTACCAATGCGCGAGATTGAACAAAGCGATACGAACGGTGTTCAAAATCCGCCAATCCGTGTGTATGATACGAGTGGACCTTATACAGATCCAGAGTATAAAGTGGAGCTGGAAAAAGGGTTGCAGGCGCCGCGCCACTCTTGGACTGTGGGGCGTGGTGATGTAGAAGCATACGAAGGGCGCGAAGTGAAACCAGAGGATGACGGTGTGAAAGTGGCTTCAAAACATACACCTGTTTTCCCGCAAATGGATCGTAAGCCGCTTAGAGCGAAGCAAGGTGCAAATGTTTCGCAAATGCATTATGCGCGTAATGGCATTATTACGTCTGAGATGGAATATGTTGCGATTCGTGAAGGGGTAGAGCCTGAATTTGTTCGTAAGGAGATTGCAGAAGGTCGTGCGATTTTGCCGGCGAACATTAACCATCCTGAAGCGGAACCGATGATAATTGGACGTAATTTTCACGTGAAGGTAAATGCAAATATCGGAAACTCTGCTGTATCGTCTTCTATTGCAGAAGAAGTAGAGAAGATGACGTGGGCGACTCGCTGGGGTGCAGATACGATTATGGATTTATCTACAGGTAAAAACATTCATACAACACGTGAGTGGATTATTCGTAATGCTCCGGTACCAGTTGGAACTGTGCCAATTTATCAAGCGCTTGAAAAGGTAAACGGAATTGCAGAGGATTTAACGTGGGAAGTGTATCGTGATACGTTAATTGAGCAGGCGGAGCAAGGCGTTGATTACTTCACGATTCACGCTGGTGTATTACTTCGTTACATTCCAATTACTGCAAAGCGTATGACAGGTATTGTTTCGCGCGGTGGTTCGATTATGGCGCAGTGGTGTTTATTCCATCATAAAGAAAACTTCCTATATACTCACTTTGAAGAGATTTGTGAAATTATGAAGCAGTACGATGTTTCGTTCTCTCTTGGAGATGGATTACGTCCAGGTTCTATTGCAGATGCAAATGACGAAGCGCAGTTTTCTGAGCTTGAAACACTTGGTGAATTAACAAAAATCGCTTGGAAACATGATGTGCAAGTTATGATTGAAGGACCTGGGCATGTACCGATGCATTTAATTAAAGAAAATATGGAGAAAGAACTTGATATTTGTCAGGGTGCGCCGTTCTATACACTTGGGCCGTTAACGACAGATATTGCACCAGGTTATGATCATATTACTTCAGCGATTGGTGCTGCGATGATCGGCTGGTTTGGAACGGCGATGCTTTGTTATGTAACACCGAAAGAACATTTAGGTTTACCGAATAAAGATGATGTTCGCGAAGGGGTTATTACGTACAAAATCGCTGCGCATGCAGCCGATCTTGCGAAAGGGCATAAAACGGCTCATCAGCGTGATGATGCACTTTCAAAAGCACGATTTGAATTCCGTTGGCGCGACCAATTTAATTTATCTTTAGATCCTGAACGCGCGATGGAGTACCATGATGAAACGTTGCCAGCAGAAGGGGCGAAAACAGCGCATTTCTGTTCAATGTGTGGCCCAAAGTTTTGTAGTATGAGAATTTCACATGATATTCGTGAATATGCGAAAGAAAATGACTTAGAAACGACAGAAGCAATTGAAAAAGGAATGAAAGAGAAAGCGGTAGAATTCAAAGAAACTGGTAGTCACTTATATCAATAACACGTCACACCTCTTTACTTGATTGATCACACTGTACCTAACTTAAATATAGAAGAAGCCCCCTTTGCTAAGACGGTAGCAAAGGGGGCTTCTGTCGTCTATAAGGCGAAGAATAATTGTACCCAGTAGTATAAGAGGAATAATGTGACGACTGTTGTGAGTGGGATTACGATGAGAGATACGCTTAAATAATCTTTCCATTTCACTTTAATTTTGTTTTGTCTTAAGATATACATCCAAATGAGGGAAGCTAGTGTACCGATTGGTAATAATAGTGAACCGATGTCACTACCGATGATATTTGCGAGGTAGATCGTTTTTAATGTGACTGGATCTAGTCCCATTTCTGTTAATGTGATTGTACCAATCATAAGTGCAGGGTGGTTATTGAAGACGTTAGAGAGGAGGGAAACGAGTCCGCCCATTGCAAAGCTGGCATAGAGTAGATGCTGACTTACAACTGGTTCGAGCCAATGGACAAGCGCCGCTGTTAATCCTGCGTTATGAAGCCCGTAAATAATTACGTACATAGAGAAGGCGAAAATTAAAATGTGCCACGGTGTCTTTTTCAAAATATCGACTGGGTTTGTTCGTAAGTAGTACCATCTCCAGATGAGAAGAACGAGTGAACCGAGTACGGCAACAATTTCGATTGGAATCGATAAGAAGGATGCAACGAATAGAAGGCAGCGCATAAGGAAGACGAAGCCTAATACTTTTAACATGAATTTCGTACGTTTTTGTTTCGTATTAACAGAATTTTGTCCTTTTAACGGATGGAAGTTTTTCGTGAAGAAAATTTCTTCAATATCATATGAAGAAACAGGTAATCTTTCTGGTAGCTTTTTCTTTAAAACTGTATACATAAGCCATGACATAAACAGTAGTCCTAATGTTGCAGGTACAAACATCATAGCAGTATGCATATAAAGAGTCATATGGACGATGTTTAATGCGATTAAGTTTACGATATTACTTACACCGATTGGTGCACTAGATGCAGTGGCAATTAGAGCGCCACTTAATAAATAAGGGATTTGTTGATGAGGTTTTAATTGAAGATTTTTCAGAAGAAGGATTAAAATTGGAGTTGTAATTAAAATACTACCGTCATTATTAAATAAAAGAGTCATAAGAAAACATAGTAATTGAATGTACCAGTATAGGCGGTGTCCGGAACCTTTCGCTAAATTTGCGAGTTTTGCTGCGGACCAGTGGAAGAAGCCGAAGCTTTCTAATATAACTGCCATAACGATGGTCGCTAATATCGTTATGGAGGCGCCTCCAATTTTACTTATAATGTCTATGACGTCTGGTTTTGATACAAGTCCAGTAATGAGGATAATGCCGGCGCCGACTGCTGCCGGCCACGCCTCATTTATACCACGAGGGCGCCAAAAGATAACAATCATCGTTAAGAAGAATACAATAATAGTAATCCATATTTCAATGCTCATATTTAACCTACCTTTCTATTTTCCCTTGAACAAATGTAGCTTGTCTCAAGTTTATATAGCATTATATTCAAAAGAAAATAAGAAGAACTAGGCATCTACCTGAATCTAGTGAATATGTGTATTTTGAGCAATAAGGCAAGTATAAGTAGTAGTGTAATAACTATTAGGAGAGGAGTCTAATAAATGAGGGGCATTCAATGTGTGAATGCCCCTCATTTACTATTTTTCCTTTAAAAATGTTCGATCTTTTAAGAATAAATTCCAGAAGAAAATAAATCCTGGTAGTAAAATTGCAATCCCGATTGCGTAAAGAATAAGAAGTGCATAGAATGTTTCGACCGTCGTAAAGCTTGTAAATACAGTTACGTCCGGGTAAATGATATAAGGTAAATGGGCGACGCCGTAAGCGTAGCTTGCAAATGCATATTGAGCGACGACAGCTAAAACTGCAATGCGAGGAAAGCCTAGTGTGCCATATTTCTTATTTGTCCACCAAAGGGAAGAGTATCCGATAACAAATAAAATGATAGAGACTGTAAACCATGGGAATTGCTTTATGAGTCCTTGCATAAGCCAGTGTGTTTCAGGGTCCATTACAACGAGAGCGATAATAGCAGTCACGAGCGTTGCAGGACCAAGTATGATGGCATTTCTTCTATAAATTCGGTACGTATCTTCAGAACCTTGTTCCCTAGCAAAATCAGCAAGAAAGAGAGATGATAGAAATAGTTCCGAAGTTAGTCCGAAGAGCATATAACAATAAATAACGGGACTAGAAAGAAGTTTTCCATAAAGGAGCACTTCTTTTCCTTCAGACATCGTAATATAGGCACCTTCTGTAACTGGCAGAACGGTAATTAATAGAGCTGGGATTAAGAGCCCAGTAATACCTGAAATAATCCGAAGAAGGTGTTGGTATTTTGGCAGGGAGTAAGCAAATACCATAAAAGTACTACGAATCGCAACGAGTACTAAAATTAACATAACTGGTACAAACATAACGGTTGCAAGGGTAAAGGCCGCTTTTGGGAAGAAACCGAGAAAAGCAACGACGACAAAGACAAGAAACGTATTTGTTACTTCCCAAGTTGGTGATAAGTACCGATTAGCAAGCTTGGCAGCAAGTGTCGGGTGTTTAGCGTATACCATGCCCCAAAAACCAGCTCCAAAATCAATAGAACCTAGTATGCTATATACGAAAATAAGAGCCCATAAGATGATGATTGCAATGCTTTCCTCATGCACGAGAATCGCCTCCTTCGTGATGTAAATCATTCTTTAATGGATGTTTCTTAAAGAATGTCCGTAGTACAAAGACTGTTAAAATACCGAGTCCGATATATAAAATGATGAATAAAACAAATAAAGGACCGACGAAATCAGCGCGCGTAGAAGCATCTACCGTGCGTTGCATGCCATAAATTGTCCATGGCTGACGACCACTACAACTAAAAATCCATCCGAATTCAATACCGAGCAACATAACGGGTCCACAGGCGGCAGCTCCCCAAAGAAGCCACTTCGGTAACTCTACTCCTTTTTTTCGGTAAACAAAGTACCAATATAAGAGGGCAATAGCTGCAACTGCAAAGGTAAAGGCAGCGGTGCCAACCATTAAATTGAACAGTGTATGTGTGTAAAATGGTGGCCATGTTTCTTGCGGGAATTCCTTTAGACCTTTTACAACGGTGTTAGGGTCTAGTCCCACTAATAAGCTAAGCATGTTCGGAATTTCAAGGGCATAGTTTAGTTCAAGTGTGTTAGGGTCCACAACCCCGCCAATCGATAAAGGCGCGTGTGATGTCGTTTCAAACAAAGCTTCAGCAGATGCTAGTTTTTCAGGTGAATGTTTATGTAAGGCAATAGCAGATTCGTGTCCTGAAAGCCACATCGTAGCACCTGTGATAAATGTAACGACAAGCCCTAACAGTAATCCTTTTTTATGGTAAGCAATTTCACGAGCGCTTAAATTTTTCTTTAATAATTTAAATCCAGCGATAGAAGCGATAACAGCAGCTCCAGTTGTATAGGCCGTAATAACGACGTGGAATGCACTTGTGCCAAAGCTCGGATTAAAGAAAGCTTTCCACGGATCAACGTTAAAGACTGAGCCATCTGGATTCATTGAAAAGCCCGCAGGTGTATTCATCCATGTGTTTGCCGATGTAATAAGCACGGCGGATGCAGTGGCGCCAATCATAACGAAAAATAGCGAGATTAATCTCATAACTGGAGGGAGTTTATCAGCCGCATATACGTAAATAGACATGAATAAAGCCTCTAAAAAGAAGGCGAAAATCTCAATTTGAAACGGAACGGAAATAACTTGCCCAACAATTTTGGCGAAACCAGGCCAAAGAAGTGAAATTTGTACACCAACAATTGTTCCAGTTGGAATTGCTACACCGAGAAGGATAGCAAAAGCCTTTGTCCATCTTTTTGCCATAATGGCATAGTCGGAATCTTTCTTCCAGTGATAGAGTATTTCACTTATAAAAATCATTAAAGAAAGCCCGACTCCAAGCGTTGCAAAGATAATGTGGAATGCTAATGAAGAACCAAAAAATGCCCTTGCTAATGTTACGGTATCCATATGTATACTCCTCTTCTTTTTGCCATTATTTTCTGATTTAATTGGAAAATTTATTCAAAAAACTACCAAAAATATATATGTATTTAAAAAATGAGTACGATAATTTAATGTTTAAATATTCTAAAGAAAAAGAAATTGATATTTGGTAATATTTTATTTGTTTTTTAGGGCTGAATCTTTTATAATCTTTTATGCGAACGTAAGTTCTGTTTCCGGGATGAAGAAGTTTATGTGAAATGGAGAGGGTGTTTTATGTATCCTGAAGTCATTAAAAAGATGGCATTTTCAAGAGAGCATAGAGATTTATTATTAAAGTTGTATAATAAAGAAATTACGCGTCGTGAATATGATCGACTTGTGGAATCGCTATATAGACCTTCTAAAGAGGCTTGCGAAGGATAAGGTGGGAGAGACAATCTAAAGGATTGTCTTTTTTATATTTGCGTATGTTCTGGTAAAATTAAGGTTAGCCTTAAAAGGAGGTGAAAAGCTTGCGAAAACGTTTATATATAGGGATTGGGGTTATTCTCTTAATCGCTTTAGGTGGAGTTGTATTTTGGTCAGCTTTACAAGGAAATCGTACCGAGCATTTTATTTTACGACATATGGTGAATGAAAATGGAACACTTGCAACGTATCGCTTAGAGGATACAAAGGCAGGTAAGGGTGAAGCGAAGGGCCGTGAAGCTTTATCAGAATCTGCAGGGTTATGGCTACAATATACACTTGATAAAGATGATCAAGCTTTATTTGATGAACAAGTGAAGGTTATTCAAAATAACTTTGTACACAAGGATCGCATCGTTATATGGAAAATCTCTGAAAAGGGAGAAATGCAGTCAGCTACTAATGCACTTATCGATGATCTTCGTATTATAGAACAATTATATCGTGCTTATGAAATGTACAAGGAAGATCGCTATAAAAACCTTGCAGATCAATTGAGTGATTCTGTACTTCGTTATAATAAAAAAGGTAATTATTACGTTGATTATTACGATGCAGATACAGGGAAACAAAATAACTTTGCAACAACATCTTACATAAATCCGCATGCATTCTCTTATATGAAAAAGTATGGAAAAATTTCTGCACAGCAGTATCAGGAAGTTGTTCAGTTTTTAGCGGATTATCCAAGGCAGGGCTGGGCATTCCCGAAAGAGTATAAAGATGATGGGACATTTACGTACGATAAAGAAGTGAATCTTATTGATCAATCATACGTTGCTTATCATCGTAGTTTAGGCGGTCTTTCATCAGATGCTTATTTGGAATTTATAAAGAAGAAATTTCGCGAAGACGAAAAGTTATATGGTCGTTATAACTTAGAAACGGGAAAACAAGCTGTGAACTATGAATCACCAGCATCTTACGGATTAACAATTTTGTACGTACTACAAACAGGTGATACAAAGTTTGCGAAGGAATTGTATGAGCGGATGAATACATTCCGAAATGATAATGTATTTAGTAGATATTATGGTGGATATGTAACAGGTGAGAATAATAATACACATATTTTCGATAACGTATTGCCGCTTTTAGCGGAAATGGAATTGGATAAGAGTAAAAAATAGAAGGTGCCACCCTATGGGGATGGTACCTTTTATTTGTGTCGTTATTTGTTTGTAAAGCGATATAATTTTACGCCCTAATATTGGAGAAGTAATCAATCACGAATTCACGAAATTGCTGGGCGGTGTTTGATAAATAGCGCTTCTTCGACCAACTTAAGCCGATAGTTCGTTCGCAATTAGGTTCAATGATACGTAACTTATTTGATGCTAAAGTAGAGTTTTTTAATAAAGTTAAACTTGGGACAAAGGCGATGCCAAGACCTTGCTTAATGAGATCGCTAATCACGGTTGGTTCATCTACTTCAAAAGCGATATGTGGAGTGAAACCAGCTTTTTTACAAAATTCATCTGTTAAGTGCCGAAATCCGTAACCAGTGTTCATACTAATAAACGATTCGTCTTTTACTTCATGCAAATAGATACTTTCGCGGTTTGATAACCGATGTCCTGAAGGAACAGCTAAGAAAATTTCTTCTGTGATAAGTGGTTCCCAAACCATTTCCTCGCCTTCAATTGGTACAGAGGAGATACAAAAATCAATTTCCATATTATCTAGTTGCCGTTTCATAGAAGGAGTAGATGCGAGAAATTGTTGGAATCGAACGTTAGGGTGTTCTAGTAAAAAAGAACCGAGTAACTCGGGTAGTATTCTTGGAATAGAAACTGCAAGTGTAATAGAGCCTTGTTGTAATTCAGCTAAATCTTTAATTTCGCGTTCCCCTTCACTTAATTCATGAAAAATGCGTTCTACTCGTTTTAAAAATACTTTGCCGAAAGAGTTTAATGTAATCTGTCGACCTTGGCGATCAAATAAGGGGACGCCTAAGTCCTTTTCTAGTCTAGCGATTGTTTTACTGAGTGAAGGCTGCGCGATATGCAATTCTTCAGCTGCTTTTGTCATATGTTCTAGTCGTGCGACTGTCTGAAAGTATTTTAATTGAAGAAGTTCCACTTCGAATCTCCTTTCTATAGACCAAAAGGAATGAATTGATAATTAAAGATGTATTATACAGTATGGAAAGTGACGTGTATAGTAAATCTGTTAAACCATTCGAAGGGTGTTAAATTAGGAGAAGGAGTATGTTTCATGAAGGGAATTCAACTTATATTTAAAGATTGGAAGGCGATGTGGAACCATAAACATGGACGTATCGCTTTAATTTTTTTATTAATCGTTCCTTTAATTTATTCAGGATTCTTCTTAGCTGGATATTGGGATCCGTACGGAAAATTAGATAAATTACCTGTTGCAGTTGTTAATTTAGATAAGGGTGCTGTGATGGATGAAAAAACAATCCAGGCTGGAGACGATTTTGTTGAAAATTTAAAAGAGAATAAGGAATTGGCGTTTCATTTCGTATCAGAAAAAGATGCTGATGAAGGGCTAAAAGAAGATAAGTATTATATGGTGGTTACGATTCCGGAGGAGTTCTCTAAAAAGGTAAGTACACTAATGGATGAGAAACCAGAGCCGGCGAGGCTGCAGTACAAAGTAAATCCAGGGAAAAACTTTGTAGCAGCTCAAATTGGAACGACAGCTGTTGAAAATATGAAAACAAAAATTTCAAATAGTATTACGAAATCTTATACAGAAGGTGTCTTTTCAAAGTTTCAAGATTTGGCACAAGGGTTGGGTGATGCAAGAAATGGCGCTGAGAAGTTGCACGAAGGAACGACGGATGCGAAAAATGGGGCGAATCAGCTTGCAGATGGTATTCATCGTTTAAATGATGGAACAGTGAAGTTAAAAGAAGGAAGTGATAAGCTTGCCTCTAGTCAATCGGCCTTAACTGGGGGAGCAAATGAGCTTAGTCAAGGAGCGACATCACTTCATAATGGTATGGAGCTGCTAGCACAAGGTGAGAAGTCTTTACAATCAGGAGTTAGTGAATTAAGTGCTGGTACAAATGAATGGGTGAACGGAAGTGAGAAACTTGCTGAAGGGCAAGTGAAAGCGGACAATGCAGCAAATAGTGTAAAACAACAATTAGAAGAGTACGTGAAAAGTCATCCAGAAGTGCAGCAAGATCCTGCTTTTCAAAAGATCATTGCTACTTCTAACGGATTAGCTAAAGCAACAAACACTTTAAATAATAGCCAACAACAATTGACACAAGGTGCGCGGAAGCTTACTGATGGTCAGCATAAGATTGAGGAAGGCATGAATACATTCGGAGTTAAGTTAAACGAAGCTACCGCTGGAACGAAAAAGATAGCAGATGGTACTTCGAATTTAGCTGATGGATTTACGAAGTGGGGAAATGGATTTACATCATTACAAGAAGGTGTAAATCACCTTGCGAGTGGCGGAACAGAGCTGAATCATGGTGCTGATAAGTTAACGAACGGACTTGTTAAACTTGACGATGGTACGAAAGAACTTTCTACGAAATTGGGAGAGGGCGCAGAGAAGATAGCGGATGTTCGCAATGATGATGCACGCAATACGATGTTCTCAGAGCCGGTTCAATTAGTGAAGTCGACAGTTTCTGATGTGCCTAACTACGGTTCAGGTATTGCACCATACTTTTTATCACTGGCATTTTATGTTGGCGGAATTATGGCATCGAATATTTTACCTCTTGGCCGTAGACAAAATATGAAGGTAAGCGGAACAGTACATTTTATTAATAAACTAGGATTGGTATATTTAATTGGACTTATTCAAGCATTACTTGTGGATGTGGCTGTGCTAGGAGTTATGAAATTAGAAGTTGCAAGTGTGCCACTCTTTGTTTTATCAAGTATCGTTATTTCCTTTACGTTCATGACATTTATTCTTATGCTAGTAACGGTATTTGGTCTTGTTGGAAAGTTCTTAGCAGTAACGCTTCTCGTCCTGCAATTAGCGGCGAGCGGGGGGACTTTCCCAGGAGAATTAAATATAGCTGTTCTTAGCAAAATTGGACAGTTTCTCCCAATGTCCCATTCTCTTAGAGGATTACAAGATGTTATCTCTTTAGGAGATTGGTCACAATTAAAAATGCAAATTTTAATATTGTTATGCTATCTCGTTGTTGCTGGCGGAATTGCTTGGATTACGAGTCATATACAACATAGGGAAACGAATGCAGAACAAGTTTCTTAAAATGAAAGAAGCTATCCGTTTTTTTAGGATAGCTTCTTTTTTATTTACGTTCCATTACCGCAAAGTAATTATTTTCATTATCAGCAAAGTTGAATGCTCTACCAGTAGGTAAATCTACAACTTGTCCAACTGTAACGTTTTTCTCAGAAAGATCTTTATACAGTTGATCTAAGTTATTAGAGAAGAACATAAGTGAAGGTGTATTTAAGTTTAATTCAGGTTGCATCTTCGCAATTAACGCCTTATCGTGAAGGACGATGCTTGTTCCAGCTTCTTTTGCCGGCGCAATTTCAATCCAGCGAAATCCTTGACCGTTATTTTCTTCCGCAACGATTTGGAATCCTACTGTTTCTGTCCAAAATTGTACTGATTCATCTTGGTTATTTACATATAACATAATTTGTCCAATTTGATTAATCATAGGTGTGTCCTACTTTCTTTTCTTATATGAAATACTATCCCGCATTAACGGGCAGTAAGACCCCTACCTCAAAATTCAGCAAAAGAAAAGAAGTTAAGTGGGGATCGGGCTGCCCGTTAATGCCCGAT
Organism: Bacillus sp. RC242; assembly: GCF_044908245.1. Lineage (NCBI taxonomy): Bacteria > Bacillati > Bacillota > Bacilli > Caryophanales > Bacillaceae > Bacillus > Bacillus sp. RC242. Next base: position 297,936 of record NZ_JBIYCZ010000004.1, read on the forward strand.
TGGTGAGGGCTGATAATCAGTGGGGGATGAAGAACCCCTCCACTGATTAAAGTTTCACTTTATTATATCAAAGATATGGTTTGAATACCTTTTCGTGATTTTTCCGAAGTACAATCTTCGCCCATTTCATATTTGTCGTAGGGGAAGGCCCTGTAACCCACGTGTGAAATGGTAGTATGCTACCAATGACCATTGCTGAAATAGAGGTTGTGGTCGTTAATATAAATAATAATAGGCTATATAATATTGTGTTTTCTTGCAATGTAAATAAAGAAAGAAATTTTGTACATAGTTGTAAGAAGAAAAAATGAGCTAAATAAGCGCCATACGTGTAATTCCCGATAAAGCGTAAAGCTTTATATAAGAAACCACGTCGCTGTACAATTGTAATAGATAACACGTACAGTATCATAATTTCACAAACAATATATAAAAACATGGACGGTTTTATATAAGTAGAAACCGTTAAATGAATAGAATTGGCGCCGTAAAAACTAAATAACTCATAATTGATGAATAAAAATAAGATGAAAAATAGTATTGTGATAAGCGGAATATGTTTCATGACAAATATACGCCAAGTTTTTAATGATACAGCAGCTATTCCTCCCATGACGAAATAGAATGAGTAGAAGAAGAAGGAACGATCTGTATAATGTAAAATGGTTGAACTAGTCAGTTTCTCTCCATTAAAAATGTAGTGGGAAGAATACCACATTAAGAAGAAATATAGACAAGCGAAAATGGTCATATATTTATATATGTCTTTTTTATTTTCTGTTCGTTTTTGAAACCAATAAAATAGTGTGCATAGTAACGGGAACAATAAGTGAATTTGGAACATCATAATAACGTACCAAAGATGAGGTGCAGCTGTTCCGAGTAATAAACTTTTTATTCCGCCTTGTAGTGTAATGACATCGTTTGTTGTTAATAGATAAAGAATAGACCAAAAGAAATAAGGGATGAGTAAATGTGTGGATTTTTCATAAATATACTCTGTATAAACGAGTTTCTTCGTATATTGCCGAATTAAATGGAAGCCGACGATAAATATGAATGCAGGTGCTGAAAATTTTGCAAGATTAAATAGCATGCCCATAATGAGGGATTGCTCGAGTAAGACATTTCCTTGATTCATTGTATATAATAAGGAACTTTGCAAAACGACAGCAAGAAATGCAATGCTTTGCAAAACTTTGAATTCTGGTGCGCTTTGAGTCATTGTATCCATCTCCTTTTCCATACATGATTATAGTACGGAGAATGGATAATGGATGTGGAATATTTGTGAAGATTATAACAAAATTGTGGCGGGATGGGATTATATCGACGTTTCGACAAATAACAACAAAAAAGAGGATGCTCAAAGCGAGCATCCTCTTTCTATATATTAAGCAAATTTATTTTTGATCCAGTTTTTACCTTCTACAAGGCGAGCTGTCATTACGGCACAAGCGTTATCTCCTGTTACGTTTAACACTGTTGCAGGAGGATCGATGATTGTACTAATTGCTGCGATAATTGGCAATGCTTCTGGTGGGAATCCGTATAGAGAAACGATTAACATTTCACCAATCATACCCCCGCCCGGAATAGCACCCATTACTGTTCCTACTAATAGAGAAACAACAAGTGCAATTGCTAATGTTTTCGGTCCTTCGAATTCCATGTTGAAAATACCGAATAAGAAAGCAATTTTTAATACGCCGCCTAAAACAGATCCGTCTTTATGAAGTGTAGATCCAAGAAGGACAACTGTTTCACGAACGTCAGAAGAAATACCCATTTTCTTCGTTGCTTCTAAGTTCGATGGAATACTTGCGGCACTACTACAAGTTGCAAGTGATGTAACTGTAGGAGAGACCATGTTCTTCCAAAATATTTGTACACCTTGTTTGCGACCTGCAAGGTACGCATAGAATGTAAAGAATACAAAGAAGTAAATAAGAGAAGCTGGATAGTATACCATTGCAGCTCGGAAGTAAGTTCCAAGAAGTTGTGGTCCGAATTCACCAACTAATGCTGCGAAGTAGGCAGCTAGTCCGATTGGAGCGTAGTACATAATGAAAGATACGACTTTCATTGAAATTTCTGCACCAGCTTGTAGGAATGTAGCGAATGGTTTCCCTTTTTCACCAACTGCTGAAGTTGCAACCCCCATTAAGATAGAGAAGAAAATAAGAGCTAGCATGTTCTCGCGAGATAGTAACTTTGAAAAGTCTGATACTGTTATGATACCAACAATTTGATCAGCAACACTAACTGCTTTTTCAGCTTTATCAGGCTGCGTTAGTTCTAATACAACACCTTGTGCTGGCGGGAATACTTTCACGATAATAATCATAAAAATAGCAGCTAAAATACTTGTAAATAAGAAAGTTCCAGCCATACTAGACATAATTTTACCGAAACGTTTTAATCCATCCATATTAGCAATAGATGACGCGATGCTAAAGAACACTAACGGTACAACAATCGTAAACATTAAGTTTAAGAAAATGTCACCAAGCGGCTTTAAAGCAACTGCATCGGCACCCATGAAATAACCAATGAAACCACCAATTAGGATAGAAGATAATAAAATAAGCGGAAAGCGATATGCCTTCATAAATATATCCTCCTATCGATTATAAAAAATCATACTGAATCATTATAGCGAGTTAGAGACTTCTTTACTAGGAAAATACGGATAGATGGAATAGCGTGAAAACCGAGAAATTTTTGTTTTTAAGCTCGGCATACAGTTAGAAATCTAGACATATATATTTGTAACCTAGTGGTGGCAAGGGCTACACCATAACTTAGGTTTGGAAAAAGGGGGAGGGGAGCGAGATGAATATTTTACTTTGCTGTGCAGCGGGAATGTCTTCCAGTTTGATTGTTACAAAAATGGAGAAAGCAGCAGAGGCAAGAGGGATAGAGGTAAAGATTTGGGCAGTATCAGGTTCAGAAGTGCGAAATCATATTGATACTGCAGATGTACTTTTACTTGGACCGCAAGTACGTTATTTATTACCGAAAATGAAGGAATTATGTAAGGAGAAGGGAATACCTGTTGATGTCATTCAATCCGTCCATTACGGACTTTGTAATGGAGAGGCTATCTTACAAGCAGCTTTGTCCATGAAACCATGAGGAGAGTGGGATAGATGATAAAGTTTTTAGAGAAATATGTGATGCCAGTGGCAGGGAAGGTTGCAGAGCAGAGGCATTTGCAAGCGATTCGTGATGGAATTGTTTTAACGATGCCTTTCTTAATTATTGGATCATTTTTCCTTATTATTAGTGCATTACCAATACCAGGATATAATGATTTTATGGCAGGTTTATTTGGTGAGAATTGGCAGAGGGCTTTAGGGTATCCAGTTAGTGCAACTTTTAATATAATGGCTTTAATAGCCGTTTTTGGAATCGCTTACAGACTTGGAGAATATTATAAAGTGGACGCTTTAGCATCTGGAGCATTGTCGCTTGTGACGTTTTTACTTGCAACTCCATTTCAAGTTGCATATATTATACCAGGCACGAAGGAAAGTGTGATTGTAGATGGAGCAATCCCAGCGGCGCTAATGGGAAGCCAAGGTTTATTTGTAGCGATGATTATTGCAATTATATCTACTGAACTTTATCGGTTTATTGTACAAAAAAAGATGATTATAAAGATGCCGGAGACAGTTCCACCAGCTGTGACACGTTCATTTGCGGCACTTGTTCCAGGTTTTATTGTTGTAACGGTTATTTGGATTTTGCGCTTAATTATAGAAAATACTTCTTTTGGCAGTATCCATAATATTGTGGGGCAAATTTTACAGGAACCACTTAGTGTACTTGGTGCTAGTCTTTGGGGCGCAATAATAGCAGTTATTCTCGTTCATGTTCTTTGGTCGTGTGGAATTCATGGTGCTACTATTGTTGGTGGTGTAATGAGCCCTGTTTGGTTGTCGTTAATGGATCAAAACCGAGTTGCTTTCCAAGCAGGGCAAGATGTACCGAATACAATTACCGCACAGTTTTTTGATTTATGGATTTATATGGGTGGTTCTGGTGCAACACTCGCTTTAGTTGTAGGAATGTTACTATTTGCGCGAAGTCAGCAATTAAAAAGTTTAGGGCGATTGTCAATTGCGCCTGGTATATTTAATATTAATGAAATGGTAACTTTTGGTATGCCGATTGTAATGAATCCAATTTTACTTATTCCATTTATACTGGTTCCAGTTGTGTTAACGGTTGTTTCTTACTTTGCAATGGAATGGGGATGGGTCGCACGTCCGAGCGGAGCGGCTGTACCTTGGACGACACCTATTCTTTTTAGTGGATATTTAGGATCAGGCGGGAAAATTTCAGGTGTTGTTTTACAACTTGTTAACTTTGCACTTGCATTCTTTATTTACTTACCGTTCTTAAAAATATGGGATAAACAAAAAGTAGCGGAAGAAAAGGGGGAGTAAAGAACTAAAATGGATACGATAGAGACGAAAGCTTTTCACTTAATTTTGCATGGTGGTAATGCGAGAAGCTGCTCAATGGAAGCAATTGATTGTGCAAAGCGCGGTGAATTTCAGGAAGCAGAAGCGAAACTACAAGAAGCTTTAAATGAATTGCAAGAGGCGCATCGCTTACAAACAGAGCTCATACAGAAAGAGGCTGCCGGGGAAAAAACCGAAGTTACCCTTCTGATGGTGCATGCACAAGATCATTTAATGAACGCAATTACGGTGAAGGAATTGGCGAGTGAGTTTGTAGAATTATATAGGAAGATGTCGGTGGATGAATGAACCTTGCTTAGGCAAGGTTTTTTTATGTGTTAAAAAATAATTTAGTGTTTTTTTGTTTAAACACAACTAGACAACTAAACACTAATCTATTTTCATACAGTTATGTGTTAAAAGTGAGGTGTTTTATAACACACTGTGTGTTTTCTGGGGGACACACTGATTGAAAGCGGTAACACACAAAGAAATCACTCGAAAAAACGCTGATTTTAGGCGTTTTGAAAAGTTGGCACGCTAATTGCAATAATAAATAGCGTAAAGAAAAATAAATAAAACATAAAATTTTTATACTACACAAGGGGGATTTATAAATGAATATTTTATTATGTTGTTCAGCAGGGATGTCTACAAGTTTACTAGTTACAAAAATGGAAGCGGCTGCAAAAGCTCGTGGTCTAGAAGGTAAAATTTGGGCTGTATCTGGGGATGCAGTAAAAAACAATATCGATCAAGCAGATGTATTATTACTAGGACCACAAGTTCGTTACATGCTTTCTACAATGAAAACGCTTGCCGATGAGAAAAATGTTGGAGTCGATGTTATTAACTCAATGCACTACGGCATGATGAATGGAGAAGCAGTTTTAGATCACGCATTAACACTTAAAAAATAATTAGGGGGGAAGCGAAATGCAAAAATTTATTGCATTTATGGAGAAGTATATTGTTCCTGTCGCTGGTAAAATCGGATCGCAACGTCACTTAGCTGCGATCCGTGATGGATTTATTGCAGTTATGCCACTTATTTTAGTTGGTGCATTGGCATCACTAATTAATGGTTTTCCGTCTGAAGCTTTCCAAGAGTTCATGAAAGGTTTGTTTGGTGAAACGTGGAAACAAGTTGGCGGTGGAATGTGGACTGGTTCTTTCGCAATTCTAGCACTAATCATAGCATTTACAACAAGTTATAACTTAGCAAAATCTTACGGCGTTGATGGTTTGTCAGCAGGTATTATTTCATTTGGTGCGTTAATTATTCTTACGCCAACAACACCGAAAGAAGGCGGATTGAACTTAGCTTGGACAGGGGCACAAGGGCTATTTGTAGCAATTATCGTGGCACTCCTTGTTACTGAGGTATTCCGTTTCTTTGTACAAAGAAACATTACTTTTAAAATGCCTGATGGAGTACCACCAGCAGTTTTAAGATCTTTCGCAGCTATAGTTCCAGCATTTGTTATCTTAACAGCAGTTGCAGGTATTCAATTAGCAGTGAAATTAGCTGGTACAAGTGTTCATGAATTTATCTTTAATACGATTCAATCACCACTGCAAAGTTTAGCAGGGACATTACCAAGTGCAATTGTCATTGTACTCCTTGTTCATCTTCTTTGGTTCTTCGGTTTACATGGGCCAAATATCGTTGGTGGTATTATTGAGCCATTATACTTACCGGCATTAGAGAAAAATATGAAGTTATTCCAAGGTGGTACATCTGCATTTGATGTTCCAAACATTATTACAAAACCATTCTTTGATACTTTTGTATATCTTGGTGGTTCTGGTGCAACATTAGCGTTCTTAGTGGTCGTATTACTTGTAGCAAAAAGTGCACAATTACGCGGTGTATCTCGCTTATCAATTGGACCAGGTGCATTCAATATTAACGAACCAGTAATCTTTGGTACACCAATTATTTTAAATCCAATTTTATTCTTACCGTTTATCCTAACACCAATTGTATTAGTAATTACTTCTTATACAGCTCTATCTATTGGTTGGGTACCAAAAACAGTTGTGATGATTCCATGGGCAACACCACCAATTATTAGTGGTTATCTTGTAACAGGTGGACATCTTTCAGGTGCAATTCTACAGTTATTCAACTTTGTAATTGCGATGGTAATCTACTATCCATTCGTTGTATTATCTGACCGTTCTGTTGTTCGTACTGAAAAAGCAGCAGCACAAGGAAATAACAACTCTGTACCTATGTAACATAAAGATTGTTCTCACAGACGATATTGTCTGTGAGAACAATTACCTTTATATCATGTTCAGAAAGATGAAACCCATCTACAAGAACACCAAACTATCATTAATAAAATAATAATTTAATAGAAATGTTCAAACTGAAGGGGTATTTAAATCGGTTGAACCATAATAGAGAGGGCGGTAATTATGATGACTACAGCAGAACAAATTCCATTCCAATTAATTTTAAATAGTGGTAATGCACGAAGCTTTGCAATGGAGGCACTGCAATTCGCCAAACAGGGGAAAATGGCAGAAGCTGATGAAGCGATGGTAAAGGCGAAAGAAGCGATTAATGAAGCGCATCATTTCCAAACAGAGCTCATACAATCAGAAGCAAGAGGGGAAAAAACAGAGATTAGTGTTCTCTTAATTCATGCGCAAGATCATTTAATGAATTCTATTACGGTAAAAGAATTAGCGGCAGAATTTATTGACCTTTATAAAAAGCTAGAAGCGAAAGGGGAATAAAGCATGACTGGAATTAAAATTGCTACAATCGGCGGTGGCTCTAGTTATACACCAGAGTTAATTGAAGGGTTTATTAAACGTTATGACGAGCTTCCTGTTCGTGAAATTTGGTTAGTAGATATTGAGGCAGGAAAAGAGAAGTTAGAAATCGTTGGTGACTTAGCGAAACGTATGGTGAAAAAATCAGGTTTACCAATTGATATTCATTTAACACTTGATCGCCGTGAGGCATTAAAAGATGCTGACTTCGTAACAACGCAGCTTCGCGTTGGTTTGTTAGAAGCACGTGCAAAAGATGAAGCAATTCCATTAAAATATGATGTAATTGGTCAGGAAACGAATGGTCCTGGTGGTTTGTTCAAAGCGCTGAGAACGATTCCTGTTATTTTAGATATTTGTAAGGATATGGAGGAACTTTGTCCGAATGCATGGTTAATTAACTTTGCGAATCCGGCTGGTATGGTAACAGAAGCTGTCCTTCGTTATACAAACATTCAAAGAGTAGTTGGTCTGTGTAACGTTCCAATTGGAATTCGTATGGGTCTTGCGAGATTACTTGAAGTAGATGCAAGCCGGGTACACGTTGATTTCGCTGGTTTAAATCATATGGTATACGGATTAGATGTATACTTGGATGGCGTAAGCGTAATGGATCGTGTATTAGAACTTGTAACAGATCCAGAAAAGCAAATTACGATGGAAAACATTGCTGCGCTTAACTGGGAGCCAGACTTTATTCGCGGTCTTCGTGCAATTCCGTGTCCATATCATCGTTACTACTATAAAACACGTGAAATGTTGGAAGAAGAGAAAGCAGCTTCGATTGAAAAAGGTACACGTGCAGAAGTAGTAAAACAATTAGAAGATGATTTATTCGAGCTATATAAAGACCCGAATTTAGATATTAAGCCACCACAATTAGAAAAGCGCGGCGGAGCTTATTATAGTGACGCAGCATGTAGCTTAATTACGTCTATTTACAATAATAAAGGTGATATCCAGCCTGTTAATACACGAAACAACGGAACAATTGCAAGCTTGCCACATGATTCGGCTGTTGAAGTGAACTGTATTATTACGAAAGAAGGTCCAAAACCAATTGCGGTCGGAGACTTACCGGTACCAGTTCGCGGTTTAGTACAGCAAATTAAATCATTTGAGCGCACAACAATTGAAGCTGCTGTTACAGGGGATTATCATAAGGCGCTGCTTGCTATGACAATTAACCCACTTGTACCATCAGATAAAGTTGCAAAACAAATTTTAGATGAAATGTTGGAAGCACATAAAGAACATCTTCCACAATTCTTTAAGAAGATAGAGAAATAAAAAGCGGCGCTGTTTAGCCCGCTTTTTTTAATTCTAGTAGGAGGTATTGCGATGATTAAACTAATTGTAAATGCAGATGATTTCGGTCTTACGGAAGGTACAAATTACGGAATTATTGATGGACATAAAAACGGGATTGTAAATTCAACGACGATGATGATGAATATGCCAGGGACAGAGCATGCCGTACGCTTAGCGAAAGAGTATAAAACGTTAGGAGTAGGAGTTCATCTCGTATTAACGGCAGGAGAACCGCTTCTTAAAGACGTTCCATCACTTGTAAGTAGCGATGGATTGTTTCATAAACAAAGTGTTGTATGGGAAGGAAATATAAATCCAGAAGAGGTAGAAAAAGAATGGACTGCTCAAATTGAGAAGTTTTTATCTTACGGATTAACACCAACTCATTTAGATAGTCATCATCACGTGCATGGATTACCGCTTTTACATGACGTTCTTGAGAGATTAGCGGCTAAGTATAATGTTCCAATTCGTCGTTGTGAAGAAGAGCGAGCGGTGCGCCCATTTTCAGATGTGTTTTACAGTGACTTTTACGCTGACGGTGTGACGGAAGATTACTTTGTGCAGTTAAAAGAAAGAGTACAGGATGAGCAAACGGTAGAAATTATGGTGCATCCAGCTTATATTGACCCAGAGCTTGTGAAGCGTTCTTCTTACGTAATGGATCGCGTGAAAGAGTTGCGTATTTTAACGGAGAGTGAGTTGCCTGAGGGAATGGAGCTTGTGAAGTTTTAATAGGCAAACGACGGCTAAATGGGGCCGTCGTTTTTTGTGCTTACAAAATGGATAGAACATATCCACCGAAGGCCCCGAGTATAACGATAACCCAAGGTGGTGTTTTCCAAAAAGCGAGTAAGCAAAATAGAAGAGAAGCAAAAACGAAATCTACAGAATTCATAATTGTACTCGTCCAAATTGGATCATAAAAAGCTGCAAGTAAAATGCCGACAACGGCTGCGTTTACTCCAAGTAGTGCACCTTGTATGTAAGATAATCTCCTTACACTGTCCCAAAATGGTAAAACGCCAACAACGAGCAGGAAGGCAGGAAGAAAGATAGCGATCGTTGCAACAACTGCTCCGGCGGTTCCATTTAGCACTGCTCCTATATAAGAAGCGAATGTAAATAGTGGCCCTGGCACTGCTTGTGTTAATCCGTATCCAGCAAGAAATTGTTCTTTTGTCATCATCCCGTTTTGTACAAACTCACTTTCAAGAAGAGGAAGTACGACGTGCCCTCCGCCAAATACAAGTGCACCAGAGCGATAGAAGCTGTCAAATAAAGAGATGAAATAAGAGTATGGTCGTAACATCGGTAACAGTATTAATAGTCCGAAGAATAAGACGAGACAAGATATGGCTACCATTTTTGAAATAGGTACGTTTATTTTATGAGCTTGGCTAACTGGTTGATCGCGATATAAAAACCAACCGATGAAACCAGATACTATAATGAGAATTACTTGTGTCCAGCTACTTGGCCATAATAGGGCGATTGCGGCAGTTGCAATTGCGATTGTTGCACGGTTTCGGTCTGGTGTTAACTTTTGAGCCATTCCCCATATTGCATGAGCGACAATTGCGACCGCTACAAGTTTCAGTCCGTGAATCCAGCCAGTACTTCCAAGCTCGAATTGGTTAAGAAATGAAGCGAAGAAAACTAAAACGAGCACAGATGGGAGAGTGAATCCGATCCATGAAATAATGGCTCCTAATAATCCGCCGCGCAATAAGCCAACTCCCATACCGACTTGGCTGCTAGCAGGGCCAGGAAGGAATTGACATAGTGCTACTAAGTCTCCGTAACTTCGTTCATCCATCCATTTTCTTTTTTGCACGTATTCATGATGAAAATAACCAAGATGGGCGACGGGACCACCAAATGAAGTAAGTCCTAATTTAAATGATACGAGAAAAATCTCTATTAATGATTGGAAAGAGTAGTTATTATTTTTCAAAATTTCCTCCTAGACTGTTTTTCTAAGTGCATTATACAAGAGGGAGTAAAGCAAAAGAAACGATTTTAATGTAAAGATTGTGTGAATCTTTTCTTCGTAATTAAAATTTGAAAAAGTCATAAATGATTATGTCTAAACCATAAAGTAGTAGAAGTAGTGCTGGGAAATTTATATGAGGAGAATGCCCGTATGACAACACATTTCTTTGCTAGGTTAACAGGAAAGAGGGAAGTACCTCCTGTAAATACAGAAGCTTACGGTGTAACAGAGCTCATTTTTAGTGAAGATTTAAAGAAGTTGCAATATCGGGTCATATTAAAAAATATAAAAAAAATCACGTCATGCCAAATTCATTTAGGAAAAGCGAATCAAATTGGTCCAGTTATTTTAAGTTTGTTTGGTCCGTTAGAGCAAGGAATTAGTGTGAATGAAGGAGTCGTTACTGGTGTAGCTAGAATAGAGGATTTTGAAGGGCCTTTACAGGGGAGAGCATTTGACAGCTTGTTTCAAGAGATAATGCAAGCAAATGTATATGTAAATGTTAATACGAAATCTAATAAAAAGGGAGAAATAAGGGGGAGAATAAGGGAAGTAAAGAAGTAAGCGAAAAGGCTGTCCAAAAAACATTTTGGAACAGCCTTTTCTGCTATAAGGTGCAAATTTTAGCGATTATTGTCAGTAAATCGATATATTTTGAAAATCGCTGATATAATCCGGGTTACGCCGATATATTTAAAAAATCGCTGATATAATTCGTGTTACGGTCGATATATTTAAAAAACTGCCTAGTTTAATTTTTTACAGGTTGATTTTTAATGAAGAAGTCCATTATATAAAATACTTCGTCATCTGGGATTTGTATCTCAAATGTATTTTCAATAGGTTGCAATGCTTTTTTCACTTTCATATACATCCAGTACTCATCTTGTCTTCGTTTCTCTTTATCAGGATGAGGGAGGAGACTTTCGCCTTTTTGAAGACGGTCAACCATGCAGCTCATATGCAAAATCACACCCATTAAACTGTCGGGAGTTAGCTGTAAAGAAATCAATTCTTGAATTGTATTTAATGCATAACGAATTGTTTTAATAAGTAATGCTCCATCGTTACGCTGCATTTGTTGTTCAAGAATATCAGCCATTTTTGCATAGGTTTCTTCATACGTAATCAATTCTTGAATTGGTTGAATAGCTGTGTAGTTCACAATATCTTGGAAATGATATGTTAAGCAAGGTATTTGCATATCGAAATTCGTGACGATACAAATGATATTACGCTCTTTTTTTATGTTCTCGATCATTTTCGTTAAATCTTTTTCATGAACGATGCTAATCGGAATAATTTCAATTAAGTCTTTATCAAAGCGTAAATAGTTCTCTAACATTTTTTGAATTGCTAAAGCACTTCCTTCACCGGTTAAACAAGCTGTTAAAATCACGGATTTCATTGGCGATAGTGGCTTTTTCTTTTCTTCCTGTACGTTTAAATAGAACGGCGTTAAGTTCTTCACTGTTTCGTAGAGTGCATCTAATGAATAGCCAAGTTGAGCTTTTCGAGCTGCTTCTAGTGCGTGTGGTGTACTCGTCATGGAAAGAACACGTACAGGGATTTTGAATTCAGTTTCTAATATATCACCAATATAAGCGAGAGACCCCATATCAACAAGTAAGAGAAGCCCGTTTACATTTTGAAGTGTTTTCATATACACTTTAACACGCTCTAAGAAGTCTTTTGGTGATTCATGCAAGGGCATATCGATACCAGTTACTTCATCAATACCGAGAAGTTCGTTTGCAACGTTTGCCATTTCTGTTGCGATACCATTACCGTGTGCTAATATTAATACTTTTACTTCTGTTTGTGAGGCAGGAATTGGATCAACAACGAAGAACATTGTTAAAAAGCCAGCTTCATCAATAGGTATTGTTATTTGTAATTCTTCTTCTAATAGCTGAATACATTGCATAGCTACGGAAAAAGCTTCTTTATATTTCGTGCGAATTTGATTTAATTGTGGATGGTGAATTTGTTTCCCACCCTGCAAACGTTGTAGAGTTGTCTGTACATGTAAACTTAAAGCGAGAAATACTTTTTCATCGAAAGTTTTAGATAAATATTTTTCAGCTAGTTCCGCAATTTTTTCACATACGGAAACGATATTACGATCCACAATTTTAAAAACATTTTCATGACTTGTTTTTTTAGATATTTGGTTAAAGTATTGGACGAAAAAGCTTTGAATATCATTTTCTATTAGTAATTCTAATTCTTCCTCTTCAATGCCGCGTGCTTGAAGTTCTTCATATTTATAATCAATATAATCGTAAATAGAAGAGCGACTTCCTTCGGGTTTTATTGTATGTTTACTCCAACCTTCATCACCTGTAAATACAAATGTTTCATTTGGTATTTGATATAGATGACGGCTCTTTCTTTCAATAAATAATCCTTCTTTCATATACCAAGGTAAATCTGTACTTGAAACACAGACAGAATCACGTTTTTTTGTTACGAAATCAGAATAAGCTTTTGCACAGGCAATTTGTACGTCCGTTTTCAATTGGCCGATGTTATTTGGACAATTGTAAAAGACGAAAGCACGCATTGTATTTGGACTAACATGAATCTCTTTCCTTAGACGAATTGCTTCATTTGTGAAAAATAGCTGTAGTAAAGCAAACCGTTCTTTATGTGTTCGCTCACGAAGTGGTGGAAGCGTAACGGTCATCGGAATACGTCTTGTAAATGTTTTTAATAAAAATGAATTCGGTTCTTCGGTTGTTGCAGTAATAATCAACACTCGTGCCTTACGTTCATTTTCCGTTTCTCCAAGGCGGCGGTATACTCCGCGATCAATAAATGTGAAGAGCATCTCTTGTCCTTCTGGAGGAAGGCGATGTACTTCATCTAAGAAGAGGATTCCTTCATGTGCTTTTTCAATTAACCCTTTTTGATCACTGGCACCTGTGTAAGCTCCTTTTTTTATCCCAAATAACTGTCCAAGTAGTAGTTGTGGATTGTTTGCATAATCAGCACAGTTAAAGACGATAAAAGGTGCATCTTTTGGAAGTTGTTCCACTTCAATTGCGTATTCGTGCATTAAAGAAGCGAACATCGATTTTCCGACACCTGTTTCTCCAAGTAATAAAGTATGCATACCGTTTGGAGGATAGAGAATAGAAGCTTTTGCTTTTTCAATTGCAATTTTTAGGCTTGTATTTTCAATAGCAAATGTATCTAATGAAGTGCCTTTTTTTGAATGCGTTTCCAATGAAGAGTTCGTTTCTATATGAAAACGGACAGGGCGTGTACTCGTTTTTAATAAACGATTATCTTTCACAAGCTTGTTTAAATCGCTACTAACATTTGCACGGTCTAACTGTAGAAGTGTAGCGATTTCTGATGCTGTTATACCTTCTGTATAATTCCCTTTTTGTATTGCGTTAAAAATGAGATCTATTCGTTTCATTTCTATTCACCTCGAAACTTCATCACTATTTAAAATTTTACACAAAAATGAGAAGTGTGGGAAGAGAAAAATAAAGTGAAACTTTAATCAGTGGGGTTTTTGTTCATTCCCACTGATTATTAGCCTTCACCAATTGCCCGTTAACGCGGGGTAAAACAGCTTTAGTACATAGGCACTAAAGCTGTTACAATCTTGTGTCTTTCCAAAAATTCACTTCGAGATGTGAAGATGGATTGTAGGGAAGTAGTTTATATCCTTGTGAGTGTAAATAATCAATTACTTTTGGGAGTATTTGCACTGTGACACTAGAATCATGCATTAAAATAACCTCTACTTGTTCATCGCTTTGATTTCGTACTCTTTCTAGTATTGCGGAAGGATTATCATAGCTTTTCCAGTCATATGTATCAATTGTCCAATCCCACATTTTATACTGGGCCGATACGAGTGCGTCACGGTAATTCTTTTTTAAGTAAGGCATGCTACCATATGGGACCCGAACGAGATGTGTATTTAAATGTGTAACTTGCTGGACAATGCTTTGGGTTTGCTCCATTTCTGCAATTAAAACAGATGGATCGCCAGTATAAAGACGTTTTACATCATGCGACATACTATGGAGACCGATATAATGTCCATCTTTAATCAATCGCTCCATCGTTTTTTTATAATGTGGCACCTTTCCGCCAATAACGAAGAAAGTTGCTTTTCCGTTCTTCTCTTTTAAAATATTTAAAATTTGTGGTGTGTATTTATTTGGTCCGTCATCAAATGTTAAGTACGCAATTTTTGTTGTAGGAGAGGTAGTTTGAGTACTTTGGTAATCTTTTACTTGAATGTCTGTAGTTGCTTTTGTATTCGATGATGCGTACATAGTAATAGTTAAAAATAAAATTATACATTGAAGTAATCGCTTGATCATAACATTCACCCTCAGTTTGACAATCAAGATGTAAAAATGAAAATTTGATACTTTTTTCGTTATACGTATATCTTTCTCCAATAGAGGCACTCTCAAACAATCTATATTTTGGAAATGGGGAATAAGGATTAAAAAATAAAAAATAGCATCCTCTTATGAAAAGAGGATGCTATTTGAATATTTCATAATAGTAAAGGCTATACTACAATTAGTCTTCGCGTTTTTTCACTTTTTTATAGAAGGAAATAATTGGTTTGTAACGTTCGTGTACAAGACCGATTACTTCAGCAATGATTTCTGTAAAGAAGATTAAAATGAAAAGAAGAATAATGGATAACCATAATGTTGCACTACTGAAAATAATTGCATTTACACTAAAGAAAATACCCAATGCGTAAATAATTAGTACCGTTTTACGATGAGAGAATCCCATTGCAAGCAAACGGTGATGTAAATGCGATTTATCAGGTGCTGAAATAGGCTTTTTATTTACGATACGGCGGATAATTGCAAATGTCGTATCAAATATAGGTACACCTAAAATAATGATTGGAACGATAAAACTGAATAACGTTACGCTTTTGTATAATCCAAGTAACGATATAACAGAAATACAGTATCCTAAAAATAGTGCTCCTGTATCTCCCATGAAAATTTTTGCTGGATGGAAGTTGTAGAATAAAAATCCAATTGTACTTGCTAATGTAATCAGTGCTAGAGGTAATATAATAGCTGCTCCAGTACCCCATGGGCTAGTGAAGGCCATATATGCTAGCGTTGCAAGTACGATAGATGAAATCCCTGCGGATAATCCATCTAATCCATCAATTAAGTTGATGGCATTTGTAATACCTACAATCCAAAATACAGTAATTGGATAAGCAAGCCATCCGAGTTCAGTATCTCCAAGAATTGGAATATATAATACTTGCACTAATAATCCACTTTTTACAATCATGATGGCAACTAATAGTTGTCCACCGAATTTTACCCTCGCAGATAGTTCGTACATATCATCTAAAATCCCGATGATAACAATGATGATAGCACCTAAAGTTATCGATAACATTCTTTGTTCGTACAATCCACCGACAACAAATCCTACGGCTACACCGATGAAAATTGCTAACCCGCCAAGACGAGGCATAATTTTTTGGTGTACTTTACGCGCATTTGGCTTGTCTGTTGCTCCTATTTTGAAAGCTAATTTAATAACTAAAGGAGTAACGACGAGTACAGTGATGAAAGATGCCAAAATGGCATAAATCACTTGTGAGTCCATTAATACCCCACCCTTTATAGTTTAACGTAATTTTTTCAATCGTATTTATCTGAAAATTATGATGTTTGTTTACAGGCTCATAACATATGGTATCACAAAAAGATTAGAATTCAATCTTTTTTTCTTTTGACTGTAAAGGGGAGTGAATAGAATATATGACAATTGGATATGGAATGTTGTGTCCTTTGAGAAGGTTGATTTCATATTGTGGCTTGTAATATGACATTGTACTCTCCTCTCATATAGCGATGACTTTTGTTTCAGTATTATAAGTGTTGCACGTAAAATGAGTAAGTTCCGTGTTAAATTGTGGGAATTTACATTTTGTATATATTGCATCATTTAACTTTACAAAATCTTAAAAAATAATAAAAAAACGATTCATATAATAAAGAAGTGAAAGAGTTTTCTCATTCTTAGTGTGAGAGGGGGAAGCACAGGGGAGTTCTATGTATTCGTATATTTTCTTATGTATATTCCTGTGCGAAAAGAAAATGAAAATTACGATAATAGGTACCGGATATGTTGGATTGATTACAGGAGTAGGATTGGCGAGATTGGGACATTCAGTCACATGTTTCGATATAAATAGTGGGAAAATTGAACGGATTAAACAAGGCGAGTTACCTATTTATGAATGTGGATTAAATGAATTAATAAATGAAGCATACGAGAATAATCATTTAACTTTTACAGCAAGTAAATCAGCGGCATTTAATGATGTAGAGTTTATATTTATTGCAGTTGGAACGCCATCTTTATTAGATGGAACAGCAGATTTAACGTATATTCGTAGCGCTTGTGATGATATTGGAACATATGTGAATAACGATATTATTGTTGTTACGAAAAGTACGGTTCCTGTAGGGACAAATGATGTAATGAGAGAATGGATTGAGGATAAACTACAAGGTAGACATGAATTATATATTGTATCGAATCCAGAGTTTTTAAGAGAAGGTTCTGGTATTTATGATTTTTTTCATGGTGATCGTATCGTAATTGGATCATGTAGTGAAGAAGCGGCAAGGAAAGTAGAGAATTTGTACAGCAAATTAAGCTTACAAACGTATATTACAGATATTCGAAGTGCTGAGATGATTAAATATGCATCTAATGCTTTTTTAGCTACGAAGATTAGTTTTATTAATGAAATTGCTAATATATGTGAGCAAGTGGGTGCAGATATAGTAGATGTAGCTACAGGGATGGGGATGGATAAGAGAATTGGTGCATCTTTTTTAAATGCAGGCATCGGATATGGAGGATCTTGTTTTCCAAAAGATACGAAAGCACTTGTGCAAATTGCAGGGAATGTTTCTCATGATTTTCGCTTGTTGAAAGCAGTCATTGAAGTGAATAATAAACAACAGTTGTTGTTAGTTGAAAAAGCGAAGAAAATTATAGATATGAAGAAGAAGCGAATTGCGGTTCTTGGTGCAGCATTCAAACCGAATACTGACGATATTAGGGAAGCGTCATCTCTTATTATAATAGATGGATTAATTACTATAGGTGCGGATGTGGTTTTATATGACCCGCAAGCTATTCAAAATGTAAGAAGTTTATTTGGAAATACGATACGATACACTGAGTGTATAGATGAATCGATTAGAGAGGCGCATGCAGTTTTTATCGTAACAGAATGGGAATCAATTCGAAATTATCCGCTAGCAAAGTATGCACAGCTTATGAGGGAACCTATTCTATTTGATGGGAGAAATTGTTATACTAATGAGGATGCCGAGAAGCATGGATTAGATTATTACTCAGTTGGGCGAAAAGACGTCTGTAATAGTAATGTTTCTCAGGCGCGTTAAAAAATGTATTTTCACATGCATATTTTTATATGCGATAATAGAAGTTTTAACTAGTGAAAGAAAAGAGGCAATGAAATGACTGAACGTTTAAAAGTAATGACAATTTTCGGGACACGACCAGAAGCAATTAAAATGGCACCTCTTGTATTAGAGTTGCAAAAGCACCCAGAAAAGATTGAATCAATTGTGACTGTAACAGCACAACACCGTCAAATGTTAGATCAAGTATTAAATATCTTTGGAATTACGCCAGATTTCGATTTGAATATCATGAAAGATCGTCAAACGTTAATCGATATTACAACACGTGGTTTAGAAGGTTTAGATAAAGTAATGAAAGAAGCGAAGCCTGATATCGTACTTGTGCATGGTGATACAACGACGACATTTATTGCAAGCTTAGCTGCTTTTTATAATCAAATTCCAGTAGGACATGTTGAAGCAGGACTTCGTACATGGGATAAGTATTCTCCATATCCAGAAGAGATGAATCGCCAACTAACAGGTGTAATGGCGGATCTTCATTTCTCACCTACAACAAAATCAGCAACGAACTTACAAAAAGAAAATAAAGATGAGTCACGCATTTTCGTAACAGGAAATACAGCGATCGATGCACTGAAGACAACTGTAAAAGAAACTTATAGCCATTCGGTGTTAGAGAAACTTGGAAATGATCGTCTTGTACTTATGACAGCACACCGTCGCGAAAATTTAGGAGAACCAATGCGCAATATGTTCCGTGCAATTAAGCGTCTTGTTGATAAGCACGAAGATGTACAAGTTGTATACCCTGTTCATATGAATCCTGTTGTTCGCGAAATAGCGAATGATATTTTAGGTGAGCATAGCCGTATTCATTTAATTGAGCCGTTAGATGTAATTGATTTCCATAACGTTGCAGCTCGTTCATACTTAATGTTAACTGATTCTGGTGGTGTACAAGAGGAAGCACCATCACTAGGTGTGCCAGTCCTTGTCCTTCGTGATACGACGGAACGCCCAGAAGGTATCGAAGCAGGTACGCTGAAATTAGCAGGAACAGATGAAGAGACAATCTTTGGTCTTGCTGATGAGTTGTTATCTGATAAAGAAGCTCATGATAAGATGACGAAAGCATCTAACCCTTACGGCGATGGTCGTGCGTCTGAGCGTATTGTAGAAGCGATTTTACAACACTTTAAGAAGTAACAACAATTGCGTGAAATAAAAAGAGCCAAATCGTATACGATTTGGCTCTTTTTTTATTCATGATTCCTCATAATCCACTCTGCATGAGCATTTGTAGAAGGGGGAGGAGGCGGTGGTGTTTTGTTCTCACTCGGCTCCTTCTTTGCTTTTGCGCTGGAGTTAGAATTTGAATCGGAATTTGTATTCTCATTTTTCGTAGTCTCTGTTGGAACTTTTGCTTTTTCTCCTATTTCCTTTTCAATTTCGTTACGTACAGTCTCTACACTGATTGGATCTGGAAGGAAGTAATAAATACCGCCAATTTTTCTGTCTTCTCCTTCAAGTTTTAACGTTTGTATTGTAGAAGGGTCGAATCCAGAGATTTTATTGTAAAGAGCAAGTCCGTCTGAAATAGGAATATCGGTTTTTATATATTTGCCAACTACCTTTGTTAAATCTTTAATTTTAAATACGGTAGAAGCAGAGTTTAGCTTTTGGGCAACAGCAGCCAGTACTTGTCTTTGTCTAGCAGCTCGACCATAATCACCGTTAGGATCTTGCTTTCGCATACGGACGTATGCGAGTGCTTCTTCACCATTTAAGTTCTGTTGACCTTGTTTAAATTGGATTTTTTTATAGTAATCCACGTCAGAGCGTTCCCAGAAATCGAAGGGGACATCAACGGTAATACCGTCAACAGCATCAACGATACCTTTAAATCCTTGGAAATCAATTTTAATATAATGATCAACAGGAACTTTTAAAAACTCTTCGACGGTGTCGATTGCCATTTTTTCTCCACCGTAAGCATGGGCAGCGTTAATTTTGTCTTCTTTATTTTTGCCAACAATCTTAACACGAGAATCGCGTGGGATACTCATAAGTGAAACCTTTTTTGAGTTTGGATTAACTGTCGCGAACATGAGTGAATCTGTTCGGCCGTTTTGACCATCTGTTGCGTAATCCTCAATACCCATAATTAGTATTGTGAAAGGTTTTTTTGTGATTTCCACATCTTCTGCTCGTAATTTAGATTTTTCACGGCTAAATCCACTGTACATCCCCATGAGAGAAGTGTAGGAATTTAACATATAAAGTCCTACGCTACCAAATAAAAATGCGAAAATAAGAAAGAAGAAAAACTTTCTTCTACGTTTCTTTTTTATTCTGCTATTTTGGAGATGATAATAACGTTCTTCCATATATAATCTCCTTAGTTCATTTGTAGGGAATTAATTCACTACATTAATCTTTAAAGGCGAGACGTTAGCTATTCTTAGATAACACCTTGTTCTAAGTACAACATATCTCCTTCTTTAATTGTACACTTCCCGTTTGTTAATTCAATCATCCAATCCGTAAATGCTTGTTTTCGATTTTCTTCTACATACGTATCGAATGTGACGTTTTCTAGATAATGTATATCTTTAATGTTATATTCTGAATTACGTAATTCATTTTCAGCTTTGCCAAGCAATGTGTAATCAATTTCTGTTTCCATAACGCGCATTAGTTTTCGCTCAACAACGCCTACGTGATTAAGTCCTTCACTTGTACATTTTCCATATGCGCGAATTAATCCACCAGCACCAAGTTTAATGCCACCAAAATAGCGCGTGACGACAACGACAGTATCCTTTAGACCTCGCTTTTTTAATACTTCTAACATAGGTACACCAGCTGTGCCACTCGGTTCGCCGTCATCGTTTGCCTTTTGAATTTGATCTTGTTCACCGATTAAATATGCGGAACAATTATGTGTTGCATTCCAATGCTGTTTTTTTATTTTTTGTATAAATGCTTGAGCTTCCTCTTCCGTTGTGGCGCGATTCACATAGCAAATGAATCTTGATTTTTGAATCACAATTTCGTGCTCTCCATAGCCTTTTATTGTTAAATATTGTAATAACAATGGTATACGCCCCTATCTTTCAAAATAACTAGTACTTTACATTTTAAAAGCGAGCGTTTTTATATTCAAACATTTTTTACAAATATGTTGAAATTTTTGGTGAGTATTTTATCTTTTTGTTGTAATTTGTCGAGCGAGTGATTGTAGTTTCTAGCCGGCATTTTTATGTATGGATGCACCTTTTCTAGTTTTCGTGTAAAATTAGGGGATAAAAATTTTTTATAAGGCAGGTACGAAAATGAAAACAGCTATTGTTACCGATAGTACAGCATATATACCGAAGCATATTCGTGACGAACTCAATATATATATGATTCCATTAAACGTTGTGTTTGGAACGGAATCTTATCAAGAAGAGGCTGAAGTTTCAGCAAATGATTTTTATATAAAGGTACGTGAACAAGAAGAACTTCCGAAAACTTCGCAACCAGCAATTGGAAAGTTTTTAGAGTTATATGAAGAGTTATCTAAAGAATATGATGCAGTTATTAGCATTCACCTTTCCAGTGGAATTAGTGGTACATATCAAACAGCAACGGCAGCTGGACAGATGGTAGATGGTATTGATGTATATACGTACGACTCTGAAATTAGTTGTGAAGTACAAGGGTTTTACGTGCGTGAAGGGGCGAAATTAGTAAGTGAAGGGAAAGCCCCAGAAGAGATTATCGCTCGCTTTGATGAAATGAAGCAAACGATGGATGCTTATTTTGTAGTGGATGATTTACATCATTTACAACGTGGTGGAAGATTAAATAGTGCACAAGCTTTTATTGGTAGTTTGTTACAAGTAAAACCAGTATTATACTTTAGAGATAAAGTAATTATTCCATTCGAAAAAATTCGTACGCGTAAAAAAGCGTTAAAGCGTATCGTTGAAATCTTTGATGAGCAGGCAAATAAAGGTGTGCCTATGGAAGCTGTTATTATTCATGCGAATCGTGAAGAGGAAGCTAATGAATGGAAACAAGAATTAGAAGAGATATACCCTCATGTTACAATTCGTACGAGTTATTTCGGAGCTGTAATTGGGACGCATTTAGGTGAAGGTGCGCTTGGTTTAGGTTGGTATACGAAGTGATAAAGATATAAAAGCTCTCTTACTTGAAGAGGGTTTTTTTACGGGGATTTGACAAGTTAATATTTGGAAATGGTAAAATGTATGTAAAATTAAATAATGAGGAAAGTTTTATTACTTACTTTTTACAAGAAACTATATTATAATAGAAGAGAGGTGAAACATATGGAGCATAATTCTTGTTTATGTCCAAAGTTTGAGTCAGCTTTTACAATGCTTAGTAAGAAATGGACTGGCTTAATTATTAAATCTTTACTTGAAGAGCCGAAACGTTTCAGAGAAATCGCAGATATTATACCGAATATGAGCGATCGTATGTTGTCAGAACGTTTAAAGGAATTAGAAGGCGAAGGTATTGTAGTTCGTAATGTTTACCCAGAAGTACCAGTTAGAATCGAGTACGGTGTAACTGATAAAGGGAAAGCGTTGGAAAGTGTTATGGATGAGGTCCAAAATTGGGCTGAGAAATGGATGAAGTAACGTTTCTATTTCATTCATATTGGAGTATTTTCAAAACGTAAGGGGTTCCCTTACGTTTTTTTCAATCCTATAAAAAACGGTGTAAGGCTCTTAAAATTCTACATATATATACAAATTTAGATATACTTTGCTATAGAGATAAATGTAATATTACATTTATTTTACAAAACCGTAACATTAGCAAAAAAACTCCCGAATTATGGTATAAATTTTAATAGGTTATATACGGAAAATGAAAAAAGAAAGCGGTGTAAAAAATAAAATGAAAAAGCTAAAAATGGCATCTTGCGCATTAGTTGCAGGGTTAATGTTTTCAGGGCTAACACCAAATGTATTTGCAGAAGATAAAATTTCTGACGTGAAATCACAAATTAACACACAAAATGATACTTTACATAAACAACAACAAGAACGTGATGAATTACAAAAACAAATGAATGACTTAAACAAAACAATCCAAGGTTTGGATAAGTCTGTTCAAGAGAACGCTTCAAAACTTGATGAAACAACAAAAAAAGTTTCTGATACTGAGCAATTAATCGAAAATAAAAATAAAGATATTGCAGAACTACAAACAAAGATTGCAAAACGTGAAGAGTTATTAAGAAAACGTTTAGTTGCACTACAAGAACAGCCAAATACGAACATTGTAACAGAAGTTCTTGTAAACTCTAAAAACGTTGCAGATTTAGTTGATCGTTTAGCTTCTGTGTCTAAAATTATGGAATCTGACGAAGATATCATGAAAACACAACAAGAAGATCAAACGAACGTGAAAAAAGATGTTGAGACAGTAAAAGAAAAACAAAAAGAATTAAAAGAAGCACAAGCTCAAATTGAAACTGCTAAGAAAGAACTTGACGTTGAAAAAGAGAAAAAAGCAACAGCAGTAAACGATTTAAGCGGTAAAATGGATACAGTTGTAACCACAATGACAAGTACGGAAGGTCAATTGAAAGAGCTTGAACAACAGGCATTAAAATTACAACAAATCGCTGAAAAAGAAGCGCAAGAAAAAGCTGCACAAGAAGCTGCTGCTCAAAAACAAGCAGAACAAGCTGCTAAAGAAGCACAAGCTCAACAAGCTGCACCAGCGCAAGCGCCTGCAGAACAAGCTGCTCCAGCAAACAATGCTGGACAAGCTCAAAAAGAAGAACCTAAAAAAGAAGAAGCGAAAAAGCCAGCTCCAACTCCAGTTCCAGTTCAGGATACTCAAGATGGTGGCAGACAGGATGTTGTTGAAAAAGCTAGAGGTTTAGTGGGCCTAAAATATGTATGGGGTAGTGCGTCAATTTCAAATGGTGGTTTTGACTGCAGTGGACTAATCTCTTATGTTTACGGTTTAGGTCGTCAAGATACAAGAAGCTTATGGAGCTCTGTACAAAAAATTAGTGCATCTGAAGCGAAGCCAGGAGATCTTATCTTCTTACAAGGTACTTACAGAGAAGGCGTATCTCACGTTGGAATTTACATCGGTGGCGGTCAAATAATTCATGCTGCTGATGAGTCAACAGGTGTTACTTACGGTAGTGTAAATAGCTCTTACAACCAAAAACATTTCTTAGGTTACGGTAGATTATAGGATTTATAATTGAATAAAAAACGTGTATAAAGTCGATAGCTTACTATTTTATAAGTAGGTTATCGGCTTTTTTGAGTTTTTACGAGATAAAGAGAAGGATTTATAGTAGTGCTGGAGGTGGCTATTGATGATGTTAGCTGGTAGACAGTTACTGTTAGAAGAACTCTCTTCAGATTTGCAGAATAAATTGGATCATCTGAAAAGGAATCGAGACGTCGTTTGTGTGCAAGGGGTAATTAAGAAGTCTTCAAAATATATGTGTCAGCGCTGCGGAAATATAGAGCAGCGACTATTTGCATCATTGCTATGTAAAAGGTGCAATAAAGTATGTACGTATTGCCGGAAATGTATAACGATGGGCAGGGTAAGTGAATGTACTGTACTTGTTCGCGGGATTGCTGAAATAAGCGGAGAAAGTTATTTGAATCCGTTACAGTGGGAAAGCATTTTGTCTGACGGTCAGGAGTTAGCTGTGCAAAGTGTCGTTGACGCTGTTAAGCAGAAAGAATCATTTTTTATTTGGGCGGTGTGCGGGGCTGGAAAAACAGAAATGTTGTTTCGTGGAATTGCAGAGGCACTACAAAATGGAGAAAGGGTTTGTATTGCAACGCCGAGAACGGACGTTGTACTTGAATTAGCACCAAGATTACAAGCAGTGTTTCCAAATATAAATGTAGCTGCTCTATATGGAGGGAGTTTAGACCGAGAAAAAGATGCGGCGTTAATCGTTGCAACTACACATCAATTGTTACGTTATTATAGGGCGTTCCATGTCATGATTGTAGATGAGATAGATGCTTTTCCGTATCATGCAGATAAGATGTTGCAGTATGCAGTAAACGAAGCGATGAAAGAGAAGGCAGCACGTATTTATTTAACTGCAACTCCAGATGAAAAGTGGAAGCGTAAGTTGCGAAGTGGTAAGCAAAAAGGGGTTATTATTTCAGGGCGATACCATCGTCATCCATTGCCAGTTCCGATATTTCGGTGGTGCGGAAATTGGAAAAAGGGTGTTATACGTAAAAAAATTCCTCGTGCTTTATTACAATGGTTAAATCTGTACTTATCGAAACGATACCCCATTTTTCTATTTGTTCCTCATGTGCGATATGTAGAAGAAATTAGCCAGTTATTAAAATCATTAAACAATCAAATTGACGGTGTGCATGCAGAAGATTCGGCGAGAAAAGAGAAGGTAGCAGCTTTCAGAAAAGGAGAAATCCCTTTATTAGTTACAACGACGATTTTGGAACGAGGAGTAACTGTGAAAAATTTACAAGTTGCAGTTTTAGGAGCTGAGGAAGAAATATTTTCAGAAAGTGCTCTCGTTCAAATTGCAGGGCGTGCTGGCAGAAGCTCTGATGAACCGCATGGAGATGTTATCTATTTTCATTATGGAAAGACAGAGGCGATGGTGCGTGCGAAAAAACATATTCAAAGTATGAATAAGAATGCTAAAGAACAAGGATTGATAGATTGATGCATTGTCTACTTTGTGATGAGTATATTTCATATGCGATTAGTTGGTACACTTTTTTTGTTAAGCTTCATAAAAAGTATATATGTGATAGATGTGAACAAAAACTTTCCTATATTATAGGAGATATTTGCAAGGAGTGTGGTCGGCCTTTAGAACTTGTACCAGCTGAATATAAAAACGGGGATATTTGTATGGACTGCATAAGGTGGACGAACGAGCAGGGGTTTCCGCCTCTCATAAATCGTTCGTTGTATGTGTATGATGAAGCGATGAAAGAAATATTAGCACAGTTTAAATTTCGAGGAGATGCTGAATTAGTGCGTATTTTTCATCAGCCTTTTCGAAGTCTTTTTCAAAAATATTTTGCGAATGTTTCAGTTGCCATTCCTGTTCCTCTTAGTGAAGCGCGAGAATACGAGCGTGGTTTTAATCAAGCGGAGTTACTAGCTTCTTGTTTGCCTATCAAAATGTTTTGTACATCATTAAGAAGAATTGAAACAGAAAAACAAAGTAAGAAGAAGCGTAAAGAAAGGATATCAGGAGTTAATCCTTTTTATTTTCAGGGAGAAGAGATGTTTCATGAGCAACATGTTTTAATCGTGGATGATGTGTATACGACAGGAATTACTGTTAGGCAAATTGGAAGCCTTTTGTATGATCGAGGAGCGAGAGAGGTTTCTTGTTTGACGCTTTGTAGAGGTTAATATGTGAATGTCGAAAGGGGTAATAAAAAGACGACAGGTCTTCTTTGACTTACAGTCTTGTCATTCGCTATAGTCAGAATATGGGGCGAATGCCCTGATTTTAAGAGTGAAGGGAATGGAATGAACATGCAAGGACGAGTAAAATGGTTCAATGCAGAAAAGGGATTTGGGTTTATTGAGCGTGCGGATGGTGACGATGTGTTTGTTCATTTTTCTGCTATTCAACAAGATGGGTATAAGTCGTTAGAAGAAGGTCAACAAGTGGAGTTTGATATTGTTGATGGAGCACGTGGGCCACAAGCGGATAATGTTGTGAAACTGTAAAAATTAAGTTTTTGGAAAAGATAGAGCTGTATTTTTAGCAGCATTATATAGATGGCGAAAGCTCTTGCTCGTAACAAGGGCTTTTTTGTTGTGGGTAAGTTGTCAAAAAGTTGTTTCTTTTCTGTAACTAATTGTCCACAGTTACATTCGTTATTCATGATGTTAATAGGATAAAATAAAGATAGAAACGATGCATCTTTTCATTTCAACAAAAAACGATAAAAAAATCGCAATTCCACTAATTTTTCAAAAAAATTAGAAGGAGTTTTTAAGCCAATGTCGAAATTATAGTACATAGGCTTGAAAGGAGGAATTCATCTATGAAATTCAACATTCGTGGTGAAAATATTGAAGTAACTCCAGCATTAAAGGAATATGTAGAGAAAAAACTAAGTAAATTAGAGCGTTATTTTGATACATTCCCAGAGATTAAAGTTAATTTAAAAGTATACTCTGACAAGCAACGTATCGAGGTAACAATTCCATTTACAGATTTATTACTTCGTGCAGAAGAAACAAATAGCGATATGTACGCTGCTATCGATTTAGTAGTTGATAAACTTGAGCGACAAATTCGTAAACATAAAACAAAAGTAAACCGTAAATTACGTGAAAAAGGTTCTGTGAAAACTAACTTTATCCTTCCAGAAGCAGTAGCTGTTCTGGATGCGGTAGAAGAGGATGAATTAGAACTTGTACGTACAAAACGATTCGATTTAAAACCGATGGACGTTGAAGAAGCGATCTTACAAATGGATATGCTAGGACATAATTTCTTCGTCTTCACAAATGCTGATACAAATGAAACTAATGTTGTATATGGCCGTAAAGATGGGAAATATGGTTTAATCGAAACAAAATAATCATTCAAAAGCGCAGCCGAAATGGCTGCGCTTTTTTTATATGTTTTTGCCTTCCTATCTTGTAATATTGATATGAATTTAAATGGCTTATTCGTAATGAAATTTAGAAGTCATGTTTTGTAACGGTCAATTGTATTACTATTCCAAAAGGATCTCGCACAATGGCGTAACCAGGGCTGAAGGAGTTTTTTTCAAAAGGTGTTAAAATATAAACCTCATCATGTTGAATTAGATTGTGATAGAGTGCTTCAATGGTTTGGAAATCTTTAGATTGAATGCATAATGATGAGCTATTACTTAATTGCCAAGGGCGTGTGGAATCCACTGCCTGTTCTGCAATCATAATTTTATTAGTGCCAATTTGTAAAACGGAATGGGTAATATAATGTTCTTGGCTTTCTTTATACGTGAAATTCGGATCTATTTCTTTCATTTCTTTATAATTCTTTTTAAATAAAACTTTTGCGTCTAAATACTGTTCGTAAAATGCAATTGCTTTAGCACCTTGCCCATTTAATGATAAAAAAGGGATTACTTCAAAGTTCATTGTATTGCCTCCTTCATATATGTTTACACTTATTACTATACAAATATAAGGTGCCAATATGTGGCACCTATAGGGAGAGTTTATGAAAAAAGTTGAGCGTTTAAATCAGATGCTACGTTTTATTAATCAAAAACAAATATTCACATTGAAAGATTTAATGGATGAATTTCAAATTTCAAAAAGGACAGCTTTACGTGATATTGCATCATTAGAGGAAATGGGTGTACCTCTTTTTGCAGAGTATGGTCGGTATGGAGGGTATCGTTTAATAAAAACGATGACATTACCACCGATTTCATTTACAAATCATGAAGTTTTTGCACTTTATTTTGCAATGCAGGCACTAAGTAGTTTTGTAAGTATTCCTTTTCAAATCTCGTTTCGTTCCATTAATAAGAAATTTTTAGATAGTGTTTCGTCAAAACAGCGTGAGCAAATTGAAAACTTGCAAAAAAGAGTATCCTTTTTTCATTTGGAACAAGCACATGAATGTGGTTATCTAGAAGAGATTTTGTTAGCTGCTGTTCAAAATAGGGCTTTAACTATAAACTATGTAACGCCGAAACAAACGACAATGCGCCGTATTCAGCCGATTTCGATTTATGCAATGAAAGGTTATTGGTATTGTCAGGCTTACGATTTAGATAAAGCGACTTATCGAGTGTTTCGCTGTGATCGTATTAGGTCGTTAGAAATGGTAGATGCTCAGGATAGTCTGGATTTGGAAAATATAAATATACATAACGCACATAGTCTTTGGAAGGCAACTGAACAAGCTATTCAATTTAAATGCTCAATTACTGCGAGGGGGATAGAGATATTCAAGCAACAACAATATCCTTCGATGAAATTATGGGAAGAATGTGAAGATACATATTTAATAGGAACTTATGAGCCTGCTGAAATCAACTTTATCATTTCATATCTAGCTAGTTTTGGTAAAACTATAAAAATAATTGAGCCATCTTCTTTAAAAGAGAACTTGAAAGAATACTACTTAGATTTAATACAAAATTTGTAACGAAGAGATAGTAGTTTGTTGGAAAAAATAAAATAAAATAAAAACTTTTTCTGAATCTATGGCTCGACATTTGGACGATTGTTGTCATAGTTATAAGACAAGTGTTACAATTATCATTAGGTTTATACATTTTAGTTTTTTAATTAGGAGAAAAATTGGCATAACATAAATTTGATTTTTATAACGACTGATTGTAAAGAGAAAAAGAAAGCAATCGGAAGTTTTATTTTAATAAAAGAGGAGCGTATTTCCTATGATCGGTATTTTAAAAAAGGTATTTGATGTCAACCAACGCCAAATTAAACGTATGCAGAAGACAGTGGAGCAAATTGATGCATTAGAATCATCTATTAAGCCGCTAACTGATGAACAATTAAAAGGAAAGACGATTGAATTTAAAGAACGTCTGACAAAAGGTGAGACAGTAGATGATCTACTTCCTGAAGCTTTTGCGGTTGTTCGTGAAGCAGCGAATCGTGTTCTTGGAATGCGTCCATATGGCGTACAGCTAATGGGTGGTATCGCCTTACATGAAGGAAATATCTCTGAGATGAAAACAGGTGAAGGTAAAACGTTAACATCTACTTTACCTGTATATTTAAACGCATTAACAGGAAAAGGTGTTCACGTTGTTACAGTCAATGAATACTTAGCGCAACGTGATGCGAGCGAAATGGGACAACTTCATGAGTTCCTTGGCTTAACTGTAGGGATTAACTTAAATAGTATGTCACGTGAAGAGAAACAAGCTGCTTATGCTGCTGATATTACGTATAGCACAAATAACGAGCTTGGGTTCGATTACTTACGTGACAACATGGTGTTATATAGAGAGCAGTGCGTTCAGCGTCCACTTAATTTTGCTATCATCGATGAAGTCGATTCTATTTTAGTCGATGAAGCACGTACGCCGCTTATTATTTCGGGACAAGCTCAAAAATCAGCAGAGCTATACATGTTTGCAAATGCATTCGTTCGTACATTAGAAAATGAAAAAGAATATTCATTTGATGTGAAAACGAAAAATGTAATGTTAACAGAAGATGGTATTACGAAAGCTGAGAAAGCTTTCCATATCGATAACTTATTCGATTTAAAACATGTAGCACTTCTTCACCATATTAATCAGGCGCTTCGTGCACATGTTGTTATGCACCTTGATACAGATTATGTTGTACAAGAAGGCGAAATCGTAATCGTAGACCAATTCACTGGTCGTCTTATGAAAGGTCGTCGTTATAGCGAAGGTTTACATCAAGCTATTGAAGCAAAAGAAGGCGTAGAAATTCAAAATGAAAGTATGACGCTTGCAACAATTACGTTCCAAAACTACTTCCGTATGTACGAAAAATTATCTGGTATGACTGGTACAGCGAAAACGGAAGAAGAAGAATTCCGTAGTATTTACAATATGAATGTTATCGTAATTCCAACGAATAAAGATATTATTCGTGATGATCGTGCTGATTTAATCTTCAAATCAATGGAAGGTAAATTCAATGCAGTTGTTGAGGATATTGTAAATCGTCATAAGCAAGGGCAACCTATTCTTGTTGGTACAGTTGCAATTGAAACGTCAGAGCTTATTTCAAAAATGTTAACACGTAAAGGTGTACGTCATAATATCTTAAATGCAAAAAACCATGCGCGTGAAGCAGATATCATTGCAGAAGCTGGTATGAAAGGCGCTGTAACAATTGCGACGAATATGGCTGGTCGTGGTACGGATATTAAGTTAGGCGACGATATTAGAAACGTCGGTCTAGCAGTTATCGGTACAGAGCGTCACGAAAGCCGTCGTATTGATAATCAGTTACGTGGTCGTTCTGGTCGTCAAGGGGACCCTGGTGTAACACAGTTCTACTTATCAATGGAAGATGAACTAATGCGCCGCTTCGGTTCTGACAATATGAAAGCGATGATGGATCGTCTTGGTATGGATGATTCACAGCCAATCGAAAGTAAAATGGTTTCTCGTGCTGTAGAATCTGCACAAAAACGTGTGGAAGGAAATAACTATGATGCACGTAAGCAACTATTGCAATACGACGATGTACTTCGTCAACAACGTGAAGTAATTTATAAACAGCGTCAAGAAGTAATGGATTCAGAGAACTTACGCAGTATTATTGAAGGTATGATGAAATCTACGATAGAACGTGCTGTTGCACTTCATACGCAAGAAGAAATCGAAGAAGATTGGAGCATTAAAGGTCTTGTCGATTACTTAAATACAAACCTTCTTGAAGAAGGAGATGTAAAAGAAGAAGAGTTACGTCGCCTTGCTCCAGAAGAAATGAGCGAATCAATTATCGCGAAATTGTTAGAGCGTTATAATGAAAGAGAGAAGCTTCTACCTGAAGAGCAGACGCGTGAATTCGAAAAGGTTGTTGTATTCCGTGTTGTAGATACGAAATGGACAGATCATATCGATGCAATGGATCATCTTCGTGAAGGTATTCATTTACGTGCTTACGGGCAAATCGATCCACTTCGTGAATACCAAATGGAAGGATTCGCAATGTTCGAGTCGATGATCGCTTCTATTGAAGAGGAAATCTCTCGTTACATTATGAAAGCTGAAATTGAGCAAAACTTAGAGCGTCAAGAAGTTGTTCAAGGTGAAGCTGTTCATCCATCAAGCGATGGCGAAGACGCGAAGAAAAAACCGGTTGTAAAAGGTGACCAAATGGGACGCAACGATTTATGTAAATGTGGTAGTGGCAAGAAACATAAAAACTGTTGTGGCATTGGGCAGTAATAAGAAACTGTAGTTTAGACTGCTTTGCAAATTTTTACATCAAAAATGTATAATGAAAAGGATTAAACTCTCTCCGTAATAAGCGGAGAGAGTTTCCCTTGTTTTCATATGAAAGTAACAGCAATTACATAGAGGTGAAGGAAATGGAATTAGTAGAAATTAGGCAAGAATTAGAAAAAATGGCTAAGAGATTAGCGGCTTTTAGGGGGTCTCTTTGACCTTCCTACTAAGGAAAAACAAATTGCAGAATTAGAAGAAACGATGATGGGCGCAGGATTTTGGGATGACCAACAAGGCGCACAAGCTGTAATTAATGAAGCGAATGCGCTGAAAGATATGGTTGGAAGGTTCCGTCAGTTAGATGAGACGTTCGAAAACTTAGAAATGACGCATGACTTACTTAAAGAAGAGTATGATGAAGATTTACATGAGGAACTAGAATCTGAAGTGAAAACTTTAATTCAAGAAATGAATGAGTACGAGCTGCAGTTACTATTAAGCGATCCTTATGATAAAAATAACGCTATTTTAGAATTACACCCAGGTGCAGGTGGAACAGAGTCACAAGACTGGGGTTCTATGTTATTACGTATGTACACGCGCTGGGCTGAAAAACGTAGGTTTAAAGTAGAAACGGTTGACTACTTACCGGGCGATGAAGCTGGTATTAAGAGTGTTACATTATTAATTAAAGGTCATAACGCTTACGGTTACTTGAAAGCGGAGAAAGGTGTACATCGTCTTGTACGTATTTCACCGTTCGATTCTTCAGGTCGTCGTCATACATCGTTCGTATCTTGTGAAGTTGTACCTGAATTCAATGATGAAGTTGAAATTGAAGTGCGTACAGAAGATTTGAAAATAGATACGTATCGTGCAAGTGGTGCAGGTGGACAGCACGTTAATACGACAGATTCAGCAGTTCGTATAACTCATCTACCAACAAACACGGTTGTAACATGTCAGTCAGAGCGTTCTCAAATTAAAAACCGTGAGCATGCGATGAAAATGCTAAAAGCGAAATTATATCAAAAGAAATTAGAAGAACAACAAGCACAATTAGATGAGATTCGCGGAGAGCAAAAAGAAATTGGATGGGGAAGCCAAATCCGTTCTTACGTATTCCACCCGTATTCTCTTGTGAAAGACCATCGTACAAATACAGAAGTTGGTAACGTACAAGCAGTTATGGATGGAGAAATTAATCCGTTTATTGATGCGTATTTACGTTCTCGTATTTAATAAGAGAAAAAGCCAACAGAATTGTTGGCACATGTTGAGGTCCAAGAGGATATAAAGAGGCTTATCTTATTTATATTGATGAAATAAAGAGGAAGAGAAGTTGGAAACGACAACTTCTCTTTTTGATGAGATTATATGTAGAATACAATGCCGTATATTGTTTTGTAAAAGGTAGAGAATAGTAAAACAAAGTGGTAATAGAGTAGGACTTTATATAGAATTTCTCAGTTTTGATTGGAGAAAAAGGCTCTTTATAGAACTTTCTAAGGTGTTCACAGAATTGAAACAATTTATGAAAGCTTATTTCATTAGGCTTCTCACTATATTTGTAAAAAATATGAAATACACCTTAGTTTTTCTATATAAAGATAATGCTTATAATGAATATTGAATGTGTTATGAAAACTATTGCCTAGTTATGAATGAAAAGAATATCAACAATGGGGAGCGATAGAAGTGAAAAAGAAATTGTTGGCTATTACGCTGGGGACATCAGTCGTTTTTGCTTTAGGAGCATGTGGAAATAAAGAAGAGAGTAAACCATCAAAACAATCTGCAAGCACAGATAGCGCAGAGCAAATTTACCAAAAAAGTTGTATAGGTTGTCACGCTAAAGATTTATCAGGAGCAACTGGACCTGATTTAAGAAAAGTAGGCAGTAAGTATGACGCTGCAGATATCGAAGAAATTATTAAAAAAGGTCGCGGCTCAATGTCACCTGGACTTATTCAAGGTGAAGACGCAAAAAAAGTAGCTGAATGGTTAGCGGAGCATAAATAAGAAACGTAATTAATAAACGAGCTGATTGTATAACTTGACCGAAAAGTGCTTCGGGTTAAGTAATTACATGAGCTCGTTTACCTTTTCTTGGGATGTAACAGAACTGTAACAAAACTGTATCCGAATTGGAAACCGATTGATGTTACAATGGGGTTTGTAGAATTTTGATGAAATATATTACATAGAGTAGCGTTGCTAATAAAGAGCATGTATGGAAGCTACCTTCAACAAGAATGGTCGAGCGAAAATAAAGGTTGTTTTTTTATTTTCAAATGTACAGAAAAGTATTTCGAAAAAAATCATTAAGTATTGGGTGATAAATAATGATAAAAATGACGAATGTTTATAAGGAGTACCCAAATGGTATGAAAGCCATTGCTGGTCTCACAGTTAACATTAAACAAGGTGAATTCGTATACGTAGTTGGACCGAGTGGAGCCGGAAAATCTACATTTATTAAAATGATGTATCGTGAAGAGAAGCCATCTACAGGATCAATTAATGTAAATGGACTTGTAATTGAAACATTAGCAGAAAGAGATGTTCCGTATTTCCGTCGTCAATTAGGCGTAATTTTCCAAGATTTTAAATTGCTACCTAAATTAACGGTATATGAGAATGTTGCGTTTGCTTTAGAAGTAATTGAAGAAGAGAAGGAAGCGATTCGTGAGCGCGTTACAGAAGTGTTAGGTCTTGTTGGTCTTGAAGAGCGTGCCGATGCACTTCCAAATGAGCTTTCGGGCGGAGAGCAACAACGTGTGGCGATTGCAAGAGCGATTGTAAATAAGCCAAAGGTTGTAATTGCCGATGAGCCAACAGGTAACTTAGATATTGAAACAGCTCTTGATATTATGAAGATTTTCAAACGTATTAATGAGCGTGGTACAACGATTGTTATGGCGACACATAACGCAGATATCGTAAATACAATTCGTCATCGTGTAATTGCAATTGAAGGCGGAAGAATTGTTCGAGACGAGATTGAGGGAGGATACGGATATGAAGGCTAAAACCCTTAGTCGACATTTGCGAGAAGGTGTGAAAAATCTATCCCGTAACGGATGGATGACATTTGCTTCTGTAAGTGCAGTAACAGTTACATTATTACTTGTAGGTGTCTTTTTGACAGCGATTATGAATATGAACCATTTTGCGACGAAAGTAGAGCAAGATGTAGAAATTCGTGTGCATGTTGATCCAGCAGCAAAAGAAGCTGATCAAAAGAAATTAGAAGAAGATATGAGTAAAATTGCGAAAGTAGATTCTATTAAATATTCTTCTAAAGAAGAAGAGTTGAAACGTTTAATTAAAAGCTTAGGCGATAGTGGAAAAACGTTCGAGTTATTTGAGCAAGATAACCCACTGAAAAACGTATTTGTTGTAAAGGCGAAAGAACCAACAGATACGGCAACAATTGCGAAAAAGATTGAGAAAATGCAGTTTGTAAGTAATGTTCAATACGGTAAAGGTCAAGTTGAAAAATTATTTGATACTGTAAAAACTGGTCGTAACATCGGGATTGCGTTAATTGCGGGTCTTCTATTCACAGCGATGTTCTTAATCTCTAACACAATTAAAATTACAATTTATGCTCGTAGTACTGAGATTGAAATTATGAAACTTGTTGGTGCAACAAACTGGTTTATTCGTTGGCCGTTCTTGTTAGAGGGATTATTCCTAGGAGTATTAGGATCAATTATTCCAATTGGCCTAATTTTAGTTATGTATAATTCGTTGCAAGGTGTGTTTAATGAAAAACTTGGCGGAACAATTTTCGAGCTTCTACCATACAACCCATTCGTATTCCAATTAGCTGGTTTATTAATGTTAATCGGTGCATTAATCGGTATGTGGGGAAGTGTAATGTCAATTCGTCGCTTCTTAAAAGTATAAAAAGTTGCAAACATAATTCGTACAAGCTTATCATATAGTAGAAATAGGTAAAGGCATCACACATCGTGTGATGCCTTTTGCTACACCACCTGTGTGTTCTGGAAAGGGGAATTCCGCATTGAAACGTAGAGTTGCAATTATTGGAATGGTTGTTGCATTTTTAATTGGTGCTGGCGGGATGTTTGGTGGTATGTACTGGTTTGGGATAAACCCAGCGTATGTAACGCAAACAGTATCGAATGGTAATGCTGGCACAGCGCAAGGGAATTTGGTAAAGATTAATGAGGCGTATGCACTAATTGATTCACGTTATGTGGAAGACGTGAAAGACGACAAATTAGTCGAAGGTGCGATACAGGGAATGTTGTCTACGCTGAAGGACCCTTATTCCACGTATATGGATAAAGAAACGGCAAAACAGTTTAGTCAGTCACTGGATCCTGAACTTGAAGGGATTGGAGCTGAAGTGAACAAGACGGACGGTAAGCTTATTATCGTATCGCCAATTAAAGGTTCACCAGCAGAAAAGATAGGAATTAAACCGAATGACCAAATTTTATCTGTAGATGGAAATAGTGTGAAAGATTTATCACGTGAAGAAGCA
Source organism: Bacillus sp. RC242 (assembly GCF_044908245.1). Classification (NCBI taxonomy): domain Bacteria; kingdom Bacillati; phylum Bacillota; class Bacilli; order Caryophanales; family Bacillaceae; genus Bacillus; species Bacillus sp. RC242. The sequence goes on from NZ_JBIYCZ010000004.1 coordinate 334,400, forward strand.
GTATTAAAAATTCGTGGTAAAAAAGGAACGACTGTTGCAATTGAAATTAAGCGCGCAGGAGTGGCTGATCCGATAGAATTTAAAATTAAGCGTGAAAAGATTCCGATTTTCACTGTATTTAGTTCCGTAAAGCAAGATAGCGGAAAAGATATCGGTTATATGCAAATTACTTCTTTCGCTGAAAATACTGCGAAAGAATTTAAGGATCAGTTAAAAGAGCTAGAGAAGAAAAACATAAAAGGCTTAGTTATTGACGTGCGTGGTAATCCTGGCGGTTATTTAAATAGTGTAGAAGATATACTAGGAGACATCATGACAGATAAAAAGCCAATGCTACAAGTAGAACAGCGAAATGGTGAGAAGAAGAAATTCTCTACGGAACTGAAAGAGAGAAAGTCATATCCAATTTCAGTATTAATTGATAACGGAAGTGCTTCTGCTTCAGAGATTTTAGCTGGTGCGCTAAAAGAAGGAGAAGGATACGATTTAATTGGTGAAAAAACGTTTGGTAAAGGTACTGTTCAGCAGGCTGTTCCATTTAAAGATGGCAGCAACATTAAATTAACAATGTTTAAATGGTTAACACCAGATGGCAATTGGATTCATAAAAAAGGAATCGCGCCAACTGTAGAAGTGAAGCAACCAGATTATTATCATGCGACACCAATTCAAATTGAAAAGACACTTTCATACAATTCAAATGATGTACAAGTAAAACACGCACAAGAAATGCTTAAGAGCTTAGGATATGTACCAGGACGTGAAGATGGATACTTTAGCAAAGAGACAGAATCAGCACTAAAAGCATTCCAAAATGCGAATGAGATGGAAGCAACAGGACAACTCGATAAAAAGACAGCTGAAGCGATTCAAACTAAAATCATTGAAAAAATCCGTTCTGGAGAAAACGATTTACAATTACAGACGGCATTGAAATTAATAGCGAAATAAGAAAGAATACAGGCACTTCGATGCCTGTATTTTTTTATGTGTTAAATATGATAAAATAAAAAGAAAGAATGATATAAATGGTGGTGAATGAATTCGTGGAGGCATGGATTTTTGAAATACTACGAGGAGTTGGACGTTTTTTCTTACACCCTGCTGTCTATGTATTTTTAATTAGTAGTATCTTCGTTGGATACTTACGTATATTACGAGAACGAAAAGATTTTTCTTTTAAAGTATATGATATTTGGTTTGAACTACGAACAACTCTATTTGCAGGTATTGGGTACGGATTAATCGTATCTATTATTACGATTGGACTCGGGCTTGTTGTTTCAAAAGCGAGTTTATGGGCAATTTTACTTTGGACGTTATTATTCGGATTAACTGCTATGTATCGATATTTATCTGTAGCTTATACTTTCGGAATCGCGATTGCACTCGTGTTGTTATCGTCTAAGATGCCAGTTTCCTTCTTACAGCTTGGAGAAGGTGAAGAGGGTACGATTGTATCCCTTGCTATTTTACTAGGCGTTATGCTCGTTGTAGAGGGTTTATTAATCTCTAAAAATGCAGTTCGTTATTCTACGCCAAAAATTAACAAAGGTAAGCGTGGGCTACGAATTGGACTACATGAATCCAATCGTTTATGGCTTGTACCAGTATTTATTCTTATACCAGGAGACGCGGTGACAGGATTTATTTCTTGGTGGCCTGTCGTTTCAATAGGTTCGACTACATACTCTTTATTCCTCGTTCCATTTTTAATTGGATTTATGAGAAAGGTTAGAAGTTATGAGCCGACGGAAGCTTTATTATTTACAGGAAGACGTGTCTATGGTTTAGCGGGGCTCGTACTCGTTTTAGGTATCGCAAGTTACTGGTGGCACGTATTCGCAATTATCGCGATGGGAGTCGCAATGCTTGGACGCTTTACAATCTCGATGCAAGAGAAAATTGCAGACGAGAAAAGACCAGCATACTTTGCCGCACGTAATGATGGACTTGTTGTGTTAGATACAATTCCTAATACAATTGGGGCAGAGATGAATTTAAAGCCTGGAGAAGTTATTACGAAAGTAAATGGAATCATTCCAAGAAGTACCGAAGAGTTTTATGACGCGCTTCAAACGAAGACGACAGGAGCGTTTTGTAAATTAGAAGTAGTAGATACAAATGGTGAGCTTCGTCTTGCTCAAACGGCATTATACGCCGGGGGACATCATGAATTAGGTGTTGTATTTGTTCAGCAAGAGCACGAGTGGGATTCGGAAGCTATATAAAATAAAATGGAAACCTTCATCAAATATAGATGAAGGTTTTTTTAGTTTCATAGACGGATAACTTGAATAATTATTTGATAATGGTTATCATTTGGAGAGTCTTTTAATTTGGAAAAGGGAGGAAAGATATGCTACGTAAATTTTTTTCTTACTATAAACCGTACAAAGGTTTATTCGTACTCGATTTTTCCTGTGCAGTTATCGCAGGTTTACTCGAACTTGGTTTCCCGCTTATCGTAAATCAATTTATTGATAAGTTATTACCAGGACAAAACTGGACGCTTATTTTATGGGCTTGTTTCGGCTTGTTCGTAGTTTATGTGTTAAATGCAGGTTTGCAATATGTCGTTACATATTGGGGACATATGCTTGGGGTTAACATTGAAACAGATATGAGGCAGAAATTATTTGATCACATTCAAAAGCTATCATTCAGATTTTTTGATAATAATAAAACAGGTCATTTAATTTCACGTCTTACAAACGATTTAATGGAAATTGGGGAAATTGCTCACCATGGACCAGAAGATTTATTCATTGCCATTATGACTTTAGTTGGAGCATTTTCATTTATGATGATGATTAACTGGAAGTTAGCACTTCTAACATTCTTCGTAATCCCGTTCTTATTATGGTTGGCACTTTACTTCAATAAAAAAATGACAGGCACGTTTAGACGTTTATTCTCAGACGTTGCTGATTTCAATGCATGTATCGAGAACAATGTAGGTGGTATCCGCGTTGTACAAGCATTCGGAAATGAAAAGTTTGAGAAAGAGCAATTTGCTGTAAATAATGCTCGTTTCCGTACAACAAAATTAATGGCGTATAAAATTATGGCGTTAAATTCATCGATTAGTTATATGCTGATGCGTCTTGTAACACTCTTTGTATTAATATGTGGTACATGGTTTGTTCTGCAAGGTGAATTAACGTACGGTGGATTTATTGGATTCGTTTTATTAACGAATATTTTCTTCCGCCCAATTGAAAAAATTAATGCGGTTATTGAAAGTTATCCGAAAGGAATCGCTGGTTTTAAAAGATATGTAGAACTTCTGGAAACAGAGCCGGATATTGTAGATTCTAAAGATGCAATAGAAGTTAAACATGTACACGGCGATATTCAATACAATAACATCACGTTCGGATATGAAAATAAAGAGCCGATTTTAAACGATATTAGTTTGAAAATACATGCAGGTGAAACAGTTGCTTTCGTTGGACCATCAGGGGCAGGGAAAACAACACTATGTAGTTTATTACCTCGTTTTTATGAACACTCATCTGGATCAATTCAAATTGATGGCATTGACACCAAAGAGATGACGTTATCGTCACTTCGTAAGCAAATCGGAATTGTACAGCAAGATGTTTTCTTATTCTCAGGAACAATTCGTGAAAATATCGCTTACGGAAACTTAAAAGCTTCAGAATCTGAAATTTGGCAGGCGGTAAAACGTGCTCAGCTAGAGGACTTAATTTACTCGCAACCAGACGGTTTAGATACAGTTATCGGTGAGCGTGGTGTGAAACTTTCAGGAGGACAAAAGCAGCGCTTAGCGATTGCACGTATGTTCTTGAAGAACCCGCCAATTTTAATTTTAGATGAAGCAACTTCTGCGCTAGATACAGAGACAGAACTTGCTATCCAAAAATCACTTGCAGAACTATCTGTCGGTCGTACAACATTAGTTATCGCTCACAGGCTTGCAACTATTAAAAATGCAGATCGCATCGTCGTTGTAAATAAAGACGGTATTGCAGAACAAGGTTCACATGAGGAACTAATCGAACGAGGCGAGGGTTACAGCCGATTGTATGAGGCGCAGTTTAGTTCGTAAATATAATTTCTGCTGAATTAGTGCACCATAAGTAAGTGGAAATCTTATATGGGAGGCTATAAAGCATGATTGTAACAACAACTTCTACAATTCAAGGGAAAGAAATTATTGAGTATATCGATATCGTTAATGGCGAAGCAATCATGGGTGCGAATATCGTGCGTGACCTTTTCGCTTCTGTCCGTGACGTTGTCGGTGGTCGCGCAGGCGCCTACGAAAGTAAATTAAAAGAAGCGCGCGACATTGCAATGGAAGAGATGAAAACTCTCGCAAGACAAAAAAATGCGAACGCCATTGTTGGTATCGACGTGGACTACGAAGTAGTTCGTGAAGGAATGCTAATGGTTGCGGTGAGTGGGACTGCTGTCCGTATATAAAGTGAAAAGCCGTGCTGGTGCACGGCTTTTTGTTGTTATTGTGTCTAACATGATAGGTAGGGTGATATTCTATGTCGAAGCCTCGATATTTCTTGGGAAGTGTGGAAGGTCCCGTCGATATATGGGGAAGACATTAGAGCGCTTCTTTACACTGCCGAATTCGAACTAATAATTTTTCGTATTCTTGTTCGAGAAATGTGATGTCATCATGCTGATTTGGAATAGAAATCCGGCTGATGATTTCTGTTAATTTTGTTTGTAATCGTAATAATTCTTGTTCAGTAACGTTTACAGAAGCTTGGGTGGTTCTTTTTGTGTATTGCTCGTAATTGCCGTGGAATATTCTTGGTTCTCTCTCATCTACTTGTAGAATATGGTTTGCAACAGAACGAATAAAGGCACGGTCATGGCTAATGAAAAATATTGTACCAGGATACTCCTGTAACATGCTTTCTAATTCTTCTTGCGTTGCCAAGTCTAAATAGTTTGTCGGTTCGTCGAGCAGAAGCATATTATAGTTTCCTAAAAATACTTTTGCGAGTGCAACCTTCATTCGTTCTCCACCACTTAAGATGTGCACAGGTTTATGAACATCTTCACGGCGGAATAGGAGCCTTGCAAGTATTGTTCGAACGAACGATTCTGTATAGTTTGTTTCTTCTAGAACGTTTTCTAAAATTGTTTTATCTGTTTTTAAAATAGATAATGTTTGTTCAAAGTATCCAATTTTACAACTTTTCGAAAGCTGAATGCCACGCTCGTTCGCGAGAAGCATTTTGAACAAAGTTGTTTTTCCGCTTCCGTTTTCCCCTAAAATAGCAAGCTTTGCCCCAGGGACAATTGTTCCATTCATATTTTTAAATAGTGTGCGATCCCCTATTTTCTTCGTTGTTTTATTAAACTGAACAACTGCTTTACTATGAATTGGTGTGTGGTATTGTACGTCAAACTGAGCTTGAGAAAAGTCTTTCGGTTTTTCTTTCTGTTCCAACTTTTCAAGGCGTGTTTCTAGTGCTTTCGCTACTTTGCTAACATTTTCTTGCCCATGAGCCCCACTGCACTTATAAAGTTTAGATTCAGATGAACTGAACCGTGTTGGGATTTTTGTCATGCTAGAAGCACGTTGCTTTCTTTGTGAAATTGACTGTTCTAACCGATTTTTTTCTTGTATATATTGATCATATTCTGCCTGCTTTTGTATTCGCTCACGTTCTTTTTGCTTTCGATAGTTTGAATAATTACCTTTATATTCTTGAATAGTACCGTCTTCAACTTCAATGATCTTTGTACATATGGCATCTAAAAGATCACGATCATGCGATATTAAAACAAGTGCTCCTTTATAAGATAAAAGTGCCTTTTCTAATTGCTCTGTACCGAACATATCTAAGTGACTTGTTGGCTCATCAGCAAATAGAATGCCTGCATCTTGTTCGAGGGCATGGGCGATCTTTAGGCGCATTCGTTCACCGCCGCTCATTGAATTTGTGACGTTTGAAATATTCCATTTGCCCTTAGCGAGGGAAGAAGCGGTTTCCGGTATCCCCTCGCTAAGCTGTGGAATGATGGCGATAGAACTATGATGAGTTACTGTGCCTTTGTCAGCTTCTATTTCTTTACTTAATATTTGTAATAACGTAGATTTTCCAGCTCCGTTGACTCCGACAATTCCTATACGATCGTTTGCTTGAATTTCTAGTGATGGTAACGTAAATATGGTGCGATCACCAAAGCTCTTTTCGATATTACGTGCGATTAAAATAGTCATAAAAAAAACCTCCCTAGTTTCACTAGAGAGGATAAATGTCGCCCTTCAATGTAAAAATCGTACATAAATAAACGATTTTTTACATGATCGTATCGAAAGAAAGTATCGACAAATGGACAGACTAATCCTCTGCTAGTTTTCATCATTTTTGTTCACTATTTGTGATGGATGAAATAAATAAGAGAATTAGAACTTCATTGGTCAAAGTACCTTCCTTTCATAATATTATTTTTATTGTATGCGCATACAAATGGATTTGTCAAACTTATTTCTGTGTGCTATTTTTGAATTTATTATTATACAATTGTGCTTTTGCCAGCACCTCAGCATCGTTCTTGATTTCATCTAGTCCATTCGCATCCCCAATAATATACCCTTCAAATGATGAACCAACAAAATCAAAGATATATTGAAACTGGGCGATAAGCGGCAATGCTTTCAGTTTTGGACTGTCTCCGCCAACGATGACAACGTACATTTTTTTGCCTTTCATTTTTTCTTTGAAATGAAGAGATTTATTACGCAAGCTTTGTGACCAGCGATCAACGAAGTTCTTCATGTGGCCGCTCATTCCGTACCAGTATAGCGGTGTAGCGAAGATAATCGTGTCGTGCTCTAGCATGCGTTTGGTTAACTGCTCGTAATCATCATTTACAGGTTGAAATCCTTCTACATCATGGCGCTGATCTATGATTGGGTGGACGATATGATCACGCAAGTAAATTTGTTCTGTTTCAATCCCATCAATCACCATATGTGTTAAAGCTTCCGTATTTCCGTTTTGTCTTGAACTGCCATGTATAACAAACATGTAATCATCCCTTTTCTTTTGCTTGTTTTAGGAGTGAAACGTGTTTTTGCAAGTTGGCTTGAATACTAGAGAGCAATTCGATTTGTTTCGTAACTTCACATAGTTTATCTTCGTAAAGCCTAAGAATACTACTGCATGGGTTTTCGTATAAATGTGGCTCGATTTCAAGGCAGCGCAGCATCCTCGCCGTCTCTTCTAAGTTTAAACCAAGCTGTAAGTACATTTGAATAAGTTCTACTTTTTTGATAGCACTTTCATCAAATTTGCGGTAGCCATTTTCAAGGCGTTTCGAAGGGAGTAATCCCTTTTCTTCATAATGTCTTAGTGCCCTTTCGCTAACCCCAGTTTCTTTTGATAACTCTCCAATTCGCAATGCGTTTCACTCCTTTTACATGTATTGTAAACCTTCACACTAATGTGAAGGTCAACTCTGTTTTTTCGCAAAAGAATCTACGTGTTTTAAAAAGACTTGAATAGCTTTAGACGGGATAAAATATTTGCCGCGCACGATGGAGAATGGACGGATTAGCTCTTCGTTCGGAACAGGGATGTGGAATATTTCTTGTGCCAACAGTTCTTTTCGAACAGTCCAATCTGAAAGGATAGCGATGCCAAGACCGGCTGCAACGGCTTCCTTCACGCTTTGAATACTGCTAAATGTAAAGAAGCGTTTCATTTTTAAATGATGTTGGTGTATAAATCGATCGCTATAGGCACGTGTGCCAGAGCCGCTCTCCCTTAATACCCAGACTTGATCTTGCAATGTATTTTCGTTAATTCCCTCGATATGGAGCAATGGGTGGTTTGGCGGGACGACGAGTTTCATTTCATCTTGCATAAAAGTTTCAACATCTACGTCAGCGTATACGACTTGGCCTTCCACTAAGCCGATATCAATTTGATTAGAGCGGAGGCTTTGCAAAACTTCTTCCGTATTGGAGATAAATGTATGAACTTCGACGTGTGCATTTTCATTGGCAAAGCGCGCAAGTATTTTTGGAAGTAAGTATTCGCCAATTGTAAAGCTAGCGCCGATGCGAAGTGTCCCTGTTACGACGTTATGCAGCGCATTAATTTCCTGTTTTGCATCTTCATAAAGTGAAAGCATTTGCTTTGCGTGTATGTATAATATGTTTCCAGCTTCCGTAACTTGGACGTGCTTTGGGGACCGCTGAATAAGTGTAGTCCCAAATTCATTTTCCAGGTTGCGAATGTGCATACTAACGCCAGGTTGTGAAAGGTTTAATAGTTCCGCAGCACGCGAAAAATGTTTTTGTTCAACGACAGTAACAAAGATCTTTAAAATGTCGACGTTCATTTGTTAGGCCCCTTTATTTTTGCTTTTATTTTATCATAAGTATTTCTGATGATAGGGATTCAATATTGATATTAAACTTATTATTAAAACTCTCTTATAATGTAACTAGAAAGAACATGCATGTTCCAATACGATTATTGGGGTGGTACAAAGTGGAACAAACACTTGTTATACAAAAGAAGAAGGGCTTTGGATTTTCGCAAGGTATTGGGATTACGTTATTAATCGCAATCGCCGCGAAATATTTAGCAGAGCTTCCATTTTTAAATATTATGGGACAATTAGTAATCGCTATTCTAATCGGGATGGTTTGGCGCGCCGCAATCGGGATTCCTCAAGAAGCGATAGCGGGAACGAACTTTGCGAGTAAGAAGTTGCTACGCTTTGGGATCATCTTACTTGGAATGCGGTTAAATCTTGTAGATATTGCGAAGGCGGGGCCGAAAGTATTGGTCATCGCAGCGGTTGTTATTACATTTACAATTTTCGTTGTATATGGACTAACGAAAGTATTTAAAGTAGAAAAGAAACTTGGGATTTTAACAGCATGCGGGACGGCGATTTGTGGTGCGGCCGCAGTCGTCGCGATTGCACCGCAAGTGAAAGCGAAAGATGAAGAAACGGCAGTTGGGGCAGCGATTATTGCAATTTTAGGTACAATATTTACACTTATTTATACGCTATTATACCCAGTGCTGGGCTTCTCACCGTACGGTTACGGGGTGTTTTCAGGTGCGACATTGCACGAAATCGCTCACGTTATCGCTGCGGCGGCGCCAGGAGGTAGCACGGCTGTAGACATCGCGGTTATTGTGAAATTAACGCGCGTTGCGATGCTTGTGCCAGTAGCAATTTTAATTGGATTATGGTTTGGTAAGAGTGAAGATAGCGAGGAAAAAAGATCGTGGCGCGACCTTCCAATTCCATGGTTCATCTTTGGATTTTTAGCGATGAGTGCAGTGCATTCGATTGGGATTATCCCAGAAGTTGTTGCTGGATATATTGTAGTCATTGCGTACATGCTTATTGCAATGGCAATGGCAGGACTCGGTTTAAATGTAGAGTTTAAAACGTTCCGCAAATTAGGAAGTAGGGCATTCGTGGCAGGATTGATTGGCTCGGTTTGCTTATCTGTTCTTGGGTACGTTCTTGTATATGCATTAGGATTTATGTAGTAGCAAAGAGGCATCTTATAGGTGTCTCTTTTTTTACCTTTTTTTGTAAAGATATCTTTACTTGCAATTGGAAAATATTTATAATTAAAGTAAAGATATCTTTACTTTCGAAGGTGGAGCCTATGGGTGTAAAAAATACAATAAAAGAGTTAAGAAAGCAAAATCATATAACGCAAGTTGAAATGGCAAAGGCGATGCAAGTGACGCGGCAGACAATTGTGGCGATTGAAAACCATCATTATAACCCGAGTCTAGAGTTATCCTTAAAAATCGCCAAATATTTTGGGATGAAGGTGGAGGAAATATTTACGCTAGAGTAAGGGGAGAAAAAATGAACGATACTAAAAAATTATTTACCGGTGTGACTTTTGGATTGTTTTTGGGAGACATTGTAGTTCATATTATGAATCCGGCTATACCAATTTTATCAATCGTAGTGAGTAACATTTTAGCAATTGCATTTTTGATAGTGTGTGTGTATTACAAAAAGCGTAAGTACAAAAAAGAAGAACTTCCAGATATAGATGAGCGAGTAAATGAAAACATAAAAAGGTATGTAAATGTTTCATTTGTATGCGCGTTTTTATTGCTTATTGTTTATATTGTTGCGAGTAAAGCAATAGGCAGAGCTGTTATACCAGTGCAAGAAATATTTATGATATGTAGTTCCTTATTTGCGGGTAGTCTCATCATAGGAGTAATGGCGGGAAAACGGGCATAACGATAGGAGGAATGAAAATGCAAGATGAGTTTGAGAGATTTCAGTCGGATAAAGCGTTTAAATATTTAGGGTTGTTTTTAACAATGAGTTTAGCGGTATGGAGTTTGTATAATTTAATTGTTTATGGAAATGCGGGCATGCCATTTGTTTTATTTGTATTAGGACAGTTTGTTTATTTCTTTGTGAATTATTGGCCGAAGTGGAAGTATAGAAATAAGAAAGAGGCTGGTAATACATGAATAAGCAAGAAGTTATGAGGTTTATAGGAAGCTTATCTTTAGCGGGGCTTATTTTAAATACAAGTTTAGTCATTTTAAATATTTCGTGGGGAGCGATATTGATTTCAAATGTAGCACTAGTCATTTTATATGGTATTTCGGAATATAGAGAACAAAAGCGTTTGAAAGAAGAGGGAGTACCGTCGATTGATGAGCGAGTTGTGAATAAGATAAAGTCGTATTTTACGATTTGTATTACAAGCTTCATTTTCTTGTTCATTATGTATCTTTGTGTAAATAAGTATTTAGATAGGCAAGCAGTGCATGTAAATGAGTTATTATATATTGCTATTTTTGGTTTATTAATAAGTATGGCATCGACGAGTGTGTTAGCAACAAGGAATAGATAGAAAAAGGGGAACTGGGATGGGATTACCGGTATTATGTGTCGCTACGGCTATTTTTGCTTTGTTTTGGGGGATGCAAAATTTCTCTCGTAATCCAGTGCCAAGTATTTGTATTATGCTTGGTACTGTAGGTTTATCATATTATTTATTAGTTTCAACTCATTATCATAAAACAGCAACGAGTGTTGTTGTTGGCGCACTTATTTTATTTTGTGGGCGCTCTATACAAAAGGGATTATTTCCGTAAAAGCTGTTGATACAAAGAGTATAAACAGCTTTTTGTATTTTTTTTACAAAAGTCTTGAAAGTTACGTAACGTCATCTTTTATAATGAAGGGGAAGAGGTGATGGTAGTGATTTCAATACAACAATTGACGAAAGAGACAGGGGTAACAGTACGTACATTACGTTATTATGATCAAATAGATTTATTAAAGCCGAGCGGGAAAACGGAGGGTGGACATCGGTTATATAGTGAAACTGATGTCATTCGACTACAACAAATTTTGTTTTTAAAGGAAATGGGATTTTCATTAAAAGAGGCTGCGAATATGTTAGTAAAAGGTGAGCTTAACTTAAAGGATTCTCTTGAAAAACAACTTCGGTTTGTACAGGAAGAACAAAAGAAATTCAATCGAATGGAGCGTGTTTTACAAGCTGTTGTTTATTCGGTAGATGTGGAAGGAGAACTTGATTGGAAAGTTATGTTTGAACTTATTCAGCTTTCGAAACAGTCGTCTCGTATACGTGAAATGTTTCAAAATGAAGTATTTTCAAAGGAAGAACAAAAATTGCTTCATAACTTGCCGAATATGAGTGAAGAGGATCCGAATATTTTAGAATGGGTAGATTTATTAAAGCAATTACGTACTTTTATGAAAGACGGCAAAGAAGCCGCGAGTGATGAGGTACAAGGGGCAACGAAGAGATTAATGCAGAAGTGTTTAGAAATGGCCAATGGTGACGAAGCGTTTTTAGATAAGTTATGGGAAGTTAGAAAATCGAAGGAAGATTCACAGAAAATGAGCATGTATCCAATTGAAGAAGAACTTTTATTATATATGGATGAGGCTTTTCGTATATATGATGAGAAGGAGAGGGATAAATGAGTATACTCGCAGAATATCGTTGGTATTTTTTAATTGGGGCAGAAATTGTATTTTGGTTATCAGCTATCGGTTTCTTTTTACTTCGTTACGGATTCCGTTTGAAAAAGGCGAGTTTTATTATGGGGATTGTACTCCTCGTAAATGAAGTGTTTATTTTAACTTTAGGGGTAGTGGACTATTATCAAACAGGGAAGTTCTCTAATTTTCAAATCATTACGGTAATCATTTTATTATATGCAGTTTTTTATGGGAAAAAGGATTTGAAGAAATTAGATATATATGTACAAAAATTAGTTGCGAAGTGGCGGAATGAACCGGCGCCTATTATCGAAGAACCACTTGAAGTAACAGGGATGGCGCATGCGAAGCAGGAAATAAAAAATTGGGTTTTACATCTTATTTTGTTTGTTGCGGTTCATATATTCTTTTTCTTCATGTATGGGCTTATTCCGGTAGAGCAGTGGGGAAATTGGTTAGAGTCAGGAATCGTTTTAAATAAAACAGCAAGCCGTGTAAGCAAAGTGTGGGCTATTATTCTTTTAGTGGATACTGTGATTTCATTTTCATATGCTATTTTTCCGAAGAAGGAGAAAGGAAACAAGAAGCTACTTTCATAGAGGAAAGTAGCTTTTTCTAGTATACCAATAGTTTGTATAGGAGAGGATAACAACAGGAAAAAGAACAGGTTTCATATGCTTATTTCTCTTTAGTTTAGTAGCATGTTCACAACCTAACAGTGCAATTGATAGGAAGAATGATGTCTTTGCGAAGTGGGCAGAAATTTCTAATCTAGATAAATTCGAAAAGTTCATTTGGAATGTGGAACAAGGGAAAGCTGATAAAATAAGAATTGTACAGTATACACATGAAGGTGACCCGATTTTTCAAACGTTAGAGCATAGTGAGAAAGATATACTTTATGTGTTAGATAATAGGCAAGATCAATTTGCTGGTGACCATAAAGGGTTACATAAAGATAGTTGTAAAAGGATTGTTAAAGAGCAACGTGAATCAGAAACGGCATATAGGTTAATAGATTGTACGAATGAAAATGGGCGCAATGGATATGACTTATTATATGTACTTAAAAAATAGAGTTAGTAGGGGAAGGAAGTATTTATTCCTTCTTTTTTTATGTATATCTTGTCGAAAATTTTACCGAATATCTGTTCGTTTTTTTAGGTTTTTTATGGGCATTCGTGGTAAAATAATAATACAGATTTTTATGAGGAGGTCGGTTTTTAGTTGGAACATCCATTTGAAATTATCTCAGAGTATTCCCCGCAAGGTGATCAGCCGGGAGCGATAGAGAAGCTTGTAGAGGGAATTAATAGTGGGAAGAAAAAGCAAGTGTTGCTTGGAGCGACAGGAACGGGTAAGACATTTACGATTTCAAATGTCATTAAAGAAGTGCAGAAGCCAACACTTGTAATGGCTCATAATAAAACGTTAGCAGGACAGTTATATAGTGAGCTGAAAGATTTCTTTCCTAACAATTCTGTGGAGTATTTTGTTAGTTATTACGATTATTATCAGCCGGAAGCGTACGTACCACATACGGATACGTTTATTGAAAAAGATGCGCAAATTAACGATGAAATTGATAAATTACGCCACTCGGCAACGTCTTCTTTATTTGAAAGAGATGATGTTATTATCGTTGCGAGTGTTTCGTGCATATACGGTTTAGGTTCTCCGGAAGAATACCGCGAGTTAGTTGTTTCGCTTCGAGTTGGTATGGAAAAGGACCGCAATCAATTGCTTCGTGAACTTGTTGATGTACAGTATGGACGTAATGATATTGATTTTAAGCGTGGTACATTCCGTGTGCGCGGAGATGTAGTTGAAATCTTCCCCGCATCACTTGATGAGCATTGTATTCGAATTGAATTTTTTGGGGATGAAATAGATCGTATTCGAGAAGTAAATGCATTAACGGGTGAAGTATTAGCAGAACGTGATCATGTAGCAATCTTCCCGGCATCTCACTTCGTTACACGTGAAGAAAAGCTGAAGGTCGCTATTGAAAATATCGAAAAAGAATTAGAAGAGCGTTTAAAAGAATTAAATGATAATGGTAAGTTGTTAGAGGCGCAGCGCATAGAACAGCGAACGCGTTATGATTTAGAAATGATGCGCGAGATGGGCTTTTGTTCAGGGATTGAAAACTATTCCCGTCATTTAACACTTCGTCCAGCAGGTTCAACGCCGTATACGCTTTTAGATTATTTTCCAGAGGATTTCTTAATCGTTATGGATGAGTCGCACGTATCGGTTCCGCAAGTAAGAGCGATGTATAACGGGGACCAAGCACGTAAGCAAGTGCTTGTTGATCATGGATTCCGTCTGCCATCAGCTTTAGATAATAGACCGCTCACGTTTGATGAGTTTGAAGAGAAAACGAATCAAGTTATTTACGTTTCGGCAACGCCAGGACCATACGAGTTAGAGCAGTCACCGAAAGCAATAGAACAAATTATTCGTCCAACAGGGCTTTTAGATCCACCAATTGATATACGACCAATTGAAGGACAAATAGATGATTTATTAGGAGAAATCCATGACCGGATTGCGAAAAATGAACGTGTATTAATTACGACTTTAACGAAGAAAATGTCAGAGGATTTAACGGACTATTTAAAAGATGTAGGAATTAAAGTGAATTATCTTCACTCTGAAATTAAAACATTAGAGCGTATTGAAATTATCCGTGATCTTCGCCTTGGTAAGTTTGATGTACTTGTCGGTATTAACTTATTACGAGAAGGATTAGATATTCCAGAAGTATCACTTGTAGCTATTTTAGATGCTGATAAGGAAGGGTTCCTACGTTCAGAGCGTTCATTAATTCAAACAATTGGTCGTGCGGCGCGTAATGCAAACGGCCGCGTTATTATGTACGCAGATCGCATAACGAGATCAATGGGAATTGCAATTGAAGAAACACAGCGTCGTCGTAGTATACAAGAAGCTTACAATGAAAAGCATGGTATTACGCCGAAAACGATTCAAAAAGGAGTACGTGACGTTATTCGTGCGACAACAGCAGCTGAGGATACGGAAATATATGAAGCAACACCAGCTAAGAAGATGACGAAAAAAGAACGTGAAAATACAATTGCGAAGATGGAAGCAGAGATGAAAGAAGCAGCAAAGGCATTAGATTTCGAGCGTGCAGCTGAATTAAGAGATTTACTATTAGAATTAAAAGCGGAAGGGTGAAAAGAGTGAGTAAAGATTTTATTGTTGTAAAAGGTGCTAGAGCGCATAATTTAAAAAATATTGACGTAACCATTCCGAGAAATCAGCTTGTTGTTGTGACGGGATTGTCTGGTTCGGGGAAATCATCGTTAGCATTCGATACGATTTATGCAGAGGGACAGCGTAGATACGTGGAATCTTTATCTGCGTATGCGCGCCAGTTTTTAGGGCAAATGGATAAGCCGGATGTTGATATGATTGAAGGTTTATCTCCAGCGATTTCAATTGATCAAAAAACGACGAGTCGTAATCCTCGTTCAACGGTTGGAACGGTAACGGAGATTTATGATTATTTACGTTTATTATTCGCACGAATTGGTACGCCTATTTGTCCGAATCATGGAATTGAAATTACATCACAAACAGTGGAACAGATGGTAGACCGTGTTCTTGAATATCCTGAACGTACGAAGTTGCAAGTATTAGCGCCTATCGTGTCTGGGCGTAAAGGTGCGCATGCGAAAGTATTAGAAGATATTAAGAAGCAAGGTTATGTTCGTGTGCGCGTTGATGGAGAGATGCTGGATGTATCTGAAGAGATTACTTTAGAAAAAAATAAGAAGCATTCAATTGAAGTTGTTATTGACCGTATTGTTGTGAAAGAAGGAATTGCAAGCCGACTTGCAGATTCACTAGAAAGTGCTTTAAAGCTTGGCGGGGGCCGAGTTTTAATCGATGTAATGGGAGAGGAAGAACTTCTATTTAGTGAACATCATGCTTGCCCACATTGTGGTTTTTCAATCGGAGAATTAGAGCCGCGTATGTTCTCGTTTAATAGTCCGTTCGGCGCGTGTCCTTCTTGTGATGGACTTGGATCGAAGTTAGAGGTAGATTTAGAACTTGTTATTCCGAACTGGGATGTATCATTAAATGAACATGCGATTGCTCCTTGGGAACCGACAAGTTCACAATATTACCCGCAATTATTAAAATCTGTGTGTAATCATTACGGCATCGATATGGATATGCCGGTGAAAGATATACCGAAGGATTTATTTGATAAAGTGCTGTACGGAAGCGGGGAAGAGAAGCTTTATTTCCGCTATGTGAATGAATTTGGTCAAGTAAAGGAAAATGAGATTTTATTTGAAGGTGTTATTCCGAATATTGAGCGTCGTTATCGTGAGACGAGTTCTGATTATATTCGTGAGCAAATGGAGAAATATATGGCAGAGCAAGCTTGTCCGAAGTGTAAAGGTGGACGCTTAAAGCCTGAGAGTTTAGCTGTGTTCGTTGGTGATAAAACGATAGCCGATGTAACGAAATATTCTGTTCAAGAAGTACAGGAGTTCTTCTCAACTGTTGAGTTAACGGAGAAACAACAAAAAATTGCTCATTTAATTTTAAGAGAAATTCAGGAACGTGTTGGGTTCTTAGTGAACGTCGGTTTAGATTATTTAACGTTAAGTCGTGCCGCAGGAACTTTATCAGGTGGTGAGGCGCAGCGTATTCGTTTAGCGACACAAATTGGTTCTCGCCTTACTGGCGTACTTTACATTCTTGATGAGCCTTCTATTGGTTTGCATCAGCGTGATAATGATCGTCTTATTCGTACATTGCAGGAAATGCGTGATTTAGGAAATACGTTAATTGTTGTTGAGCATGATGAAGATACGATGATGGCTGCTGATTATTTACTTGATATCGGACCTGGTGCAGGTATTCATGGTGGTCAAGTTGTATCAGCAGGTACACCAGCTGAAGTTATGCAAGACGAGAATTCATTAACTGGGAAATATTTAAGCGGTAAAGAGTTTATTCCGGTACCACTTGAAAGACGTAAAGGTGACGGACGTAAAGTGGAGATTGTCGGTGCGAAAGAAAATAACTTAAAGAATGCGAAAATGTCATTCCCTCTAGGAACATTTGTAGCAGTAACAGGCGTATCTGGCTCTGGAAAAAGTACGATAATTAATGAAGTACTATACAAATCATTAGCTCAAAAGCTATATAAAGCGAAAGCAAAGCCAGGGGCTCATAAAGAAATTAAAGGTCTTGAGCAGTTAGATAAAGTTATTGATATTGATCAATCACCAATCGGGCGTACACCACGTTCAAATCCGGCGACATACACTGGCGTATTTGATGATATTCGTGATGTATTTGCGCACACGAATGAAGCGAAAGTACGTGGGTATCAAAAAGGACGTTTCAGCTTTAACGTAAAAGGCGGCCGTTGTGAAGCGTGCCGCGGTGATGGAATTATTAAAATCGAAATGCATTTCTTACCAGACGTGTATGTTCCATGTGAAGTTTGTCACGGTAAACGTTACAACCGTGAAACGTTAGAAGTGAAATATAAAGATAAGAATATTTCTGAAGTGTTAGGGATGACAATTGAAGATGGGGTAGAGTTCTTTGCTAATATCCCGAAAATTAAGCGTAAACTTCAAACTCTTGTAGATGTAGGGCTTGGTTATATGAAATTAGGACAACCAGCTACGACGTTATCAGGTGGTGAGGCGCAGCGTGTGAAATTAGCTTCTGAATTACATCGTCGTTCTACAGGGCGTACGTTATACATTTTAGATGAGCCAACGACTGGCTTACATGCACATGATATTGCACGCCTTCTAGAAGTGTTGCAACGTCTTGTTGAGAGTGGTGAGACGGTACTTGTAATTGAGCATAATTTAGATGTTATTAAAACAGCTGATTATATTATTGACCTTGGACCAGAAGGCGGAGACAAAGGCGGACAAATCGTTGCTTCCGGAACGCCAGAACAAGTAGTGAAAGAAGAGCGCTCTTATACAGGTAAGTATTTAAAAGAGATTTTAGATCGTGATAAAGCAAGAATGAAAGAGAAAATAAAAGAAGTAGAGTTATCGCAATAAGTTTATTTATGAAAACCGAGTGGGAAGTACACTCGGTTTTTATTTCATAGGGGGATAAAATGGAGTTTTTAGATGTTTTGAGAAAGAAAAATATGAAGGTGAGAGAGTTTCAAAAGTGGGGAATATACTTTAGAAAACGCTGGGAGGATAACTTTGCGAATCATTTGAGTTATGAAGAGAAAGAAGAGATTCATTTGTACGGGGATAAATATAGCTGTGGTTATTTGTGGCACATATTTAGTTATGAAAAGAAGAAATGTTTAGAAGGTGAAGCAGCAGAGAGAGCGTTTCATAATGAAGTGAAAAAGGATTGTTACATATTCTATCAACATTGTGATGATGCACTGCTAATAAAGGATGCAAGTTTATTACATATGGAGGATATATTACGGGAGACAGACGATGCGTATAAAGGTGATATATATATTGTAGACAAAGACTTTACTTGGACCTTTGTGAAAACGCACGAACATAGATGGTGTGGTCCTTATTTTACTAGGAAATGTTAGTAGGTATACAAGCGTAAAGAATAGAATAAGTTGGTATAAGTATTTGTATGATACTTGCGTTTATTGTCTATTAGCGTATGATGAAATATATATGTTAAAAGGATGTGTAAGGAAATGAGATGGATTGTATCACTTCTTGTAAATAGCGTTGTGTTAATCGCTGTATCCGGACTTTTAAAAGGGGTTGCACCAGACGCATTTTACATAGCAAATATACAAACTGCAATTATTGCGAGTATTATATTGGCGATTTTAAACGTATTTGTAAAGCCGCTTTTAATCTTAATTACGCTACCGATTACTCTTGTAACTTTCGGTTTCTTCTTAATTGTTATTAATGCGATTACGTTAAAGATGACGGATTCGTTATTAGGAGACGCCTTTAATATATCTGGATTTGGTGTAGCGATTGTTGCGGCAATTTGTATTTCTATTTTTAATATGATAATTGAAAAAGTAATTGTTGAACCATTACATGAAAAAAAGAGAAAATGACAAAAAGAAAAACATTTCATGATTCATATGAAATGTTTTTTTCTATTTATTAGAAACCGAGTTTCTTGTTTCCAGAAAAAAATGGTACAATATCCGATAGAATGGAATTTTACATCAAATGAGACTGAACCCGCAGCGGAGTGGAGGTTTATACATATGCCGAAAGTAAGGACAAAAGATTTAATTGAACAATTTCAATTGGAGTTAGTAAGTGGTGAAGAAGGGATTCATCGTCCGATTGATACGAGTGATTTATCGCGACCTGGAATTGAAATGGCAGGATTTTTTACATATTATCCAGCTGATCGCGTGCAGCTTCTTGGAAAAACGGAGCTTACGTTCTTTGATACGTTAACGACAGAGCAAAAGCAAGAGAGAATGAAAGCGCTTTGTACTGAGGAGACGCCTTGTATTATTGTAACTCGTAATCAAGATGTACCGGATGAGTTATTACAAGCATCACGTGAATCAGGCGTGCCTTTATTACGTTCTGCTCAAACGACGACGAGATTATCAAGTCGTTTAACAAACTATTTAGAAGGTAAGTTAGCGCCAACAACAGCTGTTCATGGTGTGTTAGTAGATATTTATGGTGTTGGTGTTTTAATTACAGGTCAAAGTGGTGTCGGGAAAAGTGAGACAGCGCTTGAACTTGTAAAGCGTGGTCACCGCCTTGTTGCGGATGATAGCGTAGAAATTCGTCAAGAAGATGAAGATACATTAGTAGGGAGCTCACCTGATTTAATTGAGCACTTATTAGAAATTCGTGGTCTAGGTATCATTAACGTAATGACGTTATTCGGTGCAGGGGCAGTACGAAATTATAAACGTATTACACTTGTTATTAATCTTGAAATTTGGGATCAAAAGAAAAATTATGATCGCTTAGGTCTTGATGAAGAGAAGATGAAGATTATTGATACAGAACTTACGAAGATTACACTTCCAGTTCGTCCTGGTCGAAACTTGGCTGTTATTATTGAAGTAGCAGCGATGAACTTCAGATTAAAACGTATGGGAGTCAATGCGGCACAACAGTTCTCTGAACGATTAATGAGTGCGATTGAGTTAGGAAATCAAGAGTAGACTCTGGAGAGGGAGGTCATATATATGCTGTTAGGTTCTGTACCACAGCTTGACCGTATAGCAGTCCAACTTGGGCCGTTCCCTGTTTATTGGTATGGGGTTATTATCGGTACAGGTGTGCTATTAGGTCTTTGGCTAGCAACTCGCGAGGGAGAAAGGCTTGGTATTCACAAAGATACATTTATCGACCTTGTATTAATCGCAGTACCAATTGCCATTCTTTTTGCGAGAATGTATTATGTCGTTTTTGAATGGGAATATTATTCGCAAAATCCGAGTCAAATTATTAATATTCGTCAAGGTGGTTTGGCGATTCATGGTGGTTTAATCGGGGCTGTTATTACAGGAATCCTTTTTGCGAAACGACGCGGGCTTTCATTCTGGAAGTTAGCGGATATTGCTGCGCCGAGTATTTTACTAGGACAAGCAATTGGCCGATGGGGAAACTTTATGAACCAAGAGGCGCATGGTGATGAAGTGACGAGACAGTTTTTAGAAGGTCTTCATTTACCGGATTTCATTATTAATCAAATGTACATTGATGGTGTGTATTATCACCCAACGTTTTTATATGAATCATTATGGAACTTTGCAGGCGTTATTTTACTACTCGCGTTACGAAAAGTGAATTTACGCCGTGGTGAATTATTCTTCACATATTTAATTTGGTATTCAGTGGGACGCTTCTTCGTAGAAGGTTTGCGTACAGATAGTTTAATGCTAGGACCACTTCGTATTGCACAAGTAATGTCTATTGGAATTGTTGTTATTTCTATCATTTTCATTATTGTGAGACGAAAAATGGGGCAAGCTGATAAAAGATATTTAGAAAATTAGAGAAAAGTAGCATCTTATATAAGATGCTGCTTCTTTCATATTCAGGTAATGAAAGGATTAAGGACGATGAAAATAAATACAGTGTTATTTGATTTAGATGGAACGTTAATTAATACAAATGAACTTATTATCTCTTCTTTTTTACATACGTTAAATCACTATTATTCTAATCAGTATAAGCGTGAAGATGTATTGCCATTTATCGGTCCATCTTTGCATGATACTTTTAGTAAGATTGATGCAAGTAAGGTTGAAGAGATGATTACATGTTATCGTCAATTTAATCATGAGCATCATGATGAATTAGTGGAAGAGTATGAAACTGTATATGAAACGGTTCAAGAATTGAAGAAGCAAGGTTATAAGATCGGCATCGTTACAACGAAAGCGAGACAGACGGTTGAAATGGGATTAAAGCTTTCGAAACTGGATCAGTTTTTTGATGTTGTCGTGACGATTGATGATGTGGAACATGTGAAACCACATCCAGAACCACTTCAAAAAGCACTCGAATTATTAGATGCAAAGCCAGAAGAAACATTGATGGTTGGTGATAATCATCATGATATCGTCGGTGGACAAAATGCAGGTACGAAAACAGTAGCGGTTTCATGGACATTGAAAGGTAGAGCGTATTTAGAAGCGTATAAACCAGATTATGTGCTAGATAAAATGAGTGATTTACTACCGATTTTGTCCCGCATTAACGGGTAGTAAGATTCCTGCCGGTTAAAGTGTCACTTTATATAAGTAGAGGAGAGAGTTCAGTGCGACGGACAACGCGCTATCTTGTTTCAGGAGAAAATTCATTGTGGAATGTGTATAAAACAGTTTCTTTTTGGAAGGTAATGAAAAACTTTATTATCATCCAAATCGCACGTTACACGCCATTTTTATCCGTAAAGAATTGGTTATATCGCACGTTTTTACGGATGGAAGTAGGAAAGAAAACGTCGTTTGCACTTATGGTAATGCCAGATATTATGTTTCCAGAAAAGATTACTGTGGGAGACAATTCAATTATCGGCTATAATACAACGCTTTTAGCGCATGAATATTTAATTCGTGAGTATCGACTCGGAGAAATCGTCATAGGGAATGAAGTTATGATTGGAGCGAATACGACAATTTTACCAGGTGTGACAATTGGAGATGGAGCTATCGTTTCTGCAGGCACACTTGTCCATAAAGATGTACCAGGCGGCGCTTTCGTAGGCGGAAATCCGATGCGTATTATTTATACGAAAGAGGAAATGGCCACTAGAGAAGGTTGATGTTAAAAATGTAACATTTCCCTTCTCTTTTTATGAATAAAAAGGAAATAATTGATTATAATATACTGTTTTGTTTTTTACGGAATCGTTTATACTTATAGATAGAAGAATGTGTGAACGAAGAAAACAAAAAACTGGAGGATATATGGGGAAAAATCAAAGAATATATAAGGAGAACGGACAAGTTATCTCTTTTAATCAGTTAGCGGACTTCTTTTATAAAAAAGGGATGAGGGCTTATAAAGGGCAAAAATTGCAAGATGCAATTAAATATTTTCGAAGAGCAGCACAAAGCGAGAAGGAGCCGTTTATTTTATGCCAACTAGCAATAGCATTATCTGAATCTGGTGAATATCAAGAGTCGAATCAGATATTTCTAAAGCTTGTTAGATCCAATCCTGAACTTGAGCAATGCTATTATTTTATTTCAAATAATTATGCATATATGGGCTTGTTTCAACAGGCGAAGAAGTATGCAGAGCGATATTTAGAAGTTGCGGAAGAGAAGGAATTTGTAAAAGATACATTAGAATTGCTTGAGATTATGGAAGAAGATGCAATGGGTGCGGAAGAGATTGAGGATGAAGATGAGCTAATTGTTATGCAAGAAGAAGCGAACCGCTACATTCGTAACGGACAATTAGAAGAGGCGATTGCTACACTAGAAGTTGTTACGAAAGAATATCCAGAATTTTGGTCAGGACATAATAATTTAGCGATTGCACATTTTCAATCAGGTAATGTAGATCAAGCGCTTAAGTTAACAGAAATGATTTTAGAGAAAAATCCTGGTAATATGCATGCGCTTTGTAATACGCTTATTTTTCTATATTCAATTGGAGAGCATAAGCAAGTAGAGTCATTAGCGGGGCAGTTAGTTTCGGTATATCCAATTTCATTTGAGCATCGTTTGAAACTTGGAACAACGCTTGCAACAATTGGTCATTTTGAACCTGCATATAAATGGTTCAAAGTATTAAAGCGTCAAGGGTATGAAGGAGACGTCAGTTTTTATTACTGGTTTGCATACTCTGCGTATATGGTGAAGGAACAGCAAGTAGCTGAAAAAATGTGGCAACATGTTGTAGAATTGCATCCTGATAAAAAAGGAAAAGAACCGTGGAATGCACTGAATTTAGCAGATGAAGGACAAAATCTTTTATTTGAAGAGTTACGAAAATCATTTCAGCAAAGTACGACGCTAGAAGAGAAAATGCTAGCTTTATATTTAATGAATGAATTGTCAACACCAGAGAAGGTTGGATTCTTCTTTGATGTAACGCAAGCGAAAAATGGTGTTCCAATCGTATCGCAACTTGCAAAATATTTCTTTTTACTTAATAGTCATAAAAGTATCCCAGCTGATTTACAGCAATTTGAACAGTGCGTACGAATCGCGGATGCATTATACAATTATACGAAAAAAGACGATGAATTAATCGAAGAGTGTTTAAATTTTTGGTTTTGCACGTTCATACGTTTATATACATCTGGAGCGACTTTTACAAATGTGTACGGTTGGTCAGCGGCAATTGAATACATTGTGCGCGGCGAACAAAGAAATAAGATGACACAGGCAGAGCTTGGTGATGTATATAATGTATCTGTAGCGACTGTACGAAAGTATGTGCAGGCTGTTAAGCGCACGCACACGTAGGGTAGGCAAATCATTGGGAAAAAAATGATGCTAACAGTATAATGAGGGTAACTTAATGTGTATGAATGAATGGGAGTGAATAGTGTGTCAGAAGAAAAAATTTATGATGTCATTATTATTGGTGCAGGACCAGCTGGTATGACAGCTGCGGTATATACATCTCGTGCGAATTTAAGCACACTGATGCTTGAGCGTGGTATCCCAGGTGGACAAATGGCAAATACAGAAGATGTAGAGAACTATCCAGGTTATGAGTCTATTTTAGGACCAGACTTATCAAATAAAATGTTTGAGCATGCGAAGAAATTTGGTGCTGAATATGCATACGGTGATGTGAAAGCAATCATCGATGGTAAAGAGTACAAAACAATTATTGCTGGTAAAAAAGAATATAAAGCACGTGCAATTATCGTTGCAAGCGGTGCAGAGTATAAAAAAATTGGTGTGCCGGGTGAAACAGAACTTGGCGGCCGCGGTGTATCATATTGTGCAGTATGTGATGGTGCATTCTTTAAAGGGAAAGAACTTGTTGTTATTGGCGGCGGAGATTCTGCTGTTGAAGAGGGTGTATTCTTAACACGCTTCGCATCAAAAGTAACGATCGTTCACCGTCGTGACACTCTTCGTGCACAGAAAATTTTACAAGATCGTGCTTTCCAAAATGAGAAAGTAGATTTCATTTGGAATCACACTATAAAAGAAATTAACGATGCAAATGGTAAAGTAGGAAGCGTAACACTTGTAGATGTAAACAGCGGAGAAGAACAAGAAGTTAAAACTGACGGCGTTTTCATATACATCGGTATGTTACCTTTATCAAAACCGTTTGTTGAGCTAGGTATTACAAATGAAAATGGTTATGTTGAAACGAACGAGCGTATGGAAACGAAAGTTCCTGGTATTTTCGCAGCTGGTGATGTTCGTGAAAAAATGCTTCGTCAAATTGTAACTGCAACAGGTGATGGTAGTATTGCAGCGCAGAGTGCACAGCATTATATAGAAGAGTTAGTAGAAGAATTAAAAACTGTAACAGAGAAATAAGGGGTAATATACCTTTTGAGAAGAAAGCTACCGATAGGAGCTTTCTTTTTTTTTTGAAAATGTCAAAGTTTTGTCAAAAACAATTAGGATTATAAGATTTCTTATTGATATACTGGACTTTACGGAAAAAATCACTATAAGAAATGAGGAATTTATTCAGTATGGAATGGCGTAATATATATCGTGGATTTTGTATGGGCGTTAGTGATTTAATTCCTGGTGTGAGCGGCGGAACAATCGCTGTTGTGTTGGGGATTTATGAACAATTGCTCGCAGCAATTAGCGGATTCTTTAGTCGTGAATGGAAAAAACATTTAGCGTTTTTAATCCCACTTGCAGCTGGTGTAGCGGCAGCTTTTCTAACGTTAAGTCATGTTATTAAATATTTATTAGCAAATCATTATGAACCGACTCAATTTTTCTTCCTCGGTTTAATTATTAGTATATTACCGATGTTAATGAGAGAAGCTGATGCAAAGGCAACGTTTAAAGGTAGTCATATTGCCTTATTAATAATTGCAGCAATTCTTGTTGCAATAACAGCATTCTTTAAACCAGATAAGGCAGCTGATCCGATTACGACGTTAACAATTTTAAATGCAATTGGCTTATTTTTCGCAGGATGGATGGCTAGTATGGCTATGCTTCTTCCTGGAATTAGTGGATCGTTTATTTTATTAATTATTGGTGTGTATCCGACAGCAATTAACGCTTTAACTACACTCAATTTACCGTTAATCGTGGTTATCGGTGCCGGCGTGATGGCCGGATTTGTTGTAAGTAGTAAAGGAATTAGTTATTTGTTAGATCGTTATAAAAGTATGACATTTGCGGCAATTATTGGGCTCGTTATCGGGTCGATTGTCATTGTGTTCCCTGGCATCCCGACTGGTGGAATTTCAATTTTAAGTTCAATTATTACTTTTATTTTAGGATTTGCGGTTGTTACTTATTTCGGTAAGAAATAAGTGTTTTAATCCCCTTAACGATAAAAATCGTTAAGGGGATTTTTATGTGCTATTCATGGGAAGTAAGGTATTTTGATTGCTTGTTGTAGAAAGAATTTTTACAATTGCTTAGCGAAAGGAGACTGGCACCTTCGTTGTAGCAAACTGTTTTTGATAGTATAATGAAATGAGTATGCAGTGAGAAATTTTGCTGCAAGTAGCTGAGGTGAAGAAACATGCAAAGAGTGACAAACTGTGTGTTAATTAGAGATAATGAAGTACTTTTACTCCAAAAACCTCGCCGGAATTGGTGGGTTGCACCGGGCGGGAAAATGGAGCGTGGTGAGACAGTAAGAGATACCGTTGTTCGCGAGTATCGTGAAGAAACAGGTATTTATTTAAAGAATCCAGCATTAAAAGGGGTCTTCACTTTTGTCATCCAAGAAGGTGATAAAGTTGTTTCTGAATGGATGATGTTCTCCTTTTTAGCAACAGATTTTGCAGGAGAAAACAAATTAGAGAGCGAAGAAGGCATCATTGGTTGGCATACATTTGATAAAATTGATGACTTAGCAATGGCACCAGGAGATTATCACATTATTGATTATTTAATTAAAGGGAATGGTATAATCTACGGTACATTTGTATATACCCCAGATTTTGAGTTGCTTTCATATCGATTAGATCCGAGTTAAACCTGCAAGGAGAGGATACGATGACAGAGAATAATGATATAAAAATGGTAATTATTACAGGGATGTCTGGAGCTGGAAAAACGGTAGCGTTACAAAGTTTTGAAGATTTAGGATATTTTTGTGTAGATAATTTACCACCGATGTTATTGCCGAAGTTTATTGAACTTATGGCAGATTCAAAAGGTAAAATGAATAAAGTGGCACTCGGTATTGATTTACGTGGCCGAGAGTTTTTTGAATATTTATGGGGAGCGCTTGATGATTTATCAGAACGCACATGGATTATTCCTCATATTTTATTTTTAGATGCGAAAGATAGCACACTTGTAACTCGTTATAAAGAAACGAGACGTTCACATCCACTTGCGCCAACTGGATTGCCGTTAAAGGGAATTGAAGCTGAGCGTGGTCTCTTAACTGATATGAAGGCACGAGCGAATATTGTGCTTGATACATCTGATTTGAAACCGAAAGAATTACGAGAAAAAATTGTTCACTTATTCTCAACAGAAACTGAGCAAGCATTTCGTGTAAATGTTATGTCATTTGGATTTAAGTACGGAATTCCAATTGATGCTGATTTAGTATTTGATGTTCGTTTTTTACCAAATCCATATTATATTCCACATATGAAGCCATTAACAGGACTGGATGAAGAAGTTTCGTCGTATGTGTTGAAATTTAATGAAACACATAAGTTTTTAGAGAAATTGACGGATCTTATCACTTTCATGCTGCCTCATTATAAAAGAGAAGGTAAGAGTCAACTTGTAATTGCGATTGGATGTACAGGTGGGCAACATCGTTCTGTTACGCTTACAGAGTACCTTGGGAAACATTTGAAACCAGAGTATAGCGTTCATGTATCTCATCGTGATGTGGAGAAGAGAAAGGGCCATTAAGGGATGAAAAAAGAGAGAAAACCTAAAATTGTTATCATGGGAGGTGGAACTGGACTTTCTGTTTTATTAAGGGGATTAAAACAATATCCTGTTGATATTACAGCAGTTGTAACAGTAGCCGACGATGGAGGCAGTTCAGGTAGACTACGTGATGAGCTAGAAATTCCACCTCCAGGTGATATTCGTAACGTACTTGTTGCGTTATCGGATGTAGAACCATTAGTGGAGGCTTTATTTCAGCACCGTTTTACAACTGGAGACGGACTGAAAGGGCATGCGTTAGGAAATTTATTGTTGGCAGGTATGACTTCGATTACAGGAGACTTTTACCACGCGATTACGGAAACGAGTAAAGTATTAAATGTCAGAGGACGTGTATTACCAGCAGCGAATCAAAGTGCGGTACTTCATGCAGAATTAGAAGATGGAGAAATTGTAACAGGTGAATCAAAGATTCCTCATTTCGGGAAGAAGATTAATCGTGTCTTTTTAACTCCAGAAGATGTAGAACCGTTATGTGAAACGTTGACGGAAATTAAACGAGCTGATTTGCTTGTTTTCGGTCCAGGAAGTCTGTACACAAGTATATTACCGAATTTAGTTGTTAACAAAATTGGAGACGCTGTTCTTGCTGCAAAAGCGAAGAAGGTATATGTATGTAATGTTATGACGCAAGCGGGCGAAACGAAGGGTTATACTGCGTTTGATCATGTGCAGGCGTTACATGATCATTTAGGTAAACCATTTATCGACACTGCGATTGTAAATAATCGTGATATTCCTCGTGAATTACGTAATTTATATGAGGAAGAAATGTCGGAACCAGTTGCACTGGATACAAATCGTTTTGCTGAACATAATATCGAAATCATTCAAGATCGATTAGCGAAATATGATGATCGTGTTGTAAGACATGATACATTAAAGTTAGCTTCTATTTTATATTCATTGTTATAAAAGTGCGTTGCCTCATTTGAGGTAACGCTCCTCATTCATATAGGACAAGATTTTTGTTCCAAAGTAATAGTATAAGGAGGTGTTGACTGTGTCATTTGCATCAGAAACAAAGAAAGAGTTGACCAACCTTGAAATGAAGGAATGCTGCGAGAAATCAGAATTATCGGCGTTGCTTCGAATGAACGGATCGCTTTCTTTTTCAAACCGTCGCCTATCTATCGATATTCAAACGGAAAATGCAGCAATTGCAAGAAGGATTTATACGCTTTTGAAAAAAGGATATGATGTGACGGTAGAATTACTTGTTCGTAAAAAAATGCGATTGAAGAAAAATAATGTATATATCGTGCGGCTTGTTGAGAAGTCTCGCGAAATATTAGCAGATCTTCACATTGTTCGAGATGACTTTTCGTTTATTCGAAATATATCGCAGGAATTAATCGAGAAGAAATGTTGTAAACGATCGTATTTACGCGGTGCATTTTTAGCAGGTGGTTCAGTAAATAACCCAGAAACATCATCTTATCATTTAGAGATCTTTTCGTTATATAAGGAACATAATGATTCTATATGTGAACTGATGAACGGATTTGATTTAAATAGTAAGACGTTGGAAAGAAGAAAAGGGTACATTACGTATTTGAAAGAAGCTGAAAAAATTACAGAGTTTTTAAATATTATAGGTGCTCATAATGCACTTTTAAGATTTGAAGATATTCGAATTGTTCGCGATATGCGTAATTCAGTAAATCGTTTAGTTAACTGCGAAACAGCTAATTTAAATAAAACAATTGGTGCAGCGCTAAGGCAAATTGAGAACATCCGCTATATTGATGAGACGGTTGGGCTTGATATTTTGCCAGATAAATTAAGAGAAATTGCACAGTTACGAAGAGATTATCAAGATGTAACATTGAAAGAGTTAGGTGAGATGGTATCCGGGGGGAAAATTAGTAAATCGGGTATTAATCATCGTTTGCGTAAAATCGATGAAATTGCAGAGAAATTACGCGCGGGGGAAACAGTAGCAAAAAAATAAAAGGTTAAAGGGGAAATGGAGCTGTGGTTCAAAAATTGGTTAAAGTGGCATTAAAAAACGGCTTACAAGCACGTCCGGCTGCGTTGTTTGTACAAGAGGCAAATCGCTTTCATGCGGATATCTTCATCGAGAAAGATGGAAAGACAGTGAATGCAAAGAGCATAATGGGGATTATGAGCTTAGCAATCGGAACTGGTAGCATGATTACAATCACAACAGAAGGTTCAGATGCAGAAGAGGCTTTGGAAGCATTAACTGCATATGTACAATAAAGGGTTATCGCGAATGTGCGATAGCTTTTTTTATTTTTCTGTTTGTGGGGTGCGTGGTTGGTGTGGTAACGAATGATCGGTGGGTATATAGCTGGTTCGCGCTTGTCGGAAATTGTCGGTAAGTCGATAAGTTGTGGTCGATAAAATTGAAAAATCACCGATATATTGGATTAGATACTAGGTGGGATATGTGCTACCCTTGTACATAATAAAAAAGCGCCCTGTAGTAGGGCGCTTCCGCTTTTAGTTGTATCCAGCTCCAGCGGCTAGAGCAGTCGGTCGTTTCGCCCCTTCATTCGAGGCAAAAAGCGCCTCGGAATCAGGGGTTCCAACTTCCTCCTGTTCTAAACGAGCCGCTTCCGCTTTTAAGTATTAACGATTTGTAAAGATCTTATCGATTAAGCCGTATTCTAGAGCTCTTTCTGCTGTCATGAAGTTGTCGCGGTCTGTGTCGCGTTGTAGAACTTCAAGTGGTTGACCTGTGCGGTCAGCAAGAATTTGGTTTAATTTTTCACGTAAGAATAGGATACGTTTTGCAGCGATTTCGATTTCAGTCGCTTGACCTTGTGCTCCGCCAAGTGGTTGGTGAATCATAACTTCACTGTTTGGAAGTGCATAACGTTTTCCTTTTTCACCTGCTGCAAGTAAGAATGCACCCATAGATGCAGCCATACCGATACAGATTGTTGATACTTGTGGTTTAATAAACTGCATTGTATCGTAAATTGCCATACCAGCTGTGATAGAACCACCAGGGCTGTTGATATAGATGTGAATATCTTTTTCTGGATCTTGAGATTCCAAGAATAAAAGCTGGGAAACGATTGAGTTTGCTACGTTGTCATCAATTGCGCTACCAAGCATAATGATGCGATCCTTTAATAGTCGAGAGTAAATATCGTAAGCGCGTTCTCCACGATTTGTTTGTTCAATTACTGTAGGAATTAAATTCATCTGTTATTTCCTCCTTTAAAAGCTTTCTTAGTCTTATAATACAATTATGGTCAATGAAGGTCAAACGAAACCACTTTAAATCAAAAAATATGTAGTTGTATCATGATTTATTCGCTATGTTTTTAAAATTCCCTGCTTATGTATCTTCAACATCATAACCGAATTACATAAATTTAAACGTGATTAATGGTGTGGAAAAGGCAAAAGAACGCCTTTTGTATAGAAGCGTTCTTTCATTTTTTATTCTTTTAACAGATAGGTTACTTTATTTAAGATTTTCTCGATTTGTTTTGCGTTTTTACTATACATATCACTCGCTGATTTTGATTTCGTTTCTAAAGAGAATAATTCAAGATCAGCATTGCATTTCTTTAAGGATGCTAATAATAAAGGCTTGTTTTGAGGAGAAGGCATTTGGAGTTTATCATTATAGATGTCGATAGTAAGTTGTCCGTATGAATCAACTTGACCAAGAAAGACATTTTCAATGACAACACCGAGTTTTTCTAGCTCAGAATGTAACCAAGCGCGATTATGTCCGCTAGCAGAAAGAGGTTCATCTAGTACATTTCCATCCATAATAACAGTTTGCGGTTCTTTTTCGTTTGGCACTTTTAAGCTGATATCTTTTGCTGTAAGTGGTTGGCGATCTTTCTTTAATAATACATTTAATTCACCGCTCGGTTCTAGTACAGCAAATTCAACATCAGCTACGCTGAACGCATTTTTTCCTCTGAGAAGCTCAAGTAATTCATCACTTGTATACTTTTCTTTCTTTAAATTATCTTCAAGTATTTTGCCATCTTTTATTAATACGGTAGATTTTCCTTCAAAAAAATCTCGAGCTGTTTTGTTCTTTAAAGAGAGGATTCCAGTGAAAAAAGGTACCACAGCGAAAATGAGTATCGCAAAGACGCCGTGGAAAAATTTTGAATCAAGCCCTGTAGATACTTGGGCAGCGATGTCACCGATTGTCATTCCGGCTATGTATTCAAAAAAGGAGAGCTGAGAGATTTGTCTTTTTCCTAACCATTTCGTAATAGCGAATAAAATAATTAATATGAATACAGAGCGAAGAATGACAAGTGTCCATTCCGGCAGGTGAGACATAGTCATTTCCTCCAGTCTACTTAAAACCCTTTATATTGAGGTTCTTCACGTTCTAATACTGAAACTCTATTCTGTAAATCGGTGATGATGCTGTCCATTTCTAACATACATTCATGAAATACACGTTTTGATTCCGCGTCCTGTGAATTTAGTGAAAGGGAGCTTAAACTTGCTTGAGCGCCCCTTACACTGGCAAGGCAGGTTTTAACGCTAGCGATAACTGTCATACGAACACCTTATCCTTTCGGTTTGAATAGCAATGCTCCAATGAAGCCGAAAATAATGGCAGCTGATACACCAGCACTCGTTACTTTAAACATACCGGTAATAACGCCGACGATGCCATGTTTGGCTGCTTCCTCCATCGCGCCATGAACGAGGGCATTACCGAAACTTGTAATAGGTACAGTTGCGCCAGCGCCTGCAAAGTCTATTAATGGTTCATACAGATTGAATCCATCTAATATAGCTCCAGCAACAACGAGTGTTGCCATCGTATGAGCGGGGGTTAGTTTGCCGACATCAAACATAAGCTGTCCGATTACGCATATGAGTCCACCAATGACGAAAGCCCAGAAAAAAATCATTGCGTTGCACCTCCAAATTCAATCGAAACAGCGTGAGCGATACACGGAATCGTTTCTTCTTGTTGGAATGTAAGTGGAGATAGTAAAGCGCCTGTCGCAACGACAAGTATTTTTTTGAATTCTCCTCTTTTCATTCGGTTTAATAAATGTCCGTATACGACTGTTGCTGAACAGCCTGGACCACTTCCACCAGCTATGACAGGTTGACCTTCTCTATAAATGATGATTCCGCAATCTTGAAATTGCTCGCTCTTTACCTTTGTTCCATGTTTATGTAGTAGGTCGTAAGCGATTTCGCGACCGACATGTCCAAGGTCACCTGTTACGATTAAGTCGTAATAAGAGGCGTCAATTTGTCGTTCGCGTAAATGAGCTTCAATCGTATCGACAGCAGCTGGGGCCATCGCACCACCCATATTAAAAGGATCTGTTAGTCCCATATCAATAACTCGTCCAATGGTGGCCGATGTTACTTGTGGACCATATCCAGTGTCGCTTAAAATAGCCGCGCCTGCACCGGTCACTGTCCACTGAGCCGTAGGAGGTTTTTGACCACCATATTCAGTTGGATAGCGGAATTGTTTTTCTACCGCAGCGTTATGACTTGATGCCCCAGTTAATAAATACTTTGCACCTTTTGCATTTACGATACTTGCACCGAGTGCTAAGCCTTCCATAGAGGTAGAACAGGCGCCGAATAAACCGAGATAAGGTGTTCCGAGTGTGCGGCATGCAAAGCTCGTTGGAGTTATTTGGTTAATTAAATCCCCTGCGAGTACGAATTGAATATCGTCTTTACGGAGCTTTGCCTTTTCGGTAGCGCGGCTACAAGCTTCTTCAAATAAAATTTTATGCGCCTTTTCGTAAGAATCTTGTCCGAGCCATAAATCTTCATGCAGGGTATCGAAGTCTTCAGGAATTTTTCCATTTGCCTCAAATGGGCCACCGACTACACCTGTTGAGATGATAACTGGTTTGTTTTCGAATACCCATGTTCGGTGTCCTTGTAACATTTACAGCCCTCCCCATTGAAAGAGAATCGTTTTAATAAGAGCGATGACGAAAGCGGAAAATACGCCAAATAAGATGACCGATCCTGCTAGTTTAAACATGTTACCACCAACGCCGAGAACGAATCCTTCTGTACGGTGTTCAATACATGCGGCAATAACAGAGTTACCAAATCCAGTAACGGGAACGGCGGTACCAGCACCAGCAAATTGCCCAAGGCGATCGTAGACGCCAAATCCCGTCAGTAGCATGGAGATAAAAATAAGAGTTGCAACGGTAGGGTTCCCGGCAGATCTTTCAGTGAAATCAAAGTACGTAATATAAAAGGTGGAAATCAGTTGGCCTATTAGACAAATTAGTCCCCCGACGAAAAAAGCTTTCATACAATTTTTTAAAACGGGGCGCTTCGGTTCGCGCTGTTGTTCGAATTTTTTATATTCTTGTTGCACAGGTGTTAAATTTTTATCTTTACTAGACATTTGAATCCTTCCTTCTCTTTTAGAAAACTTAAATATTAGATCCCATTTCTGATTGAATGAGTTTCAATTGATCTTTAATGCCATCCTTGCTTATTTTCTTGTTCTTAATTTTGTTTTCAAGTTCTTCTATGAGCATAAAAATCTTTTTGTCTGTACTTACACGAATATCGAAAGTAGGGTTTTCATCACTTAGCTTCTTTTTTAATTTACTTCGTAAAGGTTTTAAACCAAATCTTTCGTGATGTTCAGGTTTAACGGCTATGTAAAGATCTAAATTTGTATTAACTGCGGTAGCTTCTATAATTCCCTCCATAGCAAGAGCTTTTTTCTTAGCGTCTTGCGATATAGATTGATTAAAGGATTCTGTACTCATTTTTGTTAATTTAGGGCCCTTTTTCTCATCTGCCCGCTTAGCTTCTTCTTTCTTTACTTTTTTATCTAACGGGCTATTATCACATCCGGTAAGTGAACCGAATAGGAGCATAAATAACGCGGTTATGATTCCAAGTTTTCGCATTATAATCATTCCATTTCTATTGCAGTATGTAATGTGAGAGAAAAAGGATGATTGCATATCATCCTTTTTCTCAAATTGTGTACCATTAGATGAAATGGCACTTTTGGTTATTGCTGTGTGTATTGTGGTTCTTCTTGCTGGACTTCTTCAACACGCGGGTTTAAAGAATCGATAATTGTTTGTGTTTGTTGCGCAGCTGTTTGGAAAAGTTGCTTAGCTTGTTGGTTATCCGTATCAAGAGCGAATCCCTCTAAGCTAGCTTGTGCACTTTTTAATCCAGAAACAGTTTGCTTTAGTTTTGTAATTACAGTCATTGAATGAAGCCCCCTTTGGAATATCAATTCAAAGATTATAATTTGTGGGTTTGGGTGAATTTATGATTGGAAAATTTAGGTTTTTGAAGTTGAAGCTTTGATTCAAGCGTCAATGAATTCTTTGTTATAGTGGCGCTTTATAAGATGGAAGAGGATGATATGTAATTCATGATGTAGGTATGTTACCTGTTGAAGATTAAAAAGTAACTGAAAATTACATGAGGTTAAATTTCTGGTTATTCACAAAAAACATATCGATAAAATATATATATTTCTATTATTGTAGTTATTTTCAATTTAAAATAAAATTTTCTTGTATAGTAAAAAAAAGGATGTGTTCAGTTTTAAAAAAATAATATCTTCATTATCTTATTCGTTCAATCGAAGTCATTCACGAAAGAAGAACGTTATTAAATCAACGTTTCTTTTAATGCATAAAACATTTACGAATTGTTTTGTTCATCGAAAGTCTTGCGAATTCTTTTAAATCAACGTTTAGAAGAGAAAGTCGAAAGTAACAAAAGTCATTTATGTTGTATTCGTCATTCATCAAAATGAATACGCTATTCACCACAAGCCAACCCAAACGAAAATTTTCCGAACCCTCCAAGCCACCCCGCTGAGCCGTCGCAGGAGTCCTTTAGAGATAGTATTTTTGATTTTTGAATCAGGGGGTTGATCTCTCGCGAAGTCCTGACGCAGCCCAGCGAATTGTCTTTTACCCAATTCTCGCCGAGTTTCTACTATCAAAGAAAATAACGTTTCTAATGCGATTGGGCAGCCGTTATCGGAACTTACCCCCGACAGTGTGTTAAAATTAATCGAAGCGGAAAACGAGGATCTCCAATTGACTGGACGTGTAATCGGTTGGACAGTTTAAGAGAGTTGTATAAAAAGGGAGATGGCGCAAAGATGGTGAGATCAAAAGAGAATGATTTAACGGAGAAATTGGCAGAAGGTCACCGAGAATATGGTGACGGCAACTTTACAGTACAGAACATCGGTGATGAAACTAACCCGAATTGGACTGTCGTAAAAAATGTGAGGAAGGGATCGGCAGGCATTCGTGAAGGGGAAGATATATTTAGCCTGCGATCAAAATATATAAAATAGTGCGGAGATGGGCGGGCATCACTTCGCCTGTCTTTTTTTTATAGACTATATGCGTTCTATTTCGATTTAAGTAGATTAAGGGGGAACGAAAGAAGGAAAACTGCGCGCTAAAGCTAGTGTAGAAGAGGTTTTTATGCTTGCGTATTAGGTTAGCGTCAGGATATAATATCCATATGTAAAGAAGCGAACGTCTACGTGTTGGTGTTCGTATCCTACGTTTAACTTTCGGTAAGAACAAGTCGGGAGAAGACGGAGGCAAACCGTTGATATTATCGTAATAATCATGCGCCCATAGCTCAGTCGGATAGAGCGGTGGTTTCCGGTACCACGTCTGCCGGGGGTTCGAATCCCTCTGGGCGCGTTATGTATTGTTGTTGTGATGTGTTCTATTTAAAAGTATTGAGTAAATAGCACATAATAGCGTGAAGAACGTGTTGAAAATTAATAGTAAATCTAAAGAAACCCCTTGTATGTGATTAGAAATAATCGTGTATAGGGGGTTTTTCGTTATGAAAAGAATTAAAGAGTGAAATGCAATTCAAATCAGAACAGATTTTAGCACTAAAAGAAATTGTAACGAGATATATTGCACAAGCGTATTGTTAAGTTGCTGAACGAAAATATGACACGTAAGATAGTAGTGATTCACAAAGCAATAGGGACAGGCTAGCCGTCTTTGCCAGTAAGCTGAAGTTTAATAAAAGTGATCATCTTTCGTTGGCATTATCGGACTTTCTTGACCGTTATGAAGGAGAAGAAGAATGAAAAAAGGTTCTCGCAAGCTATTTGAAATAAAATCGTTTCTTACATGTATTGAAGAAGAGGAGTGCGGAGAAAAGGTCTATTATGTAACGATGGAACATCACAACAGTAGTGTGACTCGTCACAAGATAACGAAAGATGATGCATTCGAAATGTTAGTTGCGTATGCAAAAGGAATACCTGAAATCATGGAGGGCTTCATGGAAGGTGAAAATTTCAATGAAGTTTATAAGATAACGGCATCGCTAGGTATTTATTGCAGTTAAGTAAAAAGTACATGTCATAAATGTTGTTCACTTGTAAGAATAGACCCTGGAAAAATAACTCAGAGGTAATCCAAGTCACAATTCGAAAATTACACAAAGCAGATAAACAAGAAAGTATCTTTATAGCAAATCGCAACGCTGTGAATTTGGTGCGTGTGGTACTCGTAGAGGATACGAACGGAATTAATCTATCAAATGAAAATGCGACAATGGTGAAGAAACGTATAATATTCGATATGTACTCGCCATTGTAAAAAAGGTCTGAACTTACAAGTATAAGTTCAGACCTTTTTTTATTATCACTTGTTATATCTGATGATAAGATTTACTATTAGTATGTGGTAATAAATTTTATGCGTTATTATTTTCTTTCAATATTATTCAAATTTCGGTTGTAAGATCTAAATCTCATTAATACATATAAATTAATAATATTTTGGAATGGGTGTCTGCGTGAGGATTCTCCTTTTACCAAACTTATTGTACAATAGAAACAAGGGGGAGATTAGTTTGAAGGCAAGTCTTTTACAAGAACAAAGCTTACGTTTGGCAATGACACAAGAGTTAAGGCAAGCGATTACAATGCTCCAGTATAATGTACAAGAATTATCGGAGTTTTTGTATGAGCAATCGTTAGAGAATCCCCTTATTGAGTTAGGTGGTTTTGAGAGGGAGAAGAAAAAGAGCTCTAACACAAGTAAAAGTACCCGCAAACAAGTCGAGAATCAAATGGAAATCTACAGTGTGGATTCTACAACGATTCAGCAACATTTATTAAATCAACTACAGTATTATAAAATAGATGAAGAAGAGCGAAAAGCAGCTTCTTTCATTATTATGAACATGGATGGAAATGGCTATTTACAAGAAACAAATGAAGAGTTATCAGAGCTTCTTTCTGCGCCAATTGATGTAGTGGACTGTTCCGTGGAGCTTGTTCAATCGTTAGAGCCAGCAGGGGTAGGTGCGCGTAATATTCAGGAATGTCTATCAATTCAATTGAAGCGCTTACAAAGGAGAAATGGTTTAGCGGAAGAAATTATAGATGATCATTTTAATTATTTCGTTAAGAAAGATTGGCGAAAGCTCGTTCAGGTGTTGAAGTGTACCAACGAGGAATTACAGGATGCGGTGAACTGTATTACATCATTACAGCCGAAACCAGGTCTTGCATTTTCTTCTGATAAGCCACTTTATATCGTGCCTGATATGGCGGTGAAAAAAGATGGTGATCATCTCGTTTTACAGATGAATGAGAGAAATATGCCAAGAATTGAAATTCACTCTGAGTATAGTGCGTTACTAAATAATAGTGAAAGTGAAGTGGCTTCTTACGTATCGGAGAAGTATCAGCATGTGCAATGGATTATGCGCAGTTTGAAACAGAGAAAACAAACACTCTTACAAGTGATGAATATTATTATGGAAAAACAGCATGATTTCTTCTGGAGAGGTCCAGAGTATTTAAAACCACTTGCTTTAAAAGAGGTGGCGGAAGAGTTAGGTGTGCATGAGTCTACAATTAGTCGTGCAACGCGTAATAAATATGTGCAAACGCCGCACGGTTTATTTGAGATGAAATCGTTCTTTAGTAATTCTATTTCTACGACGGAAGATGAGGCGGTTTCTACAAAGCGTGTGAAACAATTCATTCAAACACTTGTTGGAGCAGAAAATAAGAAAAAGCCACTTTCGGATCAAAAGATTTCAAAATTATTAGAAGAAGAGCATGAAATCGTTATTTCTCGCAGAACGGTTGCGAAATATAGAGAACAAATGCATATTCCTGCTTCGTCTCTAAGAAAAACAATTGGATAGGTGAAGAAGATGAAAGTTGTACTATATACAAAAAAAGATTGTGGTCTTTGCGAAAAGGCGAAACAAGTTTTAAAGGAAGTACAATATGAATATTCTTTTCAAATTGAGGAAATAGATATATATGAAGATAATGACCTTTTAGAGAAATACCATCTAATGATTCCTGTTGTAGAAATAGGCGGAAGACAAGTAGAATATGGTAACATTCACAAAGGTGTCATAATAAACTATATAAACAATGCAGTTAAGAGTTGAATAAGTTTCTGTCTCCTGTTACAATAATACACGTAGCAGGGATTATTTTTTTAACCTAAGTGGGACGCAAAATGTCACTACGGGACATAAAGTGACCACGAAGGAAAATGAACCGATGCAGTGAGGAGAAAAGATATGCGCTCATGGATTCAGAACACAAAAAAATTATTACCTGATCTGCTACCTGTTATGCAAACGAGAATGCAAGTGCTTCAGTACATTAGGCTTATGCAGCCGATTGGAAGAAGAAACTTATCTGCAAGTCTCGGTATGACAGAACGAGTATTGCGAAGTGAAGTTCAAGTTTTGAAAGAACAAAACTTAGTTCACGTCGCTTCTTCTGGAATGACTTTGACAGAAGAAGGAACAGCTTTAGTTCTTGCTTTGGAAGACTTTATGAAAGAAATTTCCGGGTTAAAGGTTTTAGAAAAACAACTTAAGGAAACATTAGACTTGGATGAAGTTTTCGTTGTCCCTGGTGATAGTGATGAATCACCTTGGGTCAAACTGGAGATGGGCCGTGCTTGTGTGACTTGTATAAAAGACCGTCTGACAGTGAATAATATCGTTGCTGTGGCTGGAGGAACTACGCTAGCTGCTGCTGCGGACATGATGCAACTTGATTGCAAAGATTTACATATGCTATTTGTCCCAGCACGTGGTGGAATTGGAGAAGGTGTCGAGTTAGAAGCCAATACCATTTGCGCCAAAATGGCACAAAATACGATGAGTAATTATCGCTTATTGTATGTTCCAGATCACGTTAGTAGCGAAGCATATGCATCTATTGTAACAGAGCCCTCCGTGAAAGAAGTTCTTGAGTTGATTCGATCTTCCAATATCGTCATTCATGGAATCGGTGATGCGTTAACAATGGCACGTCGCAGAAATACTTCAGAAGCAGATTGGTTAAAGATTCAGGCAAGCGAAGCAGTTGGCGAAGCTTTCGGTTACTACTTTAATGAACAAGGAAATGTTGTTCATAAAGTAAGAACAGTTGGTATGCAACTTGAAGATTTACAACATGTATCTCACGTTGTCGCAGTCGCTGGAGGTTCTTCAAAAGCAAAAGCAATACAGGCTGTAATAAAGCAAGGGCACACTTCAATTCTAATTACAGATGAAGGTGCAGCAAAACAATTAACAAAGGGTATTACCCTTTAATATAATCCCCCAAGGAGGAAATTTAAATGACTAAAATTGGTATTAATGGATTTGGACGTATCGGACGTAACGTATTCCGCGCAGCTCTTAACAACTCTGAGGTAGAAGTAGTAGCAATCAACGACTTAACAGATGCTAAAACATTAGCTCACCTTTTAAAATATGATACAGTTCACGGAACTTTAAATGCAGAAGTATCTGCTAACGAAAACAGCATCGTTGTTAACGGTAAAGAAATTAAAGTTATCGCTGAGCGTGACCCAGCTCAATTACCATGGAGCGACTACGGAGTAGAAGTAGTAGTAGAATCTACTGGCCGTTTCACTAAAAAATCAGACGCTGAGAAACACTTAGGTGGATCAGTTAAGAAAGTTATCATCTCAGCTCCAGCTTCTGACGAAGATATCACTGTAGTTATGGGTGTTAACCACGAACAATACGATGCAGCTAACCACAACGTAGTATCTAATGCTTCTTGTACTACAAACTGTCTAGCTCCATTCGCTAAAGTATTAAACGAAAAATTCGGCGTAAAACGCGGAATGATGACAACAATTCACTCTTACACTAACGACCAACAAATCTTAGACTTACCACACAAAGATTTACGTCGTGCTCGTGCAGCAGCTGAAAACATGATCCCAACATCTACTGGTGCTGCTAAAGCTGTAGCATTAGTATTACCAGAACTTAAAGGTAAATTAAACGGCGGCGCTGTACGTGTTCCAACTGCTAACGTTTCTCTTGTTGACTTAGTTGTTGAACTTGACAAAGAAGTAACAGTTGAAGATGTAAACGCAGCATTCAAAGCAGCTTCTGAAGGCGAATTAAAAGGTATCCTTGGATACAGCGAAGAGCCATTAGTATCTATCGACTATAACGGATGTACAGCTTCTTCTACAATCGATGCATTATCTACAATGGTAATGGAAGGTAACATGGTTAAAGTACTTTCTTGGTACGATAACGAAACTGGTTACTCTAACCGCGTAGTAGACCTAGCTGCATACATGACTTCTAAAGGTCTTTAATTCTTAAGTATATAAGTAATCAATGACAAAACGAGGGAGAGGGTTTGTTCCCTCTCTCTCTTCTTTCGTTTTAGAAGCAAATGTGTTAAGCTTTTGAATGGGTTTTGTCAATCCTAACTAGTAGTCGGAGGGAAATCCAATGAACAAAAAATCAATTCGTGACGTAGATTTAAAAGGTAAGCGTGTATTTTGCCGCGTTGATTTCAACGTACCTATGAAAGAAGGCAAAATTACAGATGAAACTCGTATCCGTGCAGCTCTTCCTACAATTCAATATTTAATAGAGCAAGGTGCGAAAGTAATTTTAGCAAGTCATTTAGGCCGTCCAAAAGGTCAAGCAGTAGAAGAATTACGTCTTACTCCAGTAGCAGCACGTTTAGGCGAGCTTCTTGGTAAAGATGTTAAAAAAGCGGACGAAGCATTCGGACCAGTTGCACAAGAAATGGTTGCAGCAATGAACGAAGGCGACGTATTAGTTCTTGAAAACGTACGTTTCTATGCGGGCGAAGAAAAGAACGATGCAGAACTTGCGAAAGAATTTGCAGCTCTTGCTGATATCTTCGTAAACGATGCATTCGGTGCAGCTCACCGTGCTCATGCTTCTACAGCAGGAATCGCAGACTACCTACCAGCAGTATCTGGTTTATTAATGGAAAAAGAGTTAGATGTATTAGGTAAAGCACTTTCTAACCCAGAACGTCCATTCACAGCTATCATCGGTGGTGCGAAAGTAAAAGATAAAATCGGTGTAATTCGTCATCTATTAGACAAAGTAGATAACTTAATCATCGGTGGCGGACTTGCTTACACATTCGTTAAAGCATTAGGTCATGAAATTGGTCTATCTCTATGTGAAAACGACAAAATTGAACTAGCTAAAGAATTTATGCAACTTGCAAAAGAAAAAGGCGTAAACTTCTATATGCCAGTTGATGTTGTAATCACAGAGGAATTCTCTGAAACTGCAACAACTCAAATCGTTGGTATCGACTCTATCCCTTCTACATGGGAAGGCGTGGACATCGGTCCTAAAACACGTGAAATTTATGCAGATGTAATTAAAAACTCTAAGCTTGTTGTATGGAATGGACCAATGGGTGTATTCGAAATGACTCCATTCGCAGAAGGTACAAAAGCAGTAGGGCAAGCATTAGCAGATGCAGAAGATACATACTCTGTTATCGGCGGTGGTGACTCCGCAGCAGCTGTTGAAAAATTCGGTATGGCTGATAAAATGAGCCACATTTCTACTGGCGGCGGTGCGTCATTAGAATTCATGGAAGGTAAAGAGCTTCCAGGTGTAGTTTGTCTTAACGACAAATAAGTAGCAGCCAAAGAAAAAGGACGGTGCAAAGCATGCGTAAACCAATTATCGCAGGTAACTGGAAAATGAATAAAACTCTAGCTGAAGCAGTTAGCTTCGTAGAGGAAGTTAAAGGTCAAATCCCAGCAGCTTCAGCTGTTGATGCAGTAGTTTGTTCGCCAGCTCTATTCTTAGAGCGCTTAGTAGCAAAGGCTGAAGGAACTGACTTACAAGTAGGTGCACAAAACATGCACTTCGAAAAAAATGGTGCATTCACTGGCGAAATTAGCCCAGTAGCACTTAGCGACTTAAAAGTAGGCTACGTAGTACTTGGCCACTCTGAGCGTCGTGAAATGTTTGCTGAAACAGACGAGTCAGTAAATAAAAAGACTCTTGCAGCATTTGAACATGGTTTAACACCAATCGTTTGTTGTGGTGAGACTTTAGAAGAGCGCGAAAGCGGAAAAACATTTGATCTAGTAGCGGGTCAAGTAACAAAAGCACTTGCAGGTTTAAC
Source organism: Bacillus sp. RC242 (assembly GCF_044908245.1). Taxonomy (NCBI): domain Bacteria; kingdom Bacillati; phylum Bacillota; class Bacilli; order Caryophanales; family Bacillaceae; genus Bacillus; species Bacillus sp. RC242. Next base: position 377,389 of record NZ_JBIYCZ010000004.1, read on the forward strand.
AGAAGAGCAAGTTAAAGTAACTGTTATCGCTTATGAGCCAATCTGGGCTATCGGTACAGGTAAATCTTCTTCTTCTGCAGATGCAAATGAAGTATGTGCGCACATCCGTAAAGTTGTTGCAGAAGCTGTTTCTCCAGAAGCTGCAGAAGCTGTTCGTATTCAATACGGCGGTAGCGTAAAACCAGAAAACATTAAAGAGTATATGGCACAATCTGACATCGACGGCGCTTTAGTTGGCGGTGCTAGCTTAGAGCCTGCTTCGTTCTTAGGTCTTCTGGGGGCGGTAAAATGAGAAAGCCAACAGCTTTAATCATTCTTGATGGTTTCGGACTACGTGAAGAAACTTACGGGAATGCTGTAGCACAAGCTAAGAAACCTAATTTTGATGGTTACTGGAACAAATTCCCTCACACAACGCTTACAGCTTCTGGTGAGGAAGTAGGTCTTCCAGCAGGTCAAATGGGTAACTCAGAGGTTGGTCACTTAAATATCGGTGCTGGCCGCATCGTATATCAAAGCTTAACACGCGTAAACGTTGCAATTCGTGAAGGTGAGTTCGATCAGAACGAAACTTTCCAAAATGCAATTAAAAGCGTGAAAGAAAAAGGTACTGCTCTTCATTTATTCGGTTTACTTTCTGATGGTGGTGTGCACAGTCACATGAACCATATGTTTGCTCTTCTTCGCTTAGCAGCAAAAGAAGGTGTGGAGAAAGTATATATCCATGCATTCTTAGATGGCCGCGATGTTGGACCACAAACAGCAAAAGGTTATATCGATGCAACAAATGAAGTAATTAAAGAAACAGGAGTAGGACAATTCGCGACTATCTCTGGTCGTTATTACTCCATGGACCGTGACAAGCGTTGGGATCGCGTAGAAAAATGTTACCGTGCTATGGTGAATGGTGAAGGCCCTACTTATAAATCAGCAGAAGAGTGTGTAGAAGACTCTTATGCAAATGGTATCTATGATGAATTCGTATTGCCGTCTGTAATTGTTAACGAAGATGACACGCCAGTTGCAACAATCAATAATGATGATGCAGTTATCTTCTATAACTTCCGTCCAGACCGTGCAATTCAAATTGCTCGTGTATTTACAAACGAAGACTTCCGTGAGTTCGATCGTGGTGAAAAAGTACCTCACATTCCTGAATTCGTTTGTATGACACATTTCAGTGAAACTGTAGATGGTTACGTGGCATTCAAGCCAATGAACCTTGATAACACATTAGGTGAAGTTGTTGCGCAAGCGGGATTAAAGCAACTTCGCATCGCGGAAACTGAAAAGTATCCGCACGTTACATTCTTCTTTAGCGGTGGTCGTGAGGCTGAATTCCCAGGAGAAGAGCGTATTTTAATTAACTCACCGAAGGTTGCAACGTATGACTTGAAACCTGAAATGAGCATTTATGAAGTAACGGACGCTTTAGTAAATGACATCGAAAATGATAAACATGATGTTATCATTCTTAACTTTGCAAACTGTGATATGGTTGGCCATTCTGGGATGATGGAACCAACAATTAAAGCAGTAGAAGCAACTGACGAATGTTTAGGAAAAGTTGTAGAAGCAATTCTTGCAAAAGATGGTGTAGCACTTATTACTGCTGACCATGGTAATGCCGATCAGGAGTTAACTGCTGAAGGTGGACCAATGACAGCTCATACAACTAACCCGGTTCCTTTCATCGTTACAAAAAATGATGTAGAGCTTCGTGAAGGTGGTATTTTAGGAGATATCGCCCCAACAATGCTTACTCTTTTAAATGTGGAACAACCGAAAGAAATGACAGGTAAAACAATTATTAAATAATTTGCTTATATAAAAAGGAGAGAATTTATTATGTCAACAATTATTGATGTTTATGCTCGCGAAGTCCTTGACTCTCGTGGTAACCCAACTGTAGAAGTAGAAGTTTACACAGAAAGCGGCGCATTCGGACGCGCTATCGTACCAAGTGGTGCATCTACTGGTGAGCACGAAGCAGTAGAATTACGTGACGGTGACAAATCTCGTTACCTTGGTAAAGGTGTTCTTAACGCAGTAAACAACGTTAACGAAGCAATCGCTCCAGAAATCGTTGGTTTCGACGTAACTGACCAAGCTGGTATCGACCGTGCTATGATCGAATTAGATGGCACTCCAAACAAAGGTAAACTAGGTGCTAACGCTATCCTTGGTGTATCTATGGCAGTAGCTCACGCAGCAGCTGACTTCGTAGGTCTTCCATTATACCGTTACCTTGGTGGATTCAATGCAAAACAATTACCAACTCCAATGATGAACATCATCAACGGTGGTTCTCACGCTGATAACAACGTTGACTTCCAAGAGTTCATGATCTTACCAGTTGGTGCTCCAACATTCAAAGAATCAATCCGTATGGGTGCTGAAGTATTCCATGCACTTAAAGCTGTATTACATGACAAAGGTCTTAACACTGCAGTAGGTGACGAAGGTGGATTCGCTCCAAACCTTGGTTCTAACCGTGAAGCATTAGAAGTAATCATCGAAGCTATCGAAAAAGCTGGTTACAAAGCTGGCGAGAACGTATTCTTAGGAATGGACGTTGCTTCTTCTGAGTTCTACAACAAAGAAACTGGTAAATATGACCTTGCAGGCGAAGGCCGTACTGGCTTAACTTCTGCAGAAATGGTTGATTTCTACGAAGAGCTTTGCAAAGACTTCCCAATCATCTCTATTGAAGATGGTTTAGACGAAAACGACTGGGATGGTCATAAATTATTAACTGAGCGTATCGGTGATAAAGTACAATTAGTTGGTGACGATTTATTCGTAACTAACACTCAAAAACTTGCTGAAGGTATCGAAAAAGGTATCTCTAACTCAATCTTAATTAAAGTTAACCAAATCGGTACTTTAACTGAGACTTTCGAAGCAATCGAAATGGCTAAACGTGCTGGTTACACAGCAGTTGTATCTCACCGTTCTGGTGAAACTGAAGATGCTACAATCGCTGACATCGCAGTTGCAACTAACGCTGGACAAATCAAAACTGGTTCTATGAGCCGTACTGACCGTATTGCTAAGTACAACCAATTATTACGCATCGAAGACGAACTAGGCGAAATCGCTGTTTACGATGGTATCAAATCTTTCTACAACATCAAACGATAATTGTAGAAAATAACGACAGACCGTGAGAAATCACGGTCTGTTTTTTTATGCTAAAATTGTTCGTCTGTCATAAGTGACATGAAGTATTTAAAGAAGAGATTATAATCAAAATCTATAGCAATTTGCTGTGAGGGCCGATTGACGAATGGGCTTGATCCTACTAAAGAGCGGAAATCACCGATGCTTACTCCTTGAGCGTAAGATTCGGTCATGACGGTAATTGGTGATTTGTAGTAGGTAAACATAGAATTATCAAGTAAAGCTAATATCGGTAGCGTGTCATGAAAAGGGCAGCCTTTTAATTGTGGTAAAATTTTTTCGTAATATCCATAGTAGTAATGATCGAATAGAGGTTTGACGAGAGAAGCCTTTCCTTTCGCCTCAATATATTCAGCCATGTCAGGTGTAACGATGGAATACTGCGTTACATTTAACGGGTATATGTACATGTTGGATGCGGATTGTAATACAATGTTAGCCGCGATTGGATCACCATAAAAATTCGCTTCTGATACGGGAGTTACATTACCTGGGTGCAAAAAGGAACCACCCATTACATAATAAGATTTAATTTGCTGCATTAAGTTTTTATATAAAATAAATAAAATAGCTAGGGAAGTGAGTCGCCCTAAACTTACAATGATTAGTTCGTCTTTATACTGCTCGATAAGAGGGATAACTTCAAAGAAATTCTCCATTTCTCCGTTTTGTAACTTTTCATTTGGGATGATTGGTCCTAATCCTTTTTTACCGTGAACATCGGTAAAAAAAGCAGGTGGACATCCATTGAGAGGACGTTCTGAACCACCAAATATTTTTATATCTCTATTTATTGATTTTTGTTTAAGAAAATGAGCATTTTGTACGGCCATTTCTTTTGGAACATTGCCGTAATCAGCGACAATCCCAACGATGTCAATTTCATCGATAAAGAATGCGAGGAGGAGGGCTATCGTATCGTCGATTCCAGGGTCACAAAAAATGAGAACTTTTTTAGACATATGTTCACCACCTATCTTTATATATATGTGTGCTAGAGAGAAGGCAGAATGAAAATGGAGTTAAGGGTTTTATTTTATTGAAATAATAACCATAAAAATTCAGAAAATATAAACTTTATATATTAGGTCAAGGTTTTTGACGTAAATTACATTCGGAAACGCAGTCATATCAAGGGTGTAAGCGTATAATATAGTGGATTTTCGTTGTTGATTTGATAAATTGCAGGTTTTTACAATTTATACTATGATAAGGATATTAACAGAAGATCGTATAAACATGAGGGATGATGAACATGAAACTTACAAAGATTCTTGTCCAAATTGCTGCTCTTTATGTATTTTATATGGTTGGAAATTGGGTGCAAGAAATGTTGAATATTCCGATTCCGGGAAGTTTGATTGGTATGTTCCTCCTACTTGTTTTACTTAGCCTAAAAGTACTTCCAGTGAAATGGTTTGATTTAGGAGCAGAAACACTCGTTGCTATTATGCCGTTTTTATTAATTCCGCCAACGCTTGGCTTAATGAATTACGGTGCTTTTTTTATGAGTAAAGGAATTTCTCTTTTCATTACAGTTGTAGCGAGTACGTTTTTAATTATTATTGTCGCAGGACATACAGGACAATATCTTGCGAATAGAAAGGAAAAAGAGACACAATGAGCCAAATATTAATCGGAATCGGTTGGGTTCTTTTTACGGTGCTATTATATCAATTATCTAAAAAAATCTACGGATTATTTCCAACGCCATTTACCATTCCAATGCTTGTTGCAACAGGATTAATGGCTTTCTTATTTATAGTGCTTGATATACCATATCAAAATTATATGGAAAGTGGTGGTGGCTGGATTGCGAAGCTACTCGGACCAGGTGTTGTAGCATTTGCAATCCCGCTTTATAAACAACGTCATGTTCTGCAAAAATATGTTGTACCAATTGCTGGTGGTGTATTAGTAGGTACAACAGTTGCTATTGCAAGTGATTTTGCTATCGCCACACTTATGGGAACAGATAAAAGCTTAATTTTATCTTCTTTACCAAAATCAGTGACAATGCCAGTTGCGATGAGTGTATCTGAACAAGTTGGTGGTGTCCCGTCCTTAACAGCAGCATTCGTCGTTATCGCAGGGATTACTGGAACGATTTCAGGACCAATTTTATTAAAATGGAGCCGTGTTACAAACTCAGTTGGTAAAGGGATTGGCTTTGGATGTGCGTCTCATATTATGGGTGTTATGAGAGCGATGAAAAATAATGAGCATGAAGGTGTTATTGGATCGGTAACAATGACATTAACAGCAATTTTGACATGTTTGCTCGGACCGTTATTCGCAATGGTGTTTATGTAATAGAAGAAAAGCGAGAGCGACACTATAGGCTCTCGCTTTTCTATAGGATTTATGCTAACATTTAAACTAACTGAATCTTTGTAGGAGGTACGCCAAGTGCATACGTTATTATCAGTTTTACTTATTATTGTATCGATTTTAATGATTGTTATGGTACTTATGCAGTCTAGTAATAGCTCAGGCCTTTCAGGCGCTATTTCAGGTGGTGCAGAGCAATTGTTTGGTAAGCAAAAAGCACGTGGAATTGAAGCGGTATTAAACCGTGTTACAGTTGTCTTAGCTGTACTATTCTTCGTACTAACAATTGGTGTTACGTACTTAAATTTATAAAATTAAAAGAAGAAGCGTTAGCGGATTATGCTAATGGTTCTTCTTTTTTTGATTTGTTATTCAAAAAAAGTTTCTAATTAGATTATAGAATTATAAATATGGTACACTAAGAATAGAAAGAATACGACTAGATTACAGAAGAGAAAGAGGAGAAGTACATGATGAAATTAGCATCTCCGAAACCATTTACATTTGAAGGTGGAGACCGCGCTGTTTTATTATTACATGGATTCACAGGGAACTCAGCTGACGTACGCATGCTAGGGCGTTTCTTAGAGAAGAAAGGCTATACTTGTCATGCGCCAATTTACAAAGGACACGGTGTACCACCAGAAGAGCTTGTTCATACAGGCCCTGAAGACTGGTGGAAAGATGTAATGAATGCCTACCAGCATTTAAAAGATCAAGGTTACGAGAAAATAGCTGCGGTTGGATTATCATTAGGCGGAGTATTCTCATTAAAACTTGCTTATACATTACCGATTTTAGGTGTTGTACCAATGTGTGCACCGATGTACATTAAAAGTGAAGAAATTATGTACCAAGGTATATTGGCATATGCCCGCGAATATAAAAAGCGTGAGCAAAAATCACCAGAACGAATTGAGCAGGAAATGTTTGAATTTAAACAGACACCAATGAATACATTAAAAGCATTACAGGAGTTGATTCGTGACGTACGCAATAATGTTGATATGATTTATGCTCCAACATTCGTTGTACAAGCACGTCATGATGAGATGATTAATACAGATAGTGCTAACATTATTTATAACGGTGTAGAATCTACGTTAAAAGACATTAAATGGTATGAAGACTCTACGCATGTCATTACACTTGATAAAGAACGTGATGTGCTACATGAGGATGTATATAACTTCTTGGAGCAACTAGATTGGTAAGGTCTAGTTGCCTCTTTTTTTCATAAGGGAATTTTTATCCCGCTATTTGTGGGCTAATAATCAGTGGGGACGGACAAAAAACCACTGGTTAAAGTTACACTTTATGAAAGCTGTAAAAAATCATTGGGAGATGATTAAAGTTTCACTTTATACATCCCCCATCTTTCGGATACACTAAATAATATAAGGGTTTAAAGGAGGTATTTCTGCTTGGAAGAAATCATGCAAGAACATATTGATAAGTTGTTATTATTTATGAGGGAAGAAGCGTATAAACCGTTAACGATACAAGAATTAGAATCGGCATTTGGAATCGAAGGCTCTGAGGGCTTTAAAGATTTCGTAAAGGCACTTGTAATGATGGAAGAGAAGGGGCTTGTTATCCGCACACGTAGTAACCGCTACGGTCTTCCAGAAAAAATGAATTTAGTACGCGGTAAATTAATTGGGCACGCACGTGGTTTTGCGTTCGTTGTTCCAGAAGAGAAGAAAACTGGAGATGATGATCTTTTCATTCCACCCACAGAATTAAACGGCGCACTTCATGGTGATACAGTATTAGCACGTGTTAGCTCACAATCAAGTGGATCACGCCCAGAAGGTACAATCGTTCGTATTTTAGAGCGTGGAACGAAAGAATTAGTTGGTACATATACAGAATCGAAGAACTTTGGGTTTGTTATACCTGATAATAAGCGTTGGACAAGTGATATTTTCATCTTGAAAAGCGCATCAATGGGCGCTGTAGAAGGCCATAAAGTAGTTGTGAAAATTACGAGTTATCCAGAGAATCGTTTAAGTGCGGAAGGTGAAGTTATTCAAATTCTAGGTCATAAAAATGACCCAGGGGTAGATATTTTATCTGTTATTCATAAACATCATTTACCTTTAGCGTTCCCTGAAGAGGTGATGGAGCATGCAAACAGTGTACCAGAAACGATTTCAGAAGAAGATATAAAAGATCGCCGTGATTTACGTGATCAAATGATTGTTACAATTGACGGTGCAGATGCAAAAGACTTAGATGATGCTGTTACAGTAACGAAGCTTGAGAACGGTAACTATAAGCTTGGCGTTCATATTGCGGATGTAAGTCATTACGTTCAAGAAGGTTCTCCAATTGATGTTGAAGCGGCAGAGAGAGCAACGAGTGTATATCTTGTAGACCGTGTAATTCCGATGATTCCGCATCGTTTATCAAACGGTATTTGTTCATTAAATCCGAAAGTAGACCGTCTGACACTATCTTGTGAAATGGAAATCAACAATCTAGGCGATGTTGTAAAACACGAGATTTTCCAAAGTGTAATTAAAACGACAGAGCGTATGACGTATGCTGACGTAAGAAGCATTTTAGAAGATGAAGACGAAGCGCTAATTGAACGCTACGAGCCGCTAGTACCAATGTTTAAAGAAATGGGGCAGTTAGCACAAATTTTACGTGAAAAACGTATGCGCCGTGGTGCGATTGACTTTGACTTTAAAGAAGCGAAAGTACTAGTAGATGAAGAAGGAAAACCGACTGATGTTGTAATGCGTGATCGTTCTGTATCAGAGAAGTTAATTGAAGAGTTTATGCTTGTTGCGAACGAAACAGTAGCGGAGCATTTCCACTGGATGAACGTACCGTTTATGTACCGTGTCCATGAAGATCCGAAAGAAGATAAGCTTGAGCGTTTCTTCGAGTTTGTAACAAACTTCGGATATGCAGTAAAAGGACGTGCGAATGAAATACACCCTCGTGCATTGCAGCAAATTCTTGAAATGGTTCAAGGTCAGCCGGAAGAAATAGTCATTTCAACAGTTATGCTTCGTTCTATGAAGCAAGCACGTTACGATTCGAACAGCTTAGGACATTTTGGTTTATCAACTGAGTTCTACACGCATTTCACATCGCCAATTCGTCGTTACCCAGATACGATTGTTCATAGATTGATTCGTGAATACATCATTAATGGTAAAGTAGACAACGAAACGCAAGCGAAATGGCGTGAAAACTTACCTGAGATTGCAGAGCACTCTTCTAATATGGAACGCCGCGCTGTTGAAGCAGAGCGTGAAACAGATGAAATGAAAAAAGCAGAGTATATGGTTGATAAGATTGGCGAAGAGTATGACGGTATGATTAGCTCTGTAACAAACTTCGGTTTATTCGTAGAGCTTCCAAATACAATTGAAGGTCTTGTACACGTTAGCTATTTAACAGATGATTACTACCGTTATGACGAAAAACATTTTGCGATGATTGGGGAACGTACAGGTAACGTATTCCGCATCGGTGACGAAATTACAATTCGTGTTATTAACGTAAATAAAGACGAGCGCGCAATCGACTTTGAAATCGTTGGCATGAAAGGCACACCTCGTCGTAAGTTCAAAGATCGTCCAGTTGTGATTGAACAGCCAAGAACAGGCAGAAAGAAACGCGGTGGACGTAGCGAACGTAGTAATGAGCGCGGTGGTGAACGCGGCACAGGAAGAAAGTTTGATCGTGGTGGACAAGGAAAAGCATCAGCATCTGCATCCACATCCGCTAGTCAGCCAGGGAAAAAAGATGGTAATGGTAATGGTAATGGTAATGGTAAGAAGAAAAAAGGATTCTTTGAAAATGTACCAGGATTCAAGAAGAAAAAGAAAAAGCGCAAGTAAGAAAAGAGTGGCTTCGCCTTACATTCTGAGCGAGCCACTTTCGCTTTTTGTTGTAAGCTAGCTACAGTGGCTAGAATGTTTGGCGGCTTCGCTTCTTCCCAGGAGGCAAAGAGCGCCTCAAGGTCAGAAGCTCCATCCACCTTACATTCTGAGCGAGCCACTTTCGCTTTTTATTGTAATCCAGCTACAGTGGCTAGAATCTGTTGGTCATTTCACTCCCTCGGACGAAGCAAAAAGCGCTTCTCTGTCAGGAGTTCCAATGTCCAAAGATTCTGAGCGAGCCACTTTCGCTTTTTATTGTAATCCAGCTACAGTGGCTAGAATCTGTTGGTCATTTCACTCCCTCGGACGAAGCAAAAAGCGC